>NZ_CP067412.1:6000000-6300000 GCF_023375815.1 Pseudomonas sp. HS6 | reverse complement strand
TCAGCGCGGACGCCATTTTTGACGGCGTGAGCATCGACAGCCGCGCCATCAAGGCAGGCCAACTGTTTATTGCCCTGACTGGCCCGCGTTTCGACGGTCATGACTATCTGAACGACGTCGCCGGCAAAGGCGCGGTCGCGGCGCTGGTGGAGCGTGAAGTCGCCGACAGCACGTTGCCGCAATTGCTGGTCAAGGACACCCGTCAGGCCCTTGGCCAGTTGGGTGCATTGAACCGTGCCGCGTTCACCCAACCGGTTGTGGCTGTCACCGGTTCCAGCGGCAAGACCACGGTCAAGGAAATGCTCGCGAGCATTCTGCGCACGCGCGGTCCGGTCTTGGCGACCCGTGGCAACTTGAACAACGATCTTGGCGCACCGCTGACCCTGCTCGAATTGGCCCCGGAACATACTTCGGCCGTGATCGAACTGGGCGCCTCACGCCTCGGTGAAATCGCTTACACCGTCGGGCTGACCAAACCGCATGTCGCGATCTTGAACAATGCCGGCACCGCTCACGTCGGTGAGTTCGGTGGTCCGGAGAAAATCGTCGAAGCCAAAGGGGAAATCATCGACGGTCTGGCGGCCGATGGTATCGCCGTACTGAACCTCGATGACAAGGCGTTCGGTATCTGGAAGACCCGCGCTGCCGGTCGCAAGGTGCTGACCTTTGCCCTGAGCAACACCCAGGCAGATTTCCACGCCAGCGATCTGGCCACCGATGCCCGTGGCTGCCCGGCGTTCAACCTGCACAGCCCTGAAGGTGTGGAACGGGTTCAACTGAACCTGCTCGGCACCCATAACGTCGCCAATGCCCTGGCCGCTGCCGCTGCCGCTCACGCCTTGGGCGTGTCGCTGTTCGGCATCGCCACCGGGCTTGGCGCGGTACAACCGGTCAAGGGTCGCACCGTCGCGCAGCTGGCGAAAAACGGCATGCGCGTGATCGATGACACTTACAACGCGAACCCCACCTCGATGTGCGCGGCCGTTGATATACTCGCCGGCTTTTCCGGCCGCACCGTTCTGGTGCTCGGGGATATCGGCGAGTTGGGCGACTGGGCGGAGCAGGGGCACCGCGACGTGGGCGAATACGCCCGGGGCAAGGTTTCCGCGCTTTACGCCGT
The DNA here is from genome assembly GCF_023375815.1 of Pseudomonas sp. HS6. Classification (NCBI taxonomy): domain Bacteria; kingdom Pseudomonadati; phylum Pseudomonadota; class Gammaproteobacteria; order Pseudomonadales; family Pseudomonadaceae; genus Pseudomonas; species Pseudomonas sp. HS6. The sequence continues at coordinate 6,298,880 of NZ_CP067412.1, read as the reverse complement.
TGGGCCGAACATGGTCCACGCCGTGAACGCATTCGGTAACGAGGCGCATCACTTCGGCACACAGGCCGAACTGATCCAGGCCCTCGGTGCCGAGCAGGACAAAAACACCACCATTTTGATCAAGGGTTCGCGCAGCGCAGCGATGGAAAACATCGTTGCGGCCCTGTGCGGGTCCAGTCTGGAGAAACATTAATGCTGCTGCTGCTAGCGGAGTATCTGCAACAGTTCTACAAAGGCTTCGCGGTCTTCCAGTACCTGACCCTGCGCGGGATCCTCGGTGTGCTGACTGCGCTGGTCCTGTCGCTGTGCTATGGCCCGTGGATGATCCGCACCCTGCAGAACCGTCAGATCGGCCAATCGGTTCGTAACGATGGTCCGCAATCGCACCTGTCCAAATCCGGTACGCCGACCATGGGTGGCGCGCTGATTCTGTCTTCGATCGGCGTCAGCACTCTGCTGTGGGCTGACCTGAGCAATCGTTATGTCTGGACCGTTCTGCTGGTGACCCTGCTGTTCGGTGCCATCGGCTGGGTCGACGATTATCGCAAGGTGATCGAGAAGAACTCCCGTGGCTTGCCGAGCCGCTGGAAGTATTTCTGGCAGTCGGTGTTCGGCCTCGGCGCGGCGATCTTCCTTTATATGACCGCTGCCACTCCGGTGGAAACCACCCTGATCCTGCCGATGCTCAAGGACTACAGCATTCCGCTGGGCGCCGGCTTCATCGTGCTGACGTACTTCGTGATCGTCGGTTCGAGCAACGCGGTCAACCTCACCGACGGCCTCGACGGTCTGGCGATCATGCCGACGGTGATGGTCGGCGGCGGTCTGGGCATCTTCTGCTACCTGTCGGGTAACGTGAAATTCGCTGAATACCTGTTGATCCCGTACGTACCGGGCGCCGGTGAACTGATCGTGTTCTGCGGCGCGCTGATCGGTGCCGGCCTGGGCTTCCTGTGGTTCAACACCTATCCGGCACAAGTCTTCATGGGTGACGTCGGCGCACTGGCGCTGGGCGCAGCCCTGGGCACCATCGCGGTGATCGTCCGTCAGGAAATCGTCCTGTTCATCATGGGCGGCGTGTTCGTGATGGAAACCCTGTCAGTCGTGATTCAGGTTGCCTCCTTTAAACTGACCGGTCGCCGTGTGTTCCGCATGGCTCCGATACACCACCACTTTGAACTCAAGGGCTGGCCCGAGCCGCGCGTGATCGTCCGTTTCTGGATCATCACCGTGATTCTCGTGCTGATCGGCCTTGCCACCCTGAAGCTGAGGTAGAACGAGTGTCTCTGATCGCTTCTGACCACTTCCGCATCGTTGTCGGCCTCGGCAAGAGCGGCATGTCCCTGGTTCGCTTCCTGGCGAACCGGGGCGTGGCGTTTGCGGTGGCCGACACGCGGGAAAATCCACCGGAACTGGCCACGCTCCAGCGTGACTATCCGCACGTGGAAGTGCGTTGTGGCGAGCTGGACGTCGAGTTCCTGTGCCGTGCCGACGAGCTCTACGTGAGCCCTGGCCTGGCGCTGGCGACCCCGGCCCTGCAAGCTGCTGCGGCCCGTGGCGTGAAGTTGTCCGGCGACATCGAGCTGTTCGCGCGTAACGCGAAGGCGCCGATCGTGGCCATCAGCGGTTCCAACGCGAAAAGCACCGTCACCACGCTGGTTGGCGAGATGGCGGCTGCCGCCGGCAAACGTGTTGCAGTCGGTGGCAACCTCGGTACACCGGCGCTGGATCTGCTCAGCGATGACGTCGAGCTGTACGTGATGGAGCTGTCGAGCTTCCAGCTGGAAACCACCGATCAGCTCAACGCTGAAGTGGCGACCGTGCTCAACATCAGCGAAGACCACATGGACCGCTACAGCGGTCTGCCGGCCTATCACCTGGCCAAGCACCGGATCTTCCGTGGCGCCAAGCAGTTCGTGGTCAACCGTCAGGATGCGTTGACCCGGCCGCTGATGGGCGAGGGCCAGCCGTGCTGGACCTTCGGCCTCACCAAACCCGATTTCAAGGCGTTCGGTCTGCGCGAAGAGAATGGCGAGAAGTACCTGGCCTTCGAATTCCAGAACCTGATGCCGGTGCGTGAATTGAAGATTCGCGGTGCCCACAACCAGTCCAATGCCCTGGCGGCGCTGGCGTTGGGGCATGCAGTCGGTCTGCCGTTCGACGCCATGCTCGCGGCCCTGCGCAACTTCGCTGGCCTCGAACATCGCTGCCAATGGGTGCGCGACCTCGACGGCGTCGGTTACTACAATGATTCCAAAGCCACCAACGTTGGCGCCGCACTGGCTGCCATCGAAGGCTTGGGCGCGGACATCGACGGCAAGGTCGTGCTGATCGCCGGTGGCGACGGCAAGGGTGCCGAATTCAAGGATTTGCGTGATCCGGCGGCGGCCCATTGCCGCGCCGTGATCCTGATGGGCCGCGACTCCGACAAGATCGGCGAAGCGATCGGCGATGCCGTGCCGCTGATTCGCGCCACTTCGTTGATCGACGCGGTCGAACAATGCCGCGCCGCCGCGCAACCGGGTGACGTGGTGCTGCTGTCGCCGGCCTGCGCCAGTTTCGACATGTTCAAGAATTACGAAGACCGTGGTCACCAGTTCGTCCGCGCCGTGGAGGAACTGGCATGAGCCTGAGAAACATCATCAAGCCGTATCCGTCCCCGATCATCACCGGGCGCGGGATCGACCTCGACTTCCCGATGCTCGCCGGTTGCCTGGCGCTGCTCGGTCTGGGTCTGATCATGATCGCCTCGGCATCGACCGAAGTCGGTGCGGTGCAGTCGGGCAGTGCTCTGTATTACATGACCCGTCACCTGATCTACGTGGTGCTGGGCCTGGGCGCGTGCATCGTCACGATGATGATTCCGATCGCCACCTGGCAGCGGCTGGGCTGGCTGATGTTGATTGGTGCGTTCGGCCTGTTGGTGATGGTGATCGTCCCGGGGATCGGCCGTGAAGTGAACGGTTCGATGCGCTGGATCGGTTTCAGCTTCTTCAACGTTCAGCCGTCCGAGATCGCCAAGGTGTTCGTGGTGATTTACCTCGCCGGTTATCTGGTGCGTCGTCAGAAGGAAGTGCGCGAGAGCTGGATGGGCTTCTTCAAGCCGTTCATCGTGTTGCTGCCTATGGCCGGCCTGTTGCTGATGGAGCCGGACTTCGGTGCCACCGTCGTAATGATGGGCGCTGCGGCGGCGATGCTGTTCCTCGGCGGGGTCGGACTGTTCCGGTTCTCGCTGATGGTGGTGCTGGCGGTGGCGGCGGTGGTGTTGCTGATTCAGATGCAACCGTACCGGATGGCGCGTCTGACCAACTTCGCCGACCCGTGGGCCGACCAGTTCGGCGCCGGTTATCAATTGTCGCAAGCGTTGATCGCGTTCGGTCGCGGCGAGTGGCTGGGCGTTGGCCTGGGTAACAGTGTGCAGAAGCAGTTCTACCTGCCGGAAGCCCACACCGACTTCGTGTTCTCGGTACTGGCTGAAGAGCTGGGCGCGGTGGGTTCGCTGTGCACCGTGGCGCTGTTCGTGTTCGTGTGTATTCGCGGCATGTACATCGGCCTGTGGGCCGAGAAAGCCAAACAGTTTTTTGCCGCTTATGTTGCCTACGGCCTGTCGTTCCTGTGGATCGGTCAGTTCCTGATCAACATCGGCGTGAACGTCGGCCTGCTGCCGACCAAGGGCCTGACCTTGCCGTTCCTCAGTTATGGCGGCAGTTCCCTGGTGATCTGCTGTGCCTGCCTTGGCTTGTTGCTGAGGATCGAGTGGGAGAGTCGGACCCACCTGGGCAGTGAAGAGATGGAATTCCATGAGAGCGACTTCGCGGAGGAGCCGAATCATGGGCGCTAACGTATTGATCATGGCCGGCGGTACCGGTGGCCACGTGTTCCCGGCACTGTCCTGTGCCCGTGAATTCCAGGCGCGCGGCTACACCGTGCACTGGCTCGGCACGCCACGCGGGATCGAGAACGATCTGGTGCCGGCCGCCGGCCTCGAATTGCACCGCATCAACGCCAGCGGCCTGCGCGGCAAGGGCAAGCTATCGCTGCTCAAGGCGCCGTTCATGCTGCTGAAATCGGTATGGCAGGCGCGGGCGATCATTCGCCGGTTGCGTCCGGTGTGTGTGGTCGGTTTCGGTGGTTACGTGACCGGGCCTGGTGGCATCGCCGCCAAACTGGCCGGTGTGCCGGTGATCGTTCACGAGCAGAACGCCGTGGCCGGCACCGCCAATCGGTTGCTGGTGCCGTTCGCCGCCCGGGTGTGTGAAGCCTTCCCCGACACCTTTACCCTGTCGGACAGCCGCCGTACCACCGGTAACCCGGTGCGCAGCGAGCTGTTCCTCGAAACACCGCGTGCGGCACTGGCCGGACGCAAGGCGCGTTTGCTGATCCTGGGCGGAAGCCTGGGCGCAGAACCGTTGAACAAGTTGCTGCCTGAAGCCCTGGCCCAAGTCGCTGCCAAATTGCGCCCGGAAGTGTTTCATCAGGCCGGCAAAAATCACGATGAAGTGACTGCAGAGCGCTACCGCGCCGCTGGCGTGGACGCGCAGGTGCAGCCCTTCATCAAAGACATGGCCCAGGCCTATGGCTGGGCTGATCTGGTGGTGTGCCGCGCAGGCGCATTGACCGTCAGTGAGCTGGCTGCCGCCGGTCTGCCCTCGATGCTGGTGCCCTTGCCCCACGCGATCGACGATCACCAGACCCGCAACGCCGATTATTTGGCCCGCGAAGGCGCTGCCTTCCTGATGCCGCAAAGAACGACTGGTGCCGCGGACCTTGCCGCGCGCCTGACAGAGGTCTTGATGCAACCGCAACGACTCGAAGAAATGGCCCAAGCGGCCCGCCGTCTGGCAAAACCCGAAGCCACCCGCAGCGTGGTCGATACCTGTCTGGAGGTGGCCCATGGTTGAGAATCAGAAAGCCATGCCGCAACCGGAAATGCGCCGCATCCGTCGCATCCACTTCGTCGGAATCGGCGGCGTGGGCATGTGCGGCATTGCCGAAGTGTTGCTGAACCTTGGTTACGCCGTGTCCGGTTCCGACCTCAAGGCTTCGCCGGTCACTGAGCGTCTGGAATCCTTCGGTGCACAGATCTTCATCGGCCACCGTGCCGAGAACGCCGCTGCTGCCGATGTGCTGGTGGTGTCGAGCGCCGTGAATACTTCCAACCCGGAAGTCGCGAATGCGCTGGAGCGCCGTATCCCGGTGGTGCCGCGTGCCGAGATGCTCGCCGAGCTGATGCGCTACCGCCACGGCATTGCCGTCGCCGGTACGCACGGCAAAACCACCACCACCAGCCTGATCGCTTCGGTGTTCGCGGCCGGTGGTCTGGATCCGACGTTCGTCATCGGTGGCCGCCTTAACGCCGCGGGCACCAATGCCCAACTCGGCACCAGTCGCTACCTGATCGCCGAGGCCGACGAGAGCGACGCCAGTTTCCTGCACCTGCAACCGCTGGTGGCCGTGGTCACCAACATCGACGCCGACCACATGGCGACCTACGACGGTGACTTCAACAAACTGAAGAAAACCTTCGTCGAGTTCCTGCATAACCTGCCGTTCTACGGTTTGGCGGTGATGTGCCTGGACGATCCGGTGGTGCGTGAAATCCTGCCGTTGGTGAAACGTCCGACCGTGACCTACGGCTTCAGCGAAGACGCCGACGTGCGCGCCATCAATGTGCGCCAGCAAGGCATGCAGACGTTCTTCACCGTGCTGCGCCCTGATCGCGAGCCGCTGGATGTGTCCGTGAACATGCCCGGCAACCATAACGTGCTCAATTCCCTGGCGACCATCTGCATCGCTACTGACGAAGGCGTCAGTGATGAAGCTATCGTTCAGGGCCTGTCCGGGTTCCAGGGTGTCGGCCGACGCTTCCAGGTCTATGGCGAACTGCCGGTGGACGGCGGCAGTGTGATGCTGGTCGACGACTATGGTCACCACCCGACCGAAGTCGCAGCCGTGATCAAAGCCGTGCGCGGTGGCTGGCCTGAGCGCCGTCTGGTGATGGTCTACCAGCCGCACCGCTACAGCCGCACCCGCGACCTGTACGACGATTTCGTCAATGTACTGGCCGACGCCAACGTGCTGCTGCTGATGGAAGTCTATCCGGCCGGCGAAGAGCCGATTCCGGGTGCCGACAGCCGCAAGCTGTGCAACAGCATCCGTCAGCGCGGTCAGCTGGACCCGATCTACATCGAGCGCGGTGTCGATCTGGCGCCGCTGGTCAAGCCGCTGCTGCGTGCCGGCGACATTCTGCTGTGCCAGGGCGCCGGTGACATCGGCGGTCTCGCACCGAAACTGTTGAAAAGCGAGTTGTTCGCCGGTGCCGTGGCGGCGCCGGTCGAGGGGAAGTTGAAATGACTGCTGCCTACGCCAATCTGTTCTCCACTATTGCCCCGAAAGACTTCGGCCGCGTGGCCGTGCTGTTCGGTGGCTTGAGTGCCGAGCGTGAAGTTTCGCTGAAGTCCGGCAACGCCGTGCTCACTGCGCTGCAAAGCGCCGGTGTGGACGCGTTCGGGATCGACGTCGGCGCCGACATTCTGCAGCGTCTGTTGAGCGAAAAGATCGACCGCGCGTTCATCATTCTCCACGGTCGTGGCGGTGAAGACGGCAGCATGCAGGGCCTGCTCGAAGTGGCCGGCATTCCGTATACCGGTAGCGGCATCCTGGCTTCGGCGCTGGCGATGGACAAACTGCGCACCAAGCAGGTCTGGCACACGCTGGGGATTCCGACGCCGCGTCACGCCGTACTGCGCACCGAGGCGGATTGTATTTCGGCAGCGACGGAACTGGGCTTCCCTTTGATCGTCAAACCGGCGCATGAAGGTTCAAGTATCGGGATGGCCAAAGTGAGTTCTGCGTCCGAGTTGATCGACGCATGGAAAGCGGCCAGTACCTACGATTCGCAAGTGTTGGTCGAGCAATGGATCCACGGTCCGGAGTTCACCATCGCCACCCTGCGTGACCAGGTGTTGCCTCCTATCGCCCTGGGTACGCCACACACGTTCTACGACTACGACGCCAAGTACATCGCCAACGATACCCAGTATCGGATTCCGTGCGGGCTCGATGCCGCCAAGGAAAAAGAACTCATGGACCTCACGGCGCAAGCCTGCGAGGCGCTGGGCATTGGTGGTTGGGGTCGGGCGGACGTGATGCAGGACGCCGACGGCAAATTCTGGTTCCTGGAAGTCAACACCGCTCCCGGCATGACCGATCACAGCCTGGTACCGATGGCGGCGAAAGCGGCCGGTCTGGATTTCCAGCAACTGGTCCTGGCCATTCTGGCCGCCAGTGTCGATGCCGATGGCAAGAAAGAGGCGCGAGGTTAAGACCATGCAAGGCGCACAGCTCAGACATCAGCCACCCGCTCCCGGCCGCAAGCCGGTGCCGCGGGGTGCCAGCCGAATGGTGGCCAAAGAGCCGATGTCCGCGCGCCTGCCCAAAGCCAATTTCGGCTTTCTGAAAAGCCTCTTCTGGCCGGTGCTTTTGGTGGTGCTCGGGTTCGGTACCTATGAAGGCGCGCAGCGTTTGTTGCCGTATGCCGACCGGCCGATCACCAAGATCGCGGTACAAGGCGACCTGAGCTACATCAGCCAGCAAGCGGTGCAGCAGCGAATCGCCCCGTACGTGGCGTCGAGCTTCTTCACCATCGACCTGGCGAGCATGCGCACCGAGCTGGAACAGATGCCGTGGATCGCTCACGCCGAAGTCCGTCGGGTGTGGCCGGACCAGGTGGTGATCCGCCTCGAAGAGCAACTGCCCGTGGCCCGTTGGGGCGACGAGTCGCTGCTCAACAACCAGGGCCAGGCGTTCACGCCCAAGGAACTGGCGAACTACGAACACCTGCCACAGCTGTTCGGCCCGCAGCGGGCCCAGCAGCAAGTGATGCAGCAGTATCAGGTACTGAGCCAGATGCTCAGGCCAATGGGCTTCTCGATTGCGCGCCTCGAGCTGCGTGAACGTGGCAGCTGGTTCCTGACCACCGGTGCCGGCAGTTCCGGCCCCGGCATCGAGTTGCTGCTGGGACGCGGCAACCTGGTGGAAAAGATGCGCCGCTTCATTGCCATCTATGACAAGACGCTTAAAGACCAGATTACGAACATTGCGCGCATCGATCTGCGCTATGCCAACGGCCTCGCTGTTGGCTGGCGGGAACCAGTAGCGCCGACGACAGCCCAACCCGCTGTCGCAAAGAATTAAGAAGAGGCAGGACCCATGGCAAACGTGCAAAGCGGCAAAATGATCGTCGGTCTCGATATCGGCACCTCCAAGGTGGTGGCGCTGGTCGGCGAGGTTGCGGACGACGGCACGCTGGAAATCGTCGGGATCGGCACTCATCCGTCCCGCGGCCTGAAGAAAGGCGTGGTGGTGAACATCGAGTCCACCGTGCAATCGATCCAGCGCGCGATCGAAGAAGCCCAACTGATGGCGGGCTGCCGCATTCACTCGGCGTTCGTCGGCGTGGCGGGCAATCATATCCGCAGCCTGAACTCCCACGGCATCGTGGCGATTCGTGATCGCGAAGTCAGCTCGGCTGACCTTGAGCGCGTACTCGACGCTGCCCAGGCTGTGGCGATCCCGGCTGACCAGCGGGTGCTGCACACCTTGCCGCAGGACTACGTGATCGATAACCAGGAAGGCGTTCGTGAGCCGCTGGGCATGTCCGGTGTGCGTCTGGAAGCCAAGGTTCACGTGGTCACCTGCGCCGTCAACGCCGCACAGAACATTGAAAAATGCGTGCGTCGCTGCGGTCTGGAAATCGACGACATCATTCTCGAACAACTGGCTTCGGCCTACTCGGTGCTGACCGACGACGAAAAAGAGCTGGGCGTGTGCCTGGTCGACATCGGCGGCGGTACCACCGACATCGCGATCTTCACCGAAGGCGCCATCCGCCACACGGCCGTGATCCCGATTGCCGGCGACCAGGTGACCAACGACATCGCCATGGCGTTGCGCACCCCGACCCAGTACGCCGAAGAGATCAAGATCCGCTACGCCTGCGCCCTGGCCAAGCTGGCCGGCGCCGGCGAAACCATCAAGGTGCCGAGCGTCGGCGACCGTCCGCCGCGCGAGCTGTCCCGTCAGGCCCTGGCCGAAGTGGTCGAGCCGCGTTACGACGAGCTGTTCACCCTGATCCAGGCCGAGCTGCGTCGCAGCGGCTACGAAGACCTGATCCCGGCCGGCATCGTGCTGACCGGCGGTACGTCGAAAATGGAAGGCGCCACCGAACTGGCCGAAGAAATCTTCCACATGCCGGTCCGCCTGGGCGTGCCCCATGGCGTGAAAGGTCTGGATGACGTGGTGCGTAACCCGATTTATTCCACTGGCGTTGGCTTGTTGATGTACGGCCTGCAAAAGCAGTCCGACGGGATCTCGTTCTCGGGCATCGGCAGCCGCGACAGCTACAGCAACGATGAGCCACAGGCGCCGTTGCTGGACCGATTGAAGAAGTGGGTTCAAGGCAACTTCTAAAGCTTTACCGCAACACCGCAACAAAATGCAGTAGGCGAAAAAACTAGAGAATGTAAGGAGAGGGAAAATGTTCGAACTCGTAGACAACATCCCCGCAAGCCCGGTAATCAAAGTTATCGGTGTTGGCGGTGGCGGCGGCAACGCTGTCAACCACATGGTCAAGAGCAACATCGAAGGCGTCGAGTTCATCTGCGCCAACACCGATGCTCAAGCGCTGAAAAACATCGGCGCGCGCACCATTCTGCAACTGGGCACTGGCGTGACCAAAGGCCTTGGCGCCGGCGCCAACCCGGAAGTCGGCCGTCAGGCTGCGCTGGAAGATCGCGAGCGCATCGCTGAAGTGCTGGCCGGCACCAATATGGTGTTCATTACCACTGGCATGGGCGGCGGTACCGGTACCGGTGCTGCGCCGATCATCGCCGAAGTGGCCAAGGAAATGGGCATCCTGACCGTTGCTGTCGTAACGCGTCCGTTCCCGTTCGAAGGCCGCAAGCGTATGCAGATCGCCGACGAAGGCATCCGCATGCTCTCCGAAAGCGTCGACTCGTTGATCACCATCCCTAACGAGAAGCTGCTGACCATCCTCGGTAAAGACGCAAGCCTGCTGTCGGCTTTCGCCAAGGCTGACGATGTACTGGCCGGTGCCGTTCGCGGTATCTCCGACATCATCAAGCGTCCGGGCATGATCAACGTCGACTTCGCCGACGTGCGTACCGTGATGAGCGAAATGGGCATGGCAATGATGGGCACTGGCTGCGCCAGCGGTCCGAACCGTGCACGTGAAGCAACCGAAGCGGCCATCCGCAACCCGCTGCTGGAAGACGTGAACCTGCAAGGTGCACGCGGCATCCTGGTGAACATCACCGCCGGTCCTGACCTGTCCCTGGGTGAGTACTCCGACGTGGGTTCGATCATCGAAGCCTTCGCCTCCGAGCACGCAATGGTCAAGGTCGGTACTGTTATCGATCCGGACATGCGCGACGAACTGCACGTCACCGTGGTTGCCACCGGTCTGGGCGCGAAAATCGAGAAGCCTGTGAAGGTCATCGACAACACCGTTCACACCTCCATGGCTGCCGCTCAGGTGCAACAACCGGCTCCCGCTCGTCAGGAAGCGCCAGCGGTGAACTACCGTGACCTGGACCGTCCGACCGTCATGCGCAACCAGGCTCAGGCCGGTGCTGCGACTGCCGCGAAGATGAATCCGCAAGATGACCTGGACTACCTGGACATCCCGGCTTTCCTGCGTCGTCAGGCTGATTGATGGAATGTATCAGGGCTATGAAGGTGATTGGTGTTCAGCAAAGGCATGGTCTGCTATCATCGCCAGCCTTTGTTGATACCAGTTCGCAATTTGCGCTGAAGCGGCCCAAGCCATGATTAAACAACGCACACTGAAAAATATTATCCGTGCCACAGGTGTAGGCCTGCACTCTGGGGAGAAGGTCTACCTGACCCTCAAGCCTGCGCCTGTCGACACTGGCATTGTGTTTTGTCGCGCTGACCTCGACCCTGTGGTGCAGATTCCTGCCCGCGCGGAAAACGTCGGTGAAACCACTATGTCGACGACGCTGATTAACGGCGACGTCAAAGTGGACACGGTAGAGCACTTGCTCTCGGCCATGGCTGGCCTGGGCATCGATAACGCCTACGTCGAGCTCTCCGCGTCCGAAGTCCCGATCATGGACGGTAGCGCAGGACCTTTCGTATTCCTGATTCAATCGGCAGGCCTGGAAGAACAGGACGCCGCCAAGAAATTCATCCGCATCCTGCGTGAAGTGACAGTGGAAGACGGCGACAAGCGCGCCACTTTCGTTCCTTTCGAAGGGTTCAAGGTGAGCTTCGAGATCGATTTCGATCACCCGGTTTTCCGGGACCGCACCCAAAGTGCAAGCGTGGATTTTTCCAGCACTTCGTTCGTAAAAGAAGTCAGCCGCGCCCGTACTTTCGGTTTCATGAGTGACATCGAGTACCTGCGCAAGCACAACCTCGCACTCGGCGGCAGCGTTGAAAACGCGATCGTGGTCGATGCCGATGGCGTACTGAACGAAGACGGTCTTCGCTATGAAGACGAATTCGTGAAGCACAAGATCCTCGATGCAATTGGCGACTTGTACCTGCTGGGCAATAGCCTGATTGGTGAGTTCAAGGGCTTCAAGTCCGGCCACGCACTGAACAACCAGCTGCTGCGCAAGTTGATTGAGCAGACAGATGCCTGGGAAGTCGTGACGTTCGAAGACGCCAGCACCGCACCAATCTCTTACATGCGCCCGGTTGCGGCGGTGTAAGTAAAAAACCTCTCTAGTTTTTTGAAGGCCACCTTAGGGTGGCCTTTTTTTATGCCTGCAGGTTTTGCATTGCCTGTACCGGCCTCATCGCTGGCAAGCCAGCTCCCACAGGCTCTCCAGTTATCCAAAGATCCTCAGTACACCGCAAAAACTCTGTGGGAGCTGGCTTGCCAGCGATGCGTCCGGAAAGGCCGCCTCCGTCAAGCCACGACGACTCGATTCCGCCCACCTTCCTTGGCCTGGTACAGCGCCTTGTCCGCTGCAAACATCAGCTGTTCCAGACTGATTTCGCTGGCCGCCGTCCAGGTGCTGATACCGATGCTCACCGTCATCGGCATTTCATCCCCCTCCAGACGCGGCAACTGTTCCACCGCTGCCCGCACATGCTCGGCAATCTGTTGCGCGCCGACGCTGTCGGTTTCGGCCAGGATCACCGAGAACTCTTCACCGCCATAACGCGCCACCAGATCCGCCGGGCGCCGCACATTGGCGGTAATCACCTTGGCCAGTTCGCGCAGTGCCTGATCCCCGGCCTGATGGCCATGCCGGTCGTTGAATGCCTTGAAGTGATCGGCATCGACCATCAGCACCGACAACGCCTTGCCCGAGCGCTGGGCACGAAACCATTCGTGTCGCAGCGCTTGATCAAGCATCCGCCGGTTGGCGACGCCGGTCAGGGCATCGGTGGCCGCCAGTTGCGCCAGTTCATGTTCGGCCCGTTGCCGCAGACGCAACTCTCGGGCCAGCAGCCAGGTCAGCCACAACAGGCCGAGGCAGAGCACCCCGGTGGCGCCACTGATCAGAATGGCCGTGCGTTTCCACGCCCCGAACACTTCCTCACTTGATAGCGCCACGATCACCCTCAGCGGCAGATTGCCCACCTGGGAGTAGGTGTACAGCCGTTGTTGATAATCCATGCTCGAGATGCTGTTGAAACTGCCATTGCCGCTGCGGTCGCGCAGGATTCGCACCACATTGGGCCGGTTGGCGAAACTCTTGCCGATCGAATCGCTTTGCAGATAGGGCTTCTGGGCCAGCAGGATGCCGTCGTTGTTGATGATGTTCAGCGTGCTGTCGACACCGATGTCGAGGCTGTTGAACAACTGGTCGAAGTAATCGAGCTTCATCGACGCCACCGCGACGCCCAGGAATTCACCGGTGTCCGAGGAAATCCGCCGACTGAAACTGATGCGCCACTGGTTGGCGTCGTCGCAGTCGCAGCGTGGCTTGAAAGGGCGGCTGATGAACATGCCGGTGTCGCGGTTGAAAGCGTGGGCGAGAAAGTAGTCGCGGTCGGCGAAATTGCCCGGCAGCGGTTCGACCCGCGAGGAATCGGCGATGACCTCCCCATGTTTGTCGAGCAGCAGGATGTCACCCTTGAAACGCGCCGTCGTCGAGCGGTCGAACAGCGCCAGGTGGCGGATCTGCGGCGACACGTTTTTCAGGTCGTCGCGCTGGGCGGCGGCGATCAGGCCTTGCAGGGTCAGGTCATACAGTTCGACGGTGCGCAGCACATCGGCATCGATCAGTTGGGCGATGGTGGTGGCACTGCGCGTGGCCGATTCCTGAGCATTGGCGTGCTCACGAATCAGCAGAAAAGTGACGATGCACACAATCGCGATGACGCTCAGCAGACTGCCGAGGATCAACAGCAACTCGGGGCGTCCGGTCTTGCCCGCAGCGGGTGGGGTACGGCTCGCGATCATGGTGGGTTATCGGTTGAAGAGTCTTATAAGCGTAGTTGTACAAACGTCGCTGCCGCACACGCAAGAAAAAGGCCAGCGCATCAGGCTGGCCTTCTTACTGTAGCGCCGATCTTAGAAGACGTTGATCGGGTAGTCGATGATCACACGGTATTCATCTGTGTCAGTGTCCAGTGCACCGTAACCGTTGCCGCCACGGTTGGTCGCCCATTGCAGGCGTACCGCCAGGTCTTTGGCCTGGCCGCTTTGCACCACGTACTTGAGGTCGATGTCGCGCTCCCAGTGCTTGGCGTTGCGACCTTCGGCGCTGTACCACGAGGCGTAGCCCTTGCTGTCCGGGTCGACCTTGGTCAGGTCCAGCGTGCCGCGCGAGTACGATACCGCCGAGGTCAGGCCAGGCATGCCGACGCCTGCGAAGTCGTAGGCGTATTTGAGTTTCCACGAGCGCTCGTTCGGGCCGTTGAAGTCCGAGTACTGCTGGGAGTTGTCGAGGTAGATGCTGTCGCCCTGACTGATGTAGTCGAACGGCGTGTTGCCGTTGACCCGCTGGTACGCGGCGGTGACGCTGTGGCTGCCGATGCCGACGGTGAAATGCAGGCTGTAGGTGTTGTTGTCGATGTTGCCCAGCAACGCGTCGCCGGTGTCCTGCGTGTGATAGAAGTGCAGGCCCGGGTTGAGGGTCACCAGATCGTTCAGCGCCCAGGTGTAGTCGAGGTCGTAGTAGTACTGGTTCCAGATGTCCTTCAGCTCGGAAGCATACAGACTGCTGGTCAGGCCTTCGACACCGCTCCAGGCCACGCCGGCCCAGTTCAGGTGCTGGCTGTCATCGTGTTCGGCGAGTGTACCGTACGAGGTGCCGATGCGTTTGTGACCGCTCTGGTTGTACGGTTTGGTGAAGCTGGCCTGGCCGCCTTCGATCATCCAGCCGTCGAAGCTGTGGTTGGTCAGGCTGACACCGCGAAAGGTCTGCGGCAGCATGCGGCTTTCACCGCCGGCGATCACCGGGTTGGTGAGGAACAGGTCACCGGCCTTCAGTTCGGTATCGAACGCGCGCATTTTCAAGGTGCCGCCCGCGGTGGAGAACGAACCCGGCGCTTTGCCGTTGCCATCGCTGACCGGCAGGATGCTGGAGTTGTCTGTACCGCCACCGCCATCAAGTTTGAGACCGAGCATGGCGTGGGCATCGATGCCGAAACCGACCGTGCCTTCGGTGTAGCCCGATTGGAATTTGCCGAGGAAACCCTGGCCCCACTCGATGTTGTCGTCCGCTTTCTGCAAGCGGTTGCGATTCATGTAGTAGTTGCGGGCGTTGAGGTTGAGGCTCGAGCCTTCGACGAAACCTTCTTTTTCGGGTTCGGCGGCGTGGGCGGCGGGGGCAATCGTTGCGGCAATTGCAATGAACAGCGGAGTGAAGCGAACTGGGTAACGCACGTGCGGTAAAGCTCCTTGGGTCAACTGACACTTCAATGTTTTGAGGTGCGGGATGTTTCTAATTGTAAGAGACGAACCAGACCGCTTGCACACCACAACGAAAAAAGGCCGCTGAAAATCAGCGGCCTGGAAGGACGACGGTTGAACGGGAAGAGCCAAACAACCGCGTCGAGGGAAACTTTGTGCGGTGCGCGACTCAGCTGTCTTTCTCGGCTGCCTGAGCCTGGGAAGTTGCAGCCTGAGGGGCTTGCGTGGCGTCTTGGGCTTTGGCCATCACTTCTGCCTGATGCTGTTCGAATGCGTGAGCGCGAGCGGCGTTTTGCGCTACAAACGTCTGGGATTCTTCAGCCATCGCCATCGGCGACAGGATCAATGAGGACAAAACGAAAGCGCTGGCAATACCCATACTGTTGGACATCTTGAAAACCTTCTTGCTTGGCAAGTGCTGTTTGGTGCGGGCAAAGATAAGGTTGCCGAGCGTTGGGAAACAGCGTGATTTTCATAAATGACTGTTACAGCAAAAGCAAAGATCAGTAGGGGATGTTCATTCCCACACAGAGCGTGGGAGTGATGCGGGGCGGGGTCAGACCGGCAAATGAATCCCGAAGGTGTTCATGCCGCGATCACTGCGCACGAACACATCACCGCCATGCATCAGCGCAATCGCCTTGACGATCGCCAGCCCCAGGCCATGGTTATTGCCGCTGTTACTGCGCGACGCATCGACCCGGTAGAAACGCTCGAACAGTCGGGGCAAATGCTCGTTGGCAATCGGTGAACCGGGGTTGGCCACGCCGATGCTGACTTGATGCTCCTCGACCGCGATCTGCACTTCGATCACCTGACCCGGTGCGGTGTGCTGCACCGCATTGCTCAGCAGATTGATCAAGGCCCGGCGCAGATGGGCGATTTCGATCTGCACCTGCGCGTCGCCGCTCACCCGAACCTGGACCTGCGCATCTTCGAGGATGAAGTCGAGGTATTCGAGGGTGGTCGCCACTTCATCGGCGAGTGACGTCGAGGTCAGTTTGGTGGCCTTGCTGCCCTGATCGGCGCTGGCCAGAAACAGCATGTCGTTGATGATCGAGCGCAGACGTTCCAGCTCTTCAAGATTGGATTGCAGCACTTCGAAATAATGTTCGGCGGAGCGCCCGCGCGTCAGGGCGACCTGGGTCTGACCGATCAGGTTGGTCAGCGGTGAGCGCAGTTCATGGGCGACATCGGCGTTGAAGGATTCGAGCCGCGAATAAGCTTGTTCAACCCGTTCCAGCGTCGAGTTGAATGAGTCGACAAACTGCTCAAGCTCCGGGGGCAGCGGCGACAAACGCAAGCGTCCAGCTCTGAGCGGTGGTGCGAGTCTTTGAGCTTCATGGGACAGTTTGATCAGCGGCTTGAGGCCGATCCGCGCCACCCAGTAACCCAGCGCCGAAGCCATCAACACGCCGACAATCGCCAGGCCGATCAAGGCGATCAGCAGATTGTGCTGGGTCTGGTGAAAGGTCTCGGTGTCGATGCCGATCATGAAGCGCAGCGGCGGGCGTTGGTCCTTGGCCGGGAACTGGCTGACCAGCACTTTCAACGGGTAGGGCTGGTCGGGCAATTGCAGGTCACGCATGCCTAGCGGGCCATTGGCGAAGTCGCGAATCAGCGGGGTGAAATTGCCGTACTCGTACTGCGGATCGCCGCTGCTGATCCAGAAACTGATGCGTTTGTCTTCTTCGCCCAGCAGCTTGAGTTTGCTGTTGATCTTGACCCAATGCTCGGGCGTGCCGTAACGGCCGACGGTGGATTCGAGCACGCTGTAGCGTGCGTCCAGCTCGGCTTCCGGCAGCAGCCCCAAGCCCTTGTCCACCTGCTGATACAACGCACCGCCGATCAACAGAAACACCAGCAGCGCCACCAGCGTGAACATCCCGCTCAAGCGCAGGGCGATTGAATTACTGGACACCACGGCTCTCCAGCACATAACCCATGCCACGGATGGTGTGCAGCAGTTTCTCGTCGAACGGCCCGTCGAGCTTGGCTCGCAGACGCTTGATCGCAACCTCGACGACGTTGGCGTCGCTGTCGAAATTGATGTCCCAGACCATTTCCGCAATCGCGGTTTTCGACAGGATCTCGCCCTGACGCCGGGCCAGCACGCTGAGCAGTGAAAACTCCTTGGCGGTCAAATCCAGTCGCGTGCCGGCGCGGGTGGCCTTGCGACTGATCAGATCGATCCACAGGTCGGCGATGCTCACCTGCACCGGTTCATGGCCACCGCTGCGGCGGGTCAGCGCTTGCAGGCGCGCCACCAGTTCGAGGAAGGAAAACGGTTTGCCGAGGTAATCGTCGGCACCGTCGCGCAAACCACGGATCCGGTCTTCGACCCGTTCGCGGGCGGTGAGCATGATCACCGGCGTCTGCTTGCGTGCACGCAATGCGCGCAGTACGCCGAAGCCATCGAGACCCGGCAGCATCACGTCGAGAACGATCACCGCGTAGTCGCTTTCCAGCGCCAGGTGCAGGCCCTCGATGCCGTCGCGAGCCAGATCCACGGTGTAACCCTGTTCCGTCAGGCCGCGGTGCAGGTAGTCCGCGGTTTTCTCTTCGTCTTCGATAATCAGAACGCGCATGACCCGCCTCAGTCTGTCGTTGCCAGCGCCGCGACGGGCGATGGTTTGGGCTTGTGGAACAGCCGCTCAAGCCACAAGTATATGACCGGTGTGGTGAACAGCGTCAGCATCTGGCTGACCAGCAGGCCGCCGACAACGGCGATCCCCAGCGGCTGGCGCAGTTCAGCGCCGGTGCCGTAGCCGAGCATCAGCGGCAGGGCGCCGAGCAGGGCGGCGAGGGTGGTCATGATGATCGGCCGGAACCGCGTGATACACGCCTCGAAAATCGCGTCTTGCGGCGACAGCCCGCGATGACGCTGCGCTTCAAGGGCGAAGTCGATCATCAGGATGCCGTTTTTCTTCACGATGCCGATCAGCAACACCAGCCCGATCAAAGCCATGATCGAAAAGTCCTGGCCGCAGATCCACAGCATGATCACCGCGCCAAGGCCTGCTGCTGGCAGGGTCGAGATGATCGTCAGCGGATGGACAAAGCTTTCATAGAGCACACCGAGAATGATGTACACCGCCACCAGCGCCGCCAGAATCAGCCATGGCTGGCTGGCCAGCGAACTCTGGAATGCTTGGGCCGCACCCTGGAAGTTACCGCTGATTGCGGTCGGCATGCCGATCTCGGCCTTGGCCTGATTGAGCAGGATGACCGCGTCGCCCAACGCCACGCCGGGCGCCAGGTTGAACGACAGGTTGGCGGCCGGGAACATGCCGTCGTGAGCGATGGACAGCGGGCCGATGGTTGGCGCGTCGAATCGGGCCAGCGCCGACAGCGGCACCATTTCTCCGCTCAGTGGCGAGCGCAGGTAGAAATAGTTGAGGCTTTCAGCCTTGCCGCGCTGTTTGGTGTCCAGTTCCAGAATCACGTTGTACTGGTTGACCTGGGTCTGGAACTCGTTGATCTGCCGCTGCCCGAAGGCGTCGTACAGCGCCTCGTCGACATCACTCGCCGTCAGGCCGAATCGCGCGGCGGCGCTGCGGTCGATGCTGATGTGGGTGATGCTGCCGCCCAGTTGCAGGTCGTTGGAAATGTCGCGGAACGCCGGGTTGCTGCGCAGTTTTTCGGTGAGTTTCTGGGTCCAGGTGGCGAGCGTCGGCCCGTCGTTGCTCTTGAGCACGTATTGATACTGCGCACGGCTCGGGCCGGAGCTGAGGTTGATGTCCTGGCCTGCGCGCAGGTAAAGCACGATGCCGGGGACTTTCATCAGTTGCGGGCGGATGCGGTCGATGAACTGGCTGGCGGAAACATCGCGATCACCGCGTTTTTTCAGGGCGATCCAGAAGCGGCCGTTAGCGATGGTCTGGTTGCTGCCGGACACGCCGACCGAATGGGAAAACGCCTGCACGGCCGGGTCGGCGGCGACGATTTCGGCCATTGCCAAGTGCTTTTTCACCATGTCGCTGTAGGAAATATCGGCGGCGGCTTCGGTGGTGCCGAGGACGAAACCGGTGTCCTGCACCGGAAAGAAGCCTTTGGGGATAAAGATGTAACCGCCAATGGCCATCGCCACCGAAACACCAAACACCGCGATCATCAGTTTCTGGTGGGCGAGGGCGCGGCGCAGGCCTTTTTCGTACCAGCCGAGCAGGCGTTCGCTGAAACCCGGTTTGTCATGGGCGTGGTGCACCGGTTTGCGCATGAACAGCGCCGCCAGTGTCGGCGCCAACGTCAACGACACCACCACGGAAATCATGATGGTCGAGGTGGCCGTCAGGGCGAATTCCTTGAACAAACGCCCGACCACGCCGCCCATGAACAGCAGCGGAATGAACGCGGCCACCAGCGAGAAACTGATCGAGACCACGGTGAAACCGATCTCGCCGGCGCCCTTGACCGCCGCTTCGCGCATGCTGTCGCCGGCTTCCAGGTGACGGTGAATGTTCTCCACCACCACGATGGCATCGTCGACGACGAACCCGACCGCCACCACGATGGCCACCAGCGTCAGGTTGTTCAGGCTGAAGCCGAGCAGGTACATCAAGGCGAAACTGGCGGTCAGCGACACGCCGAGCACCGCGGACACGATCATCGTCGCCGACAATTGGCGCAGGAACAGCGCCATTACCGCCACCACCAGCAGGATCGCAATCAGCAGGGTGATTTCCACTTCATGCAGCGAAGCGCGAATGGTCTGGGTGCGGTCGATCAATACCTTGACCTGCACCGAGGCCGGCAGCATGGCTTCGAGGCCGGGCAGGGCGGCTTGAATGCGATCCACGGTCTCGACGATGTTGGCCCCGGGTTGGCGGGAGATCACCAGGTTCACCCCCGGTTGATCGCCGGCCCACGCTTGCACGTAGGCATCTTCCGAACCGTTGACGACTTTGGCGACATCTTTCAGGTGAACCGGTGCACCGTCCTTGTAGGAAACAATGAGCTGGCTGTATTCCTCGGGGTGGAACAACTGGTCGTTGGTCGACAGGGTGGAAATGCTCGACTCGCCGTACAACGCACCTTTGGCGAGGTTGAGGCTGGTCTGCTGGATCGCCAGACGTATGTCGGCGAGGGTCAGGCCGATGGCCGCCAGTTTGTCCGCCGAGGCCTGCACGCGAATCGCCGGACGTTGCTGACCGGTGATGTTGATCTGGCCTACACCATCGATCTGACTGATCTGACGCGACAGCAGGGTTTCCACCAGGTCACTGAGTTCGGTGCCGGGCATCTGGGTCGAGCTGACGCTGAGGATCAACACCGGGCTGTCCGCCGGGTTGACCTTCTTCCAGGTCGGCAGGGTCGGCATGTCTTTCGGCAGTTTGCCGGCGGCGGTGTTGATCGCGGCCTGCACTTCCTGGGCGGCGGTGTCGATGCTCTTGTCGAGGGTGAATTGCAGGGTCAGCAGACTGGAGCCCAGCGCACTGCTGGAGGTCATCTGGGTCATGCCGGGAATGGCGCTGAATTGCACCTCCAGCGGCGTGGCCACGGACGAGGCCATGGTGTCCGGGCTGGCGCCGGGCAGTTGGGCGGAGACCTGGATCGTCGGAAATTCCGCTTCCGGCAGCGGGGCAATCGGCAGGCGCGGGAAGGCAATCACCCCGACCAGCACCAGCGCGATGGTCAGCAAAATCGTCGCCACCGGGTGATCGATGCACCAGGTCGAAACGCCTTTGTGCTGCTTCATGGCTTGGGCTCCGCTTGCACCACTTGCGGCGGTTCGCTCATGACCTGCACGGTCGAACCGGGTTTGAGCCGCGACTGGCCATCACTGACCAATACATCGCCGGGTTTCACGCCCTTGATGATGTCCTGGCCGCTGCCCTGGTAAACCATCTGCACCTGCACGGCTTCCACCTTGTCGCCGTTGACCCGGTACACGAAGTGTTGGTCGAGGCCGCGTTGTACGACGGTGGGCGGGACCACCAGCGCATCTTTATCCAGTGCTGTCTGAATCTTTACCGTCACCAGCAGGCCGGGCCAGAGCTTCTGATTGGGGTTGTCGAATTCGGCCTTGGCGCGGATGGTGCCGGTGTTGGCGTTGATCTGGTTGTCGATCAGGATCAGGTGACCTTCGCCGAGCAGGTTGCCGGTTTCGCCGTCGGTGTCGGCGCCGATGTACGCCTTGACCTGTGCGCGCTGCGGATCGCTGATCAGGCCCTGTAGGGTCGGCAGCATTTGCTGGGGCAGGGAAAATTCGACGGCGATCGGATCGATCTGAGTCACGGTGAACAGACCCTGGGTGTCGGTCATGCGCAGGAAGTTGCCTTCGTCGACCGTGCGTATCCCGACGCGTCCGGTGACCGGGGAGCGAATCTGGGTGTAGGAAAGTTGTACCTGCGCTGCGTCAATTGAAGCCTGATTGCCCTGAGCGGTGGCCTTGAGCTGGTTGACCAGTGCCTGTTGCTGATCGTAGGTCTGCTTCGATACACCGTCGTCGACGCTGAGCAGTTTGTAGCGCTTGAGATTGACCAGCGCCACTTGCAGTTGCGCCTGGCTTTCGCCCAGTTGCGCCCGGGCCTGGTCGAGGCTGGCGCGGATCGATCGGTCGTCGATGGTAGCGAGCAAGTCACCCTGTTTCACCAATTGACCCTCTTTGACCAGAAGCTTGGTGAGGATGCCGTCGATCTGCGGGCGTACTACTACGCTGTGCAGCGAGAGGACCGAGCCGATGCCGCTGGTGTAGCGGGGGACGTCTTTTTCGCTGACGGCGACGACCCTGACCGGGATGGCGGTGGGGGTTGCCAGTTTGGCCGGGGCGGGTTTTACCGCGTACCACAGGCCGGCGGCTGCGAGGGCGATCAGCAGGGTGGCGAGCAGGGCCTTTTTCTTCTGGATTTGCATGCTTGTGGGGCGCCAGGGGGACGGGGTTTGGGCAGGTTGGTTCTTTATAAACTTGTTTGGGGGTCAGGAGGGTGACGGCTAGCTGACGGCGCTGTCAGTTTCGGCTTTTGGCTTGGCGGCCTTTGGGCCGACCATGCTGTTTTTGGGTTGTGTGTATATCCGTTTTTGCGGGTGTTGCGGCTGGCGGTTTCGCCCTTACGGCGAGTCCCTTTTTCAAACGCCAAAAAGGAACCAAAAGGCTTGGCCCCTGCGTTCGGCGCCTCGCTGTGGCTCGGCGTTCCTTCGTTCCGGGATTCATCCGGGAGCATCGCCTACGGTTTGCTTCGCTGCACCTCCTCTCGATGTGTTCGACTTCGTCGAACGGTCGCTGCGCTCCCACCCCCGGATGAATCCCTCCACTCAGCCTTCCGACGGGGCCGGCAAGTCAAAAGCTTTACTCGAGCTAACGCTCATCGTGTTGAGTGGTGGAAGCAGGAGCAGGAAGCAGATGTGGAAACAGGAGTTGAGTTGCTTGTTTTTTAAACCTGAATTCACCTCGGTATTTCACGTCGGCGTATTTCATTTAAACAACACGGTCAGTCCCCTCTCCCTTCGGGAGAGGGCTAGGGTGAGGGCAGCTCTTGAAGTTGTTTAAATTTCAACAACAACTCCGGACCCTTCCCACAACGTTTTCAGGTTGTCCGTCGGAAGCACGCTCTCTAGTCTTTGGCTGTCGCAGAAAACTCTGCGATCGGGTGTGAGAACCCTTAGGAACTGTTAATCCATCATCAGTACCACCATAATTGCCGCCGGCTTATCTGCTGCTTGCAATGTTTTATGGCGGCTGTGTGCGGGCGGGCTTCGGTCCGGCCGGATCTGTTCCTACCGGTTTCTCACTCCGCACATAGCTGCCACCACCTCGTCGCGTGAGAAACGACGAGTGCTGGCTATTGAACAGGAACATTTCAATGACGAAGCCCGTACCCGACCCACCTCTCGAATCACCCACCCCACTCGAAGACGCCATGCGCGCCGAAGACCTCGCCCGTAACCGCGAAGCCATCAAACGCGCCCTCGATTATTACCTCTGCCCCAACCCTGCCAAGCCTCGCCCGAGCACGATGTACATGGTCACTCCCAACGTCGACACCGAAAGCCTGCTGGCCAATGCCTGCGAATCCCTGGCCTCGGCCAGTACCATCGCGTGCAATTTCGCCAATGAGCTCACAGGCCCACAGCGCAGCACGGCGCTGGGAATCCAGCAGATCATCATGCTGGCCGAGCTGGCGGTGAACAGGGCGCTGGATCGGGTTGATCCGCAGGC
The DNA here is from genome assembly GCF_023375815.1 of Pseudomonas sp. HS6. NCBI lineage: Bacteria > Pseudomonadati > Pseudomonadota > Gammaproteobacteria > Pseudomonadales > Pseudomonadaceae > Pseudomonas > Pseudomonas sp. HS6. The sequence goes on along the minus strand of NZ_CP067412.1, from coordinate 6,275,802 downwards.
GTGATCCGTTAGTCGAGCCGTCCCAAAAAGGGACCGGTCGTACCCTTTTTGGGACTCTTTAAAGTCCGCGCGCGCAGGTATACTGCGCGCCTTCGCGGCTCATCCACCGGGCCGGACTTTTTGCTTCCCGGAGCTTTCATGACTTCCCCAATCGACAACGCTGTGAGCGATGTGCCGGCAGAGCTGGCCGAGGCCGGCGAAACCAAGCCGACCATTCCTGCGTTCAAGTTTCCGTTCAAGCCAGGTGACCTGGCCGCTGCCAAAGCCGCCAAGCAACCGCAATTCAAGGGCAAGGACGGTGACCGTCATGCCAAGATCCCGGGTGTGGCGCCGTCGGGCACCCGTCGTTCGATGGGCAAACGCTGATTCCTCGGCCGTCGCTGTGATTTTCGATCACAGTGATGGCTAAGTGCTCAGTTCCTGAGCCAGATCAACGTTTAACCAGTTAGTGCGCTTAGAGTCAGCAGCCCTGCCGACTCTTTCCAATAAAACGAGCGCGCTTTCCATGAAGATCAATCTCCCGGTGACCGGGCGCAATGTCGATGTTGCGCCGGATGCGAACATTCTCTCGACCACCGATCTGACCAGCGCGATTACCTACGCCAACGACGATTTCATCAAGATCAGCGGTTACAGCCGTGACGAGCTGCTGGGCACGCCGCATAACCTATTGCGTCATCCGGACATGCCGGCGCAGGCGTTTGCTCATATGTGGCAGACGCTCAAGCGCGGGCGGTCGTGGATGGGGCTGGTGAAGAATCGTTGCAAGAACGGTGATCACTATTGGGTCAGTGCCTATGTCACGCCGGTTACGCAGAACGGTGCGGCGGTGGAGTTTCAGTCGGTGCGTACGCGCCCGGATGCGCGACAGATCGCTGCGGCGGAGCGGGCTTACGCGCAGTTGCGTGGGGAGCGTGTGTCGCGTTGGCAGCGGCTGCCGGTGTTGGGGTTGCAAGCGCGGATCATAGCGTTGACCAGTTCGGTGCTGGCGGTGGTGCTGGGGATTGAAGCCTGGCTGCGGTCGGAGTCCATGGGCGTCGAAGCCGCTGCGCTGGTGGCGGGCAGTGGCGCCTGTGCTTTGGGCGTGGGCTGGTTGTTGCGTCCGCTGGAGCGTCTGACCGAGCGTGCGCGGCTGATTGCCGACAATCCGTTGAGCCAGGGCATTTATACCGGGCGGCGGGATCAGTTCGGGCAGATCGAGTTCGCCTTGCAGATGCTCGAAGCCCAGGTCGGCGCGGTGGTCGGGCGGATCGGCGATGCGTCGCAGCGGCTGGCCGGGCATGCGGCGCAACTGGTGGATCATTTGCACAGTAGCCACACCAGTACGCTGGCGCAGCAGGCGGAAACCGATCAGGTGGCGGCGGCGATTCATCAGATGGCGGCCAGTGTGGCGGAAGTTGCCAGTCATGCGCAGCAGGCGTCGGTGGCGGCAGATATGGCGGGGACGGAAACCCGTGAGGGTCATCTGTTGGTCGGCGAGAGTCGCAGTGCGGTGTTGCGTCTGGCGGAAGAGTTGGGCAGGGCGACCGAGGTGATTCATCAACTCGAAGGCCACAGCAGCGAGATTTCCGGGGTGCTGGAGGTGATTCGCAGCATCGCCGAGCAGACCAATCTGCTGGCGCTCAACGCGGCGATCGAAGCGGCGCGGGCCGGGGATGCCGGGCGCGGGTTTGCGGTGGTGGCCGATGAGGTGCGGGGTCTGGCCCAGCGCACCCAGCAGTCGACCAATGAAATTCAGAGAATGATCAGTACCCTGCAAAATGGCGCGCGAGATGCGGTGCTGGCGATGCAGCAGAGCAGCGAGCATGTGGATAACAGCGTCGAACAGGCGCAACGCGCAGCCCGGGCCTTGGACGGTATCAGCGGCCGGGTCGAGCAGATCACCGAGATGAGCCTGCAGATTGCTGCAGCGGTTGAAGAGCAAAGCGCAGTAAGCGAGGACATCAACCGCAACATCGTCAGCATTCGCACGGCGTGTGAACTGACGGTGGATGAAGGGCGCCAGAGCCAGCTCAACTCACAAGACGTGGCGGGGCTGGCGGGGGATTTGCGTTCGCTGGCGCGGGAGTTCTGGGGGCGGCGGCAGGGATCCTAGGCCGCGCGCAGGGAAATGAACGCGTAAGTCTGCGGCGGTTCGGTCACCACCTGTGCCCCGGCCGCCAGCACTTGTCCGGCGACATCATCACCGGAGAGGTGAAACAGCCATTCACTGGACACTTCGCTCAATGGCTGCGCGGTGACCTGATCGATCACCGAGGCAAACACGCCCATGTCCGGCAGGTACGCGGTAAACCCGTCGCCCTTGAGTGCCGTGGTGCGGATGCCGAGTAACCCACAAATCGCATCCTTGGTCCGGATGTCATCGCGATCGGCCTGACGGGAGCGCTGGATCAGCGTCACCAGTTCCTGATCCACCAGTTCGCCACCGACGATCAGTTCCGGTCCCTGTTCCCACGATTCCGGCGGGCAGTCCTTGGCGGCAGGGTTCAACGGGATGTGCGGATTGATTTCGGCGGGATAGATGCGACACACCAGCGGCCGGCGTTCGTAGATGCGGCACAGCTTGTCTTCGTCAAGATTCCGGCAGGGGCCGACGTTGTAGGCGGCGAAGGTGATCGCCACATGGGCGTCAGAGTTTCCGCTGCGCACTACCGCCGAACGACGTTCTGCGTGTTCACGCTGTTGCACCGGCAAGCCCAGGCCGTTGGCGAGAAATGCCTCCACCAGCACGATCACCTGACCGCCGTCAGCCGCCCACATTCGGGCTTCGGCCAGCGTCAGAGGCACGTGATGATCGGTGCAGCATTTGCCGCAACCTACGCAGGAAAACGTCGTATTCATTGAGCGGGCAATCTTCAATCAGGGTGTGAAACGGCGACGTAAAGCCGCCATGCAGGCCTGGATTGAAGCAAGTTGTGCGCCATTCACTCAGGGCTTGGCGGTCGGTCGGATCGAGTCCCATTCGGTGACGTACGCGGTTTTCGACTTTTTGTTGTACAGGCACAGCTCGGTGCCTTGCTGGCCCTTCATGTGTTTTTGCGGGTACTGGCCCTGCAGCAACAGCGCGGTGTAACCGACGCGGTCATCGAATTGCGCGGCGTTGCCGACCGGTTTGGCGTCTTTCAGGCCGCTGGCCTTGGTGCAACTGGCGAGTACGGCTTTGTCGTAGGCGGCCCAGGCGTCGGGGCTGGAAGCGTGGGCCAATGGGGCGATGAGGCAAAGCACTGAGAGGGCGAGGCGTTTCATGATTCGGGCATCCTTGGGTTTAGGCCAAGGTTGGAGTATGCCTGAGCGGGAAAAGTTGTCTTGAGGCCGTCATCGCGGGCAAGCCCGCTCCCACAGGGATTGCTGGCGTATACAGATTTTGCAAACACCCGGAAACCTGTGGGAGCTGGCTTGCCAGCGATGGCGGTCTGTCAGTCCGGCACCAATTCCCGGCGAACCACATACATTCCGGACGTTTCGTACAAGCGCTGCGCCCGATGGTTGTCTTCCAGCACCTTCAGATCGACAAACCCTTCGCGCCGACTCTGAAACACCTTGAAGGCGTGAAGCAGCAACGCTCGACCCAATCCAAGACCTTGAGCGCGGGGATGCACCACCAGATTCTTGATGTAGGAACTGGTCCAGCATTGCGCCACACCGACGACGCCGTCGGCATCGCTGGCGATGAAGCACAGTGCAGGATCGTATTCCGGATCGTTTTCAAACCTCTGTTGCCAGACGTCCAACGCCGGCACTCGGCCGCCACCTTCGCGGTAGCCGATTTGCATCAGTTCATGCACCGCGGATGCGCTTTCGGCGCTGTAGGTAGTGAGTTCGATGCCGTTCGGCCATTCGATGGCCGGCACGTCCTGGCTCAGGTCGCGCCGCATCAGAAAACAGAACGTCTCGCTCAAGACTCAGTGTCCGTGGGCGGCGACGTGTTTGGCCGCTTCGATCAGGCAGTGGGTCAGTTCTGGCGAGGAGAACTTGGTCAGCACCCCGTTCGCCCCGGCGAGCCGGGCCTTTTCGCTGTTCATCGCGCTGTCCAGCGAGGTGTGCAGCAATACGTAGAGGTGGGCGAAGTCCGGGGTCTCGCGCAGGGTCCGGGTGAAGGCGTAGCCGTCCATCTCGGACATTTCGATGTCGGAGACGATCAGGTTGATCTGCTGCGCCGTGCCTTGCAGGTCCAGCAGGCAGTCGATCGCTTCCTTGGCGCTGCGGGCGGTGTGGCATTGCAGGCCGAGGTTGCGCAGGGTGTGCACCGATTGCTGGAGCGCCACCTGGCTATCGTCGACCACCAGAATCCGCGCGTTGCCCAGCACTTCGGCGTCTTCCATGCTCAGGTCGGTCGGGGCCATTTCGATTTGCGCCGGGGCGATACTGTGGATGACCTTTTCGATGTCCAGCACCTGTACCAGCGTGCCGTCGACCGAGGTCACGCCGGTGATGTAGGCGCGGGAACCGCCGGAACCGAACGGCGGCGGTTTGATGTCGGTGGTCAGGCAATGCACGATCTTGCTCACCGCCTGCACGTGCAGACCCTGTTTCGAACGGCTGACGTCGGTGACGATCAGGCAGCCGCCGTTCGGGTCTTCCAGCGGACGCTCGCCGATGGCACGGCTCAGGTCGATCACCGACAGCGAGGCGCCGCGCAGGGTGGCGATGCCTTTGACGTGCGGGTGCGATTCCGGCAGCTTGGTCAGCGGCGGGCAGGGGATGATTTCACTGACTTTCAGCAGGTTGATCGCCATCAGCTTGCCGCTGCGCAAGGTAAACAGCAGAAGCGAAAGTGAATCTGCGCGGGCTTTGTTGGAAGACATAAAAACCTTCTGTGGAAAAAGGTGGTGGGCGAGGGTGGAAATCGCCAGAAACTATTGATGCCGGGTTATCGGCGTCAAAAGGTTGGGCTTTAGGTTAGTTGTCGGGTGGTGGTGTGTCAGTTGGATCGATGGCCCTCACCCCAGCCCTCCCGAAACGTCGGACCGCCCGGAGGGAGAGGGGGCCGAATGCGGGATGCTTCAGAGCTACACCGACCTGAAAGTGCATTGTTGAATCCATAATCGACTCAGTCTTTCAGGTCGGCGTATGGCGCAAGACGACTCGGTCGGCTCCCTCTCCCTCCGGGAGAGGGCTGGGCGGGCGGCGTTCCGATGAGGGTGCTTTTGATCTTGAAGCACATATCAGCCCTTCATCCCCAACCGCTTCGCCATCCTGCCCAAATTCGCCCGGTCCAACCCCAGTTCACGCGCCGCACTGGCCCAGTTGTCCCGGTTACGCTCAAGCGCGGCACTGATCAACTGCCGCTGATACTGCTCGGTGGCTGCACGCAGATCCCCGCTGATCAATGGCAGGGCGGCGGTCGCTTCGGACGGCACCGGCGAGTTATCCACAACCTCACGCGGCAGATCGAGATCCATCGCACTCAAACTGAGAATCTTCGGCCGCACCTTGCAGTTGCCCAGCGCCTTCAGCGCGCTGCGGCCGATCAGGTGTTCCAGTTCCCGCACATTGCCCGGCCAGGTGTAGGCAAGCAGCGCTTCTTGCGCGTCGCTGTTCAGGCGCAGGCTGTTGAGGCCCATGCGCGAGCGGTTCTGCTCCAGGAAGTAACCACTGAGCAGCAGCACATCTCGGCCCCGGTCACGCAGCGCCGGCACCCTCAACGGGTACACACTCAAGCGATGGTAGAAGTCGGCGCGGTAACGGCCGCTGCGCACTTCTTCGGCCAGGTCGCGGTTGGTCGCGGCGATCAGGCGCACGTCGACCTGGTGTTCCTTGTCCGACCCCAAACGTTGTAACTGGCCGCTCTGCAAAACCCGCAACAGTTTGGCCTGGACGGTCAGCGACAATTCGCCGACTTCATCGAGAAACAGCGTGCCGCCATTGGCCAGTTCGAACTTGCCGCGCCGGTCGCCGGTGGCGCCAGTGAAGGCGCCGCGCACGTGACCGAACAGTTCGCTTTCCACAAGCGTGTCCGGCAGGGCCGCGCAGTTGAGGCTGATGATCGGTTTGTCGGCGCGCTTGGAAGCAGCGTGGATTGCTTGGGCCACTAACTCCTTGCCGACCCCGGTTTCCCCGGTGATCAGCACGGTGAGGTCGCTACCGCCGACCAGATTGATTTCTTCCACCAGCCGTTTATGAGCCTTGCTCTGGCCGATCATTTCGCGGTTCTGCTGACCGCTGGCCTGGCGATAGACCTCGGCGCGTTGGTGCTCGTCTTCGGCGCGAATCGCCAGACGTTCGATGCGTTCGGCGGCGTTGACCGTGGCCGAAGCGAGGCTGGCAAAGGCTTGCAGGGCGTCGAGTTCGATCGGTTCGAAACGCTCGGGATCGAGTGCATCGAGGGTGATCAGCCCCCAGAGTTTTTCATCGACGAACAGTGGGCAACCGAGGCAGTCGTGAACTTCGAGGTGATCGTCGAGGCCGTCAACCAGTCCGTCATAGGGGTCGGGCAATTCACTGTCGGCAGCAAAACGGGTCGGCCCTTCGCCGGCCAACAGCACTTCAAAGCGCGGGTGTTCGCTGACCTTGAAGCGGCGGCCGAGGGTGTCGGTGCTCAAGCCGTCCACGGCCAGCGGCACCAGCCATTCGCCATCGAGGCGCAACAGTGCGGCGGCGTCGCATGGCAGCAGGGCGCGCATGGCTTCAAGCAGGCGCCGATAGCGCTCGCCTTCGGGCAGTTCGCGGGACAGGTCGGAAACCAGTGGGAGCAGGGCGGTCAGCAGGGATTTGGCGGACATGGTTTTGTAGTCAAAGAGACGCGTTGTAGTCGAAGCGACTATAGAGTGGCTTGTGTCGATCTGACTACATAAATTTCAAGTCATTGATTTATATAGATAAATTAGTTGGCACGATAACTGAAACGGTTAAGGCACTTTTAGAGAAAGCTCAGGAGTCACCCTTATGCTTAGCGTCCAGGATCGTGCCATCGTCAAATCCACTGTGCCTCTGCTGGAAAGCGGCGGTGAAGCGCTGATCACCCATTTCTACCGCATGATGCTCTCCGAGTACCCGGAGGTCCGCCCGTTGTTCAACCAGGCTCACCAGGCTAGCGGTGACCAGCCTCGTGCGCTGGCCAACGGCGTGTTGATGTACGCCCGTCACATCGATCAGCTTGACCAGTTGGGCGACCTGGTGGCCAAGATCATCAACAAGCACGTGGCGTTGCAGATTCTGCCGGAACACTACCCGATCGTCGGCACCTGCCTGCTGCGTGCCATCTCTGAAGTGCTCGGCGAAGAAATCGCTACGCCGGAAGTGATGAGTGCCTGGGGTGCCGCTTATGGCCAGTTGGCCGACATTCTGATCGGCGCCGAAACCGCCATCTATGACCAGAAAGAACAAGCCGTCGGTGGCTGGCGCGGGGCGCGGGAGTTCATCGTCGCGGCCAAGGTCGAGGAGAGTGCGGAAATCATTTCCTTCTACTTCGAGCCAGCGGACAAAGGCCCGATCCTCGCAGCCGAGCCGGGGCAGTACATCGGCATGAAGCTGGTGCTCGACGGAGAAGAAATCCGCCGCAATTACTCACTGTCAGCCCTGGCCAACAAAGGCCAGTACCGCATCAGCGTCAAACGCGAACCGGGCGGCCGTGCCTCCAATCACCTGCACGATCAACTGCACGTCGGCGCGAGCATTCAACTGTTCCCGCCATCGGGCGAATTTACCCTGACTGCCAGCGACAAACCGCTGGTGCTGATCAGCGGCGGCGTCGGCATCACCCCGACTTTGGCCATGCTGGAAGCAGCGCTGGAAACCGAGCGTCCGGTGCATTTCATTCACTGCGCGCGCAATGGCAGCGTGCATGCGTTCCGTGACTGGATCGACGGGCTGGCCGAGCGTCATCCGCAGCTCAAGCGCTTCTATTGCTATGCCGAAGATGACGGTGTGAGCCCGGCGGCGGACAAGGTCGGGCTGTTGAGCCAGGAGCAACTGGGCGAGTGGCTGCCGGCGCAGCGTGATGTGGACGCCTACTTCCTTGGACCGAAAGGCTTCATGGGGGCGATCAAGCGTCATCTGAAGGCACTGGGTGTGCCGGAGAAACAAAGCCGTTATGAGTTCTTCGGGCCGGCGGCTGCTCTGGAGTGATCTGAAACCGGTCGCCCTCATCGCGGGCAAGCCCGCTCCCACAGGTTCGGTGTCGTTCACAGATTGCGTATACGACACCGATCCTTGTGGGAGCTGGCTTGCCAGCGATTGGCCGTTATACGGTCCTGATTCTTAAATTCTGTTTAAAGGTTAATCGTTTCTTAACCGGTTTATCGTTTATTCCCCGATGCTGATGATAGGCGCTCGTTCGTTTACATGATCAGGATCGCCCCCATGTCGCACTTCGCTTTCTCCCGCCGTTTCAGCCTGGCCACTTTGGGCCTGTCGGTTGCCTTGCTGTCCAGTCCGTTTGCCTTTGCCGAATCCGCGTTGATCCAGCCGCAGACCCTCATCGTTGATCAGAGCCTGCCCAAGGCGCAGCGTGATGCAATGCAACTGGCGGCGCGGCGTTATGGCAGTTTCTGGAACAGTGGCGAAGAGGCGTTGGCCACCGCAGCCCTGTCGCCGCAGTTTGTCGACAAGACCCCGCCGGAAGGAAGGGTGCAAGGGCCGACGGGACCGCTGCTGGCGTCGAATTTCTTTCGCACGGCAGTGCCGGACTTGAGCTGCGAGATCGAACAAATGATCGTCGCCGGTGATCGCGTGGTGGTGCATCTGCACTTTCGCGGGCATTTCACCGGTACGTTCAAGGCTCTCAAAGGGCAGGGGCAGCGTGTAGACTTCCGGGCAACCGATATCTATCAGATCGACAACGGTCGCATCGCGGCCAATTGGCATATCGAAGACAACATCAGCCTGATGGCGCAACTGCAAACGCAGCCGCCGGCCAGCTGAACCATGGACATGAAAGGGAAACGCGATGAGCGAGGAAACGATTCGATTGGGACGTGAGCGGCGCTTTCTGGTGCTGCTGGGCATCATCTGCCTGGCGCTGATCGGCGGCGCGTTGTACATGCAGATCGTGCTGGGCGAGGCTCCTTGCCCGCTGTGTATCCTGCAGCGTTATGCACTGCTGTTGATCGCGCTGTTCGCGTTCATCGGCGCGGCCATGCGCACCCGCCGCAGCATCACCGTGTTCGAAGTACTGGTGGTGATCTGCGCGATTGCCGGGGCCGGTGTCGCCGGTCATCACGTGTTCACTCAGTTCTACCCGGCAGTGAGCTGCGGCATCGACGTGCTGCAGCCGATTGTCGATGATCTGCCGCTGGCGAAGATCTTTCCGCTGGGCTTTCAGGTAGACGGTTTCTGCTCGACGCCGTACCCGCCGATCCTAGGTCTGTCGCTGGCGCAATGGGCACTGGTGGCCTTCGTGCTGGTGGTGATCCTGGTGCCGCTGCTGACCTCGCGTAACCGAAAAGCACTGCGCTGAGTCAACTTTTCGGCCCCTGCGCCGATAAAACAAACGCCCCGATTTGCGGTTACGGAAATCGGGGCGTTTTGCATTTCAGGGTCTTTGTGAAAACACCGTGACGAACGGCAAGGGAGGGTGCGACAGGTGTGCGACATGTTGTCACACGCGCCGTGTCGCAGCTCCTTTCACAGGCACGGATTGGTGCGCTGTTACAAAAAAGGATTGGTCTGTTTCAGCGTTTGTCTGTTTTTGCACGCGTGTGCCGGAGCAGGCAGTTTTAACAGACGCTGGCATATGGCCAAAAGCCTTGGGGTATCGGGCTTTGCGCGGATCGCGACGTCAGAAAATGCTTTCGGAGCTGTCTGAACTGAGGCCGATAGACCTACATTTTTTGGTGTTTTTGTTGAGAATCGATTTCGATAACATGCGGAACTTTTGCAAAAATGGTGATGGATTGTTGCTCGAACGGATAAAAATTATTTCGGGATAAGACATGGTGTATAGGGCGCTACCTATCTACAATCGCCCGCACTGAATTCCCGGCACTGTTCGGCCTTTATAAGGAACCGAGCAGGAAGTCGGGTGTCGAGCGGCCGAAAGGCTTGCGAGACACCCAGGTGTCGGTGCCTTCCAACTTTCCGCACCAAATGGAATTGGTCTGTAACAAGGCCTTTGACCACGAATTCGAATAAGAACTGACCGCTGTCCCAGGATTTGTCGAGCGTCTGACGCGCGACGGGCGGCCCTTATTCAATCCAAAGAAAATGCCAACCCTTGGCAGGGTGAAGTGTTGGCGATCAAAACCCAACTGCATTGCGCAAGCTGCTTTAGAGGTCGTGAGATGAGTAAAAACAGGTACCCCAGATTACTAGGCCTAGTGCCGCTGCTCGGCACGTTGTTGCTGGGAGGCTGCAACATGACCTTGCTCAATCCAACGGGCCAGGTCGGCCTGGAACAGCGCAACCTGATCATCACCGCCACGCTGCTGATGCTGTTGGTCGTTGTGCCGGTCATCATCATGACCTTCCTGTTCGCCTGGAAGTACCGCGCCTCCAACCAGAACGCCGTCTACACCCCGAAATGGTCGCACTCGACCAAGATCGAAGTGGCGGTCTGGACCATTCCGGTCCTGATCATCATCGCTCTGGGTTACATCACTTATAAGTCGACCCACGAGCTGGACCCTTATCGTCCGATCGAATCCGACGTCAAGCCTGTGACCATCGAAGTGGTCGCGCTGGACTGGAAGTGGCTGTTCATCTACCCGGAACAAGGCATTGCCACGGTCAACAAGATCGTGTTCCCGGCGCACACGCCAATCAACTTCAAGATCACCTCCGACGCCGTGATGAACTCGTTCTTCATCCCGGGCCTGGGCGGCCAGATCTACGCGATGGCGGGCATGCAGACCAAACTGCACCTGATCGCCGACCGTAACGCTGAAATGGACGGTATCTCCGCCAACTACAGCGGTGCTGGTTTCACCGGCATGAAATTCAAAGCGATCGCAACTTCTCAGGAAGATTTCGACGCCTGGGTAAGTGAAGTCAAAAAGGCACCTAAACAGCTTGATCAAGCTGAATACGCAGCCCTTTCCAAGCCAAGCCAGAACAACCCAGTCGAGCTCTACTCCTCGGTCACGCCGAACCAGTTCCAGATCATCGTCGACAAGTACGAGGGCATGAAACCGGGCAAGCCACTGAAGCACGAGAAGAAAGAGAAAGAAGTGGCGGCAACGGAAATGGACTCGAATTCGCATTCAGCTGCCGGGGCAGAGGAGTAAACGATGTTTGGTAAATTAAGTTGGGAAGCGATCCCTTTCCACGAGCCGATCGTGATGATAACCATCTCGATGATCGCGCTCGGTGGTCTGGCGTTGTTCGCTGCAATCACCTACTTCAAGAAGTGGACCTACTTGTGGACCGAGTGGCTGACGTCGGTCGACCACAAGAAAATCGGTGTGATGTACATCATCGTTGCCATGGTCATGCTGCTGCGTGGCTTTGCCGACGCCATCATGATGCGTACCCAGCTGGCCATGGCCACCGAGGGTTCGCCTGGCTACCTGCCGCCTGAACACTATGACCAGATCTTCACCGCTCACGGTGTGATCATGATCATCTTCATGGCGATGCCATTCTTCACCGGCCTGATGAACCTTGCAGTGCCGCTGCAGATCGGCGCGCGTGACGTTGCTTTCCCGTTCCTGAACTCCCTGAGCTTCTGGCTGCTGGTTTCCGGCGTTGTGCTGATCAACCTGTCCCTGGGCGTCGGCGAATTCGCCAAGACCGGCTGGGTTGCCTATCCACCGCTGTCGGGTCTGCAATACAGCCCTGGCGTGGGGATGGACTACTACATCTGGGCGCTACAGCTATCCGGTCTGGGTACAACGCTAACGGGGGTCAACTTCCTCGCTACCGTGCTGAAAATGCGTACCCCTGGCATGAAACTGATGGACATGCCGATCTTCACCTGGACCTGCACCTGGGCAAACGTTCTGATCGTGGCTTCGTTCCCGATCCTGACCGCTACCCTGGCACTGCTGACCCTTGACCGTTACATGGATTTCCACATTTTCACCAATGAACTTGGTGGCAATCCAATGATGTACGTCAACCTGTTCTGGGCATGGGGCCACCCTGAGGTATACATCCTGATCCTGCCGGCCTTCGGCATTTTCTCGGAAGTCATCTCGGCCTTCACCGGCAAGAAACTGTTCGGCCACCACTCGATGATCTACGCTTCGGGCGCGATCTCGGTACTGGGCTTCATGGTTTGGCTGCACCACTTCTTCACCATGGGTTCGGGTGCCAGCGTCAACGCCTTCTTCGGTCTGGCGACGATGCTGATTTCCATCCCGACGGGTGTGAAACTGTTCAACTGGCTGTTCACTATCTACCAGGGCCGTCTGCGCTTCACCAGCCAGGTTCTGTGGACCCTGGGCTTCATGGTGACCTTCGCCATCGGCGGCATGACCGGCGTACTGCTGGCCATCCCGGGTGCTGACTTCGTTCTGCACAACAGCCTGTTCGTGATCGCTCACTTCCACAACGTGATCATCGGCGGCGCGGTATTCGGTTACATCGCAGGCTTCGGCTTCTACTTCCCGAAAGCGTTCGGCTTCAAGCTGCACGAAGGCTGGGGTAAAGCAGCGTTCTGGTTCTGGATCTCGGGCTTCTTCGTCGCGTTCATGCCGCTCTATGCACTGGGCTTCATGGGCATGACCCGTCGTCTGAACGCCACCACCAACCCTGAGTGGGTACCGTACCTGTACGTTGCCATGTTCGGTGCGGTGATGATCGCTGTCGGTATCGCCTGCCAGCTGATCCAGCTGTACGTATCGGTGCGTGACCGCAACAAGCCAGAAAACATGTGCGAACACGGTGACCCGTGGAATGCCCATACCCTGGAATGGTCGACCTCGTCGCCACCTCCGTTCTACAACTTCGCTGTACTGCCGAAAGCAGACTGCATCGATCCGTTCACCGAGGCCAAGGAAAACGGTACCGCGTACCAGGCTCCAGCCAAGTACGAACCGATCCACATGCCGAACAACACCGCCACTGGCGTGGTGATGGGCGCACTGCTGACCGTATTCGGTTTCGCGATGATCTGGCACATCTGGTGGTTGGCGATCGCCAGCCTGGCCGGCACTGTCATCTACTTCGTGATCCACGCTGCACGTGACGACCAGGGCTACATGGTTCCGGTTGAAACGATCGAGCGCATCGAAGCCGAGCAGCACAAGCGTCTGGTAGCGGCCGGGAAGATCCCTGCTTCCGCAACCCGTGTTGAAACCAAGTTGGAACAGGCTTAAACAATGTCGAACTTAGTGACCAATGCTGGACACGCTCATGGTCATGACCATGGGCACGATGACCATCACCACGACTCGGGCGAGATGACCGTATACGGTTTCTGGCTCTACCTGATGACCGACTGCATTCTGTTTGCGTCGATCTTCGCGGTGTACGCGGTACTGGTAAACAACGTCGCCGGTGGCCCGTCGGGCCACGACATCTTCGAACTGCCATACGTGCTGGGCGAAACCGCTCTGCTGTTGTTCAGTTCGATCACCTACGGCTTCGCCATGCTGGCGTTGTACAAAGGTAAAAAGCAGCAGGTTCTGGGCTGGTTGTTCATGACCTTCCTGCTCGGCGCAGGCTTCATCGCCATGGAGATCAACGAGTTCCACCTGCTGATCTCCGAGGGCTTCGGTCCTAGCCGTTCGGGCTTCCTGTCGGCGTTCTTCACCCTGGTCGGTACTCACGGTCTGCACGTATCCGCGGGTCTGATCTGGATGGGCATCATGATGTACCAGGTCAACAAGCACGGCCTGACGGCGACCAACAAGACCCGTCTGAGCTGCCTGAGCCTGTTCTGGCACTTCCTGGACGTGGTGTGGATCTGCGTATTCACCGTTGTTTACCTGATGGGGACCCTGTAATGGCTAATGCACACTCCCATGACAGCCATGATGCTGGCCACGGCAGCGTTAAGTCGTACGCCATTGGCTTCATCCTGTCGGTGATCCTGACCGTCATCCCGTTCGGCCTGGTGATGTTCCCGACCCTGCCGAAGTCCACCACGCTGGCAATCGTCCTGCTGTTCGCAGTGATCCAGGTGATCGTTCACCTGTATTACTTCCTGCACCTGGACCGCTCCGTGGCTCAGCGTAACAACGTGATCGCGTTCGTCTTTACGGCCATCGTGATCCTGCTGCTGGTCGGCCTGTCGCTGTGGATCATGTTCAGCATCCACACGTTCATGATGGCGAAGTGAGGTAGACCCGATGTCGCTCAAGCACTTTATCCAAATCACCAAACCGGGGATCATTTTCGGTAACGTGCTTTCTGTGGCAGGCGGGTTCTTCCTGGCCTCGAAAGGGCATGTAGATCTGGCGGTGTTCCTGGCCGCCATGATCGGCACTTCCCTGGTTGTGGCCTCCGGTTGCGTGTTCAACAACTGCATCGACCGTGACATCGACCTGAAGATGGAACGCACCAAGAACCGGGTGCTGGTCCAGGGCTTGATCTCCCTGAAACTGGCCCTGGTCTATGCGACCATCCTGGGTGTCGCCGGCGTTGCGTTGCTGTACAAGGTGGCCAACCCGTTGGCTGCATTGTTCGCCGTGATCGGCTTCATTATCTACGTCGGCTTCTACAGCCTGTACCTCAAGCGCAAGTCGGTTCACGGCACGCTGGTGGGCAGTCTGTCGGGCGCCATGCCGCCGGTGATTGGTTACGTGGCCGTGACCAACAGCTTCGACATGGCCGCGCTGACCCTGCTGGTGATGTTCAGCCTGTGGCAGATGCCGCATTCCTACGCCATCGCGATCTTCCGCTTCAACGATTACCTGGCTGCATCGATTCCGGTGCTGCCAGTGAAGCGCGGGATCCAGGTGGCCAAGAAGCACATCCTGCTCTACATCCTGGCCTTCCTCGTGGCGACCTTGATGCTGACCTTCAGCGGTTACGCCGGCATGAGCTACCTCGCCGTCGCCGCGGCCATGGGCATGTACTGGTTGTACATGGCCTGGACCGGCTACAAGGCGGTGGATGACACGGTCTGGGCACGCAAGCTGTTCGTGTTCTCGATCTTCACCATCACCGCGTTGAGCGTCATGATGTCCCTGGACTTCAAGGTGCCGACCGAGCTGTTGCTGACGTACGCGCCGTAAGGTTCGAACGTTGTACGAGAAACCCCGTTCATCTAAAGATGAGCGGGGTTTTTTGTTGTTTGAATGATGGAAACAGAGGGTGGCCTCATCGCGAGCACGCTCGCTCCCACAGAGCGGGGCGGGGAATCACTCGTGCTCTCGAAACGACTAGCTAGAAATTGACAGGTTGCGGTCGCCCGACAAACGTCCTAGATTCGGATCCAACTTCATGCATCGATCAAGAGGCTGGGCGAAATGACTGAGAGGATGACCTGCGACGAGCGCTTCATTGCCCTGGCAAAAGAGCTGAATTACGACATCAATGGCGAGAACACGGTGGGCGGCAATTACGCGCCGCTGGTGCGCCATCACGATGAGCTGTACATCAGTGGCATGGTGCCGCGTACCGAGGGCAAGATTCAGTATCCCGGCCGGGTCGGGCTGGAGCTGACTCTCAAGGATGCGCAGGCCGCAGCGAGCATCAGTGCCATGCGTTGCCTGGCATTCATCGTCGATGCAGTCGGTTCGCTGGACAAGGTCAGGGCGTTGTTGCGGGTCACGGTGTATGTGAAGTCGACCCCGGATTTCGTTGACCTGAGCGAAGTGGCCAATGGTGCATCGGATGTTTTCAGTTATGTGCTGGGTGATGCTGGCCGCCATACACGCACAACCGTTGGTGTCTATCAGTTGCCGAAAAACGCGGCCATCGAAGTCGACATGATCGCTGCGGTACATCCGTCGGCATAATCGCTAAAAGCCGCGCAACAAAAAGCCCCGCCTGAAATTCAGAGCGGGGCTTTTTCGTCAGCGCCGCGTTTACTGGGCGGCGATGCTGTAACCGTCAAACGCGGTCTGCTGTTGCAGCGCGGTGATGATGTTCTTGCGGTTGATCGCGTGCTCGGTACCGGCGTTGTCGACGAAAGTTTCGCCTTCGAGCTCGGCTTCTTCGCCTTCACCGACGAAAGTGAAACCGAGGAATTCCAGTGCTTCACGATCCACGCTCAGGCGCGAACGCGGCGTGCGCATTGGCAGGGTCACGCTGATGCCGTCCTTGCTGATGCTGAACACTTCGACGTCTTTCTTGGTGCGTGCGGCTTTGCTCTTGCCGCCGCTCGGGTTGCTGATCGCCTGATGCGTCTGGTTCAGCACCTTGAGGGCCAGACCATAGACGATTTCCTGGAACGCCGGGTCGTCCTTGAAGCTGGACAGGATGCGGCTGATCGGGAATTTGCTGCTCAGATCTTCGAGGGCAGCAATGTCGGCGGCTTCGGCATCTTTCAGACGCTTGAGTTCGCCCATCAGCTCGTAGGCCTGGTCGTCATCGAAGCGGTCGTGGGCCTGGCGGATCGCAGCGCGCAGCTCGCGGATCTGGTCGCTTTCGCGGCTGGACTGAAACGCGTCCAGCACCATTTCGCTGATGATCTTCGCTTGTGGGATGTGTTGTGAAAGATTGATGGAGTTTTCGTATTCCGCTTTGGACGACAGGGTGACTACGGATTCAGCGGTGTTGAAATCGGACATTGAAATTTCACTACTTTTTTAACTTGAGATGAGACGAGAAAGCTCGGGGGGCTTTTTCAGGCCGACTAATTTAGGGGAGCGGGACGTTGTTGTCACGGAGCAACGGCCCGGTGGAGTTGATTATTTGCCCGGCGTATTCAGGTTCATCGAACGCACGATCCACTGTTCGGCGTTCTGTTGATCCACTGGAAGCGAGAAGCGAAAGGTTGCGCCCCGTCCTGCGACATCGAGCAACTGGATTTCGCGCCCGTGCAGTTGCAGGATCCGGTGCACGATCCGCAGGCCCAGCCCGCCATCGCGTCGCGCGCCACCTATATTGAAGGGGCGCAGGAATAAACCCTCGCGCAACTCGGCGGCGATGCCGGGGCCGGTATCGCTGACGGTGATTTCAACCAGCGGGCCCTGGGGTTTCAGACCGAGTTCGATTTCGCCACCCGGCGGCGTATGGCGCAAGGCGTTATCGAACAGGTTGGTCAGCACCCGTTCGATCAGCCCGAGGTCAGCGCAAACGGTTGGCAGGTTGGTACTGAAGCTGGCCTTGAGTACAACATTTCGGGCCTCGGCGCCCAGTTCGAATTTCTGGAAGATGTCCTGTACCAGATCGGTCAGGGAAAACTTTTCCAGCACAGGCTGAACGAAGCCATGTTCCAGGCGCACCAGCTCCAGCAACGATTGCGCGAGCCCGCCAACCTTGCGGCTCTGATCCAGGGCAATCCCCAGATAGCGACGGCGTTCTTCGGGGGACAGGGTGGCGTCCTTGAGTGACAGCGTCTCAAGGTAACCATGCAGCGAGGCCAACGGTGTGCGCAGGTCATGGGAAATGTTCGCCACCAGTTCCCGACGCTCCTGATCCTGGCGGGTCAGTGAGCGCCATTGTTCACCGAGGCGGTTTTGCATTTGCCGGAACGCTGCGTCGAGTACGGCGATTTCATCCGGGTCAGCGAACTTGTCCACAGGTGTCGGCGCGGCGGGCAGTGTTTGCGGTGCGCCGTCGATGTCGAATTGGCCCACGGTTTCGGTCAATCGTCGCAGCGGCCGGGTGATCAGATTAAACGCGGTCAAACCGGCAATCAGGCACAGGAATGCCACGAGCCCGATGGACAGCAACGCCGTGTTGAGCGCCGCGCTGGTGGCGCCGCGTTCGGCGAATCGGTCGTGCGCTTCGCTGAGCAGGACCACGTAAAGGTAACCGGCCGCCTTGCCGTTGACCTGCAACGGCGCGGCGCTGAAGACCTTGCGCCCATCGACGCTGCGTGGGTCGTCGCCGAGGATCGGCAACGGTTGATCGTTGAGCAATCGTCGAATCGGCGCGAGATCGACAGTCTGCCGACGCAGGCGTCCTTCCGGTGCCGCGTTACCGACGATCCGGCCCTCGGTGTCGAGCAGGTACACCTCGACACTTGGGTTGACCAGCATCAACTGGCTGAACAACTCGCGCACCGCACCGGGCATCAGTCCGTTGCTGTCCATCAGCACCGTGTCGTGGGCGATGTGTTGCGCCAGATCCCGGGACAATCCTTGCACCACTTCCAGCTCATGCATCTGGCTGGAGCGTACCTGCAACCAGGCCGACGTGCCGCAGCACGCCAGCAACAGCACGGCAAACACCAGGGACAGGCGCTGCGTCAGGGTCAGTTTCATGGTTGCTCTGCGCTCGTGCCGAATTTATAGCCGCGACCCCACACCGTGAGGATGCGCACCGGTTGTGCCGGATCGGCCTCGATTTTCGCCCGCAGGCGATTGATGTGGGTGTTGACCGTGTGTTCGTAACCTTCGTGGCTGTAGCCCCAGACCGCGTTGAGCAGATCCATGCGCGAGAACACCTTGCCCGGCTGACGGGCGAAGAAATACAGCAGATCGAATTCCCGTGGAGTGAGGTCCAGGCGCTGGCCATTGAGGGTGACGTCACGGGTGATCGGGTCGATGCTCAAACCATCGAGGCTCAGGCTGCCGGCGTCCATCTTCAGGTTGCGGGCCATGGCATCCACGCGGCGCAGCAGCGCTTTGACCCGAGCCACCAGTTCAAGCATCGAAAACGGTTTGGCTAGGTAATCGTCGGCGCCCAGTTCGAGGCCGAGAATGCGGTGCAGTTCGCTGGAACGGGCACTGGTGATGATGATCGGTGTGTAGCGGGCCATGGCCCGGGCGCGGCGGCAGATTTCAAGTCCGTCGACGCCAGGCAGCATGAGGTCGAGGATGAGCGCATCCCAGTGACCTTGCTGCAGCAGGCGCATGCCTTCGTCGCCGTCGGCGCTGTGTACTACCTCGAATTGTTCGTCCCGCAAATGCAGGCAAATGAGGTCGGCAATGTGCAGGTCGTCCTCGACCACCAGGACGCGTTTGGTCTGTTCCATGAAGCTCAATCCTTCGGCGCGATGAACGCATTGTGCGGGTTTTCCTCGGGGCGAGTTATCACGAATTGTTTAACTTCCCGTGAGGATTTGGCGATCAACCCAAGCCTAGGCTGTGTTCCACGACAGGCATCTGGAATTTTGGGAGACGGCCATGTTTTCACGGCGACAGATTCTGGCAACCGGCGGCGGGCTGGGGCTTGCAGCCCTTCTGGCCGGTGTATTGCCAAAGTTATCCACGGGCTCTGCGCTGGTCGGTGAGGCACATGCCGACGAGATTTTTGAAGTGACCCACAGCGACAGTGAATGGCATGCGTTGCTCACCGACGAGCAATTCGACGTGCTGCGCAAAGAGGGCACGGAGCGCGCCTACAGCAGCCCGCTGAACAACGAGCACCGGACGGGTGCGTTTGCCTGTGCTGGCTGCGACCTGGCGTTGTTTTCGTCGGATACCAAGTTCGACAGCCGTACCGGTTGGCCGAGTTTCTGGGCACCGCTGGAACACGCCGTGGCCATACGTCAGGACCGTTCTTTCGGCATGACGCGAGAGGAAGTTCACTGTCGGCGCTGCGGCGGTCACCTCGGCCATGTTTTCGACGACGGGCCCAAACCCACCGGCCTTCGCTACTGCATGAACGGCCTGGCGATGACCTTCAAACCCGTGGCGGCCTGAATCGTGGCCCGCCGGCGATCTTCACTTACAACAGGACGATACTATGTGGCTCTTGGTTCTCGCTTATCTCGGTGGTGTGCTGACGATTGTCAGTCCGTGCATCCTGCCGGTTCTGCCTTTTGTCTTCGCTCGCACCGGGCAGCCGTTTATCAAAAGTGGCTTGCCGCTGTTGGCGGGGATGGCGCTGACCTTCGCGCTCATCGCCTCGTTGGCGGCGGTGGGCGGCGGTTGGGTGGTGCAAGTCAATCAGTACGGTCGCTGGCTCGCGTTGCTGTTCGTTGCACTGTTCGGGCTGACGCTGTTGCTGCCGCATCTGGCCGAGCGTCTGACCCGGCCGCTGGTGTCCGCCGGCAGTCGCTTGTCGGAGGCCGCCGGTCAGGACAATCGTCCGCGTCCCGGCGCTTCGTTTCTGATCGGCGTCGCCACGGGGCTGCTGTGGGCGCCTTGTGCCGGGCCAATCCTCGGGCTGATTCTGACCGGTGCCGCGCTGCAAGGTGCAAGCATCGCCACCACGCTGTTGTTGCTCGCCTATGCGGCGGGCGCCGCGACTTCGCTCGCTGCGGCGTTGCTGCTGGGCGGTAAGGTCTTTGCGGTGATGAAGCGTTCGATCGGGACTGGTGAGTGGATCCGGCGCGGGCTCGGGGCCGCGATGCTGGCCGGTGTGGCCGCCATTGCGCTGGGCCTCGATACCGGGATTCTGGCGCGGTTTTCGACCGCCTCCACCGGTGGGCTGGAACAGGCATTGGTCGGCAAGCTTTCGGGCAAATCCCCTCAGGGCAACGGCACGATGATGGCGCAGGTTCCCGCAGCGGATGACGCGGCAAACGGCAGCATGATGGCGGCGGGCGGCGCGATGAAAATGGCCGCCAAGGCACCGGGTTCGTTGCCGGTCGAGGGCCAGTTGCCGGCGCTTGATGGCGCGGTGCAGTGGCTCAACTCGGCGCCGCTGGACGCGCAGGCACTCAAAGGCAAAGTGGTGCTGGTGGATTTTTGGACTTACTCCTGCATCAACTGCCTGCGCACCCTGCCTTACGTCAAAGCCTGGGCCGAGAAGTATCGCGATCAGGGGCTGGTGGTGATTGGTGTGCATGCGCCGGAATTCGCTTTCGAGCGTGATGTAGGCAACGTCACCAAAGCCATGAAGGAACTGGGCATCAACTACCCGGTGGCCATCGATAACGACTACAAGATCTGGCGCGCTTTCAACAATGAATACTGGCCGGCGCATTACTTTGCCGACGCTCAGGGGCGCATTCGTTACCACCATTTTGGCGAAGGGGACTACGCCGAGTCGGAACGAGTCATCCAGCAACTGTTGCGTGAGGCCGGTGCGAAAACCGTGGCTGATGGTCTGATCAACGCAGACGCTCAAGGCGTACAACTCGCGCCGGACATGAACCAGGTGCTGTCACCGGAAACTTACGTCGGCTACCAGCGTGCGGAACATTTCGTACCGGAAACCAGCCTGGTGCCTGACAAGGACGCGGCCTACAAGACACCTGCAAATCTTGCCCTGAATGACTGGAGCCTCGGCGGCCAATGGGCGGTCGGTGCCGAACGCGCCACGGCCAGTGCGCCGGCCAGTCGTATCGTTTATCGCTTTCACGCCCGTGACCTGCACTTGGTGCTGGGCCCTGGGGCGGACGGTAAACCGGTGCGCTTCAAAGTGATGATCGATGGTCAGGCACCGGGCGATGCCCATGGTGTCGACGTGGCGCCTGACGGCAGCGGTCGCGTGACTGAACAACGCTTGTATCAATTGGTACGGCAGACCGCTGACGTGAAAGACCGCACCTTCAGCATCGAGTTTCTCGATCCGGGCGTGTCGGCCTACGCCTTTACCTTCGGCTGATCAGGAGTACAGAACATGAAAGCTCAAACTATCTGGCGTCGTCTGCTGCTGGGCGTCGCGACGGCTGGGGTTGTCGCGCAGTGCTCGGCGTTTTCCTTCGGGGCCGAGGAGGGCGTGGTCATTCCGCCGCCGGCACTCGATGAAAACACTCAGGCGCACAGTGAAACCGCAGTGTTTGCCGGTGGATGTTTCTGGGGTGTGCAGGGTGTTTTTCAGCACGTCAAAGGTGTGCAGAAAGCCGTTTCCGGTTACGCCGGCGGCGCGGCCAACACGGCGGAATACGAACGTGTCAGCGAGGGTGACACAGGGCATGCCGAGTCGGTGCAAGTCACCTTTGATCCCACTCAGGTCAGCTACGGCAGCCTGTTGCAGATCTACTTCTCGGTGGCCCACAACCCGACTGAACTCAACCGCCAAGGCCCGGACAGCGGCACCCAATATCGCTCGGCGCTGTTCCCGGTCAATCCTGATCAGCAACGCGTTGCACAGGCCTATATCGCCCAGCTTGATGCGGCGCATGCCTACAGCAAACCCATCGTGACCAAACTGGAAACCTACAACGGTTTTTACCCGGCAGAGGACTATCACCAGGACTTCCTGACCGAACACCCGAGCTATCCATACATCGTGATCAATGACATGCCGAAAGTGGCGCAGTTGAAGCAGCTGTTTGCCCAGCGTTATCAGGAGAAGCCGGTGCTGGTGAAAAGCGGGTCGTGATCACCGGTTGTCCAATGGTTATTGTGCGGTCACTGGCGACTGTCGGGCGGCGAGGGCTCGCAGTGTCCAGTAGAGTTTCAGCGAGCGGGTACTGATCAGGCCGCACATGAAACCCGACACCGTGGACTTGAGCAGCAGCATGTCGGCGGACGCGGCAAGCTCCGGATTTACGGCATCCTGATACCCGAAGTAATAGTTTGCGAAAAAAAACATCAGGAACATGATCAGGATTTTCACGGTACCCGGCATGATCAGCCCCGTCGCGGAGTCGTCGAGTGCCACGCCCTTACGTGAGAAAACCAGCCAGGCCGAGAGACCACCCAGCAACAGCGCGCCGAACCAGCTGCTAAGGAACAGGGCCGGGTCAATCGTCAAGTTCACGGAATACAACGACCACGCCAAAAATGCCGGTGGTGTTATGAGCATCGAGAGACGACTTTCACGACGGGGAGAGAACGCCTTGATCCCGAAATAAACCACAAGCAGAAAAATCACGTAAGCCCGTATCGGGGTGTTTTGCAGAATCGTGAGCATCGTGCAGCATCCATGCTGGAAAGAGATAAACGAGCATAGTCGTTATCGAACTCAAGGCAAAAGCACCTGCCTGTTTGGCTAATTGATCACTGCGGCTTCAACTTCGGCGATGGGTGGGCCCGATTGGAAAAAGTCGCTGCGAATATCTCGCTCGACACTCGTGATGAACACATAGTCCGGTTGGAATCGTTCAATGAGTGAGACGAGCCCCTCAGGTTTGAGTGGCAAGTAATACACATGCAATGTTTCGGTGAAGGTGGCTGACATCAAGGGAGACATTGACATGCCAAACGAATCACGTAACCAAAGTACTTTTTTCGGATTCAAGGCTTGTGCCGATTTGACCAAAAGAGGTGACGCCGGAGACGCGATACCGATGTTTTGACCCGCGAATGTGATTTCACCGGAGTTGAAGTCTTGGTGTTCTACCGGTAGTGCGTATTCATCGTTGAAATTGAGCACTGCTTCAGTGTCGGTCAGCGACGCCTGAATTCTCAGAAACTGGGCCAGGTCACCGCCAGTACGCTCGTGAGTTTTCAGAATCAAGGGTTCCCGAGCCTGTGGCCATATCAACCGAGCCTGGCTTTTCGAAAGGCTTTTGCGCAACTCATCGAAAGCGATCCATGCACCTGCGTTGTTCCAGTGTGTATCGGTCTTGTAGTAGAGCGGATGGGGGGATTGTTCTTTGGCTTTGAGCAACGCATTTGTCGGGTCGACATAAAGATCATCTCGCACCTGACGCAGCAGCACATCGGTTGGCCTGGTGGAGGCGTGCGACGACCAGTCCGGGAGGTGTTCCGGATAGACGGAGTCTTTGTCCGGGCCTACGACAATGCGAAAAGCGACCACGCCTTTGCTTCTCAGCCATTGATTCCAGGCCTCTACGGACTGGGCGACTTTCTCGACTGTCCGAGTATCCTCCTGGTTCATACCCATTCGTTTCGATGAAATCGTATTGGCGTAGTCGTCACCGAGAAACAGCCAGCCATCCTTGCCGATGATGACTTTCCCCGGACTGATGGACAGCCCGATGGGGTAGATCCATTCGCTGATGACAGCATGAAATAAATCCATGTTGTACAACACCTTTGATTTCCACCATTTCACGTTGCTCTGTGCCGTGAACACCTGATTAAGATTGATCGCCGGTACAACGCACATGATCAGCACTGTCAGAGTGAGTGCCGCATACAATTTTTTTTTCATGGGCGGCACCATCAGAAGTTGAAGTAGAGGAAAACAGGGCTTTTGCTTTGCACACCGGTGTACAGCGCAAGGCTAAACAGCGTGGACATTGCGAGTGCCTTCGCATGCCCGAAGTCGGTGCGAACGGTGAGTTCGAAAGCATTCTTCTGGCGAATGATCAGCAGGGCGATCGCGATCATCAACGTTGGTGCAAGGTTGGCGACCAGGCCTGCGGGAAGGATCTCTAGCAAACGATCTGAAAACGTGCCTCCCCATGCAAGATTGGCAGTCGGCACGGTATTGACGGCGAGCTGATGGATTGAGTCGAAATCTACCAGCCCACGAAGTATGCGCAGGGCATCCGCAACGGTATCTGCTCTGAAGAATACCCATGTGATGTTCACAAACATGAAGGTAAGAAACCATGCGACTGGATCGGGCAGCGACATGCCGCATTGTTTCCAGATCCGATGCGTGACTATTGCGCCGCCGTGTAATGCTCCCCAAATGATGAACATCCAGCTCGCGCCATGCCACAGCCCACCGAGAACGAAAGTAATCATCAAATTGAAATACAAACGCTGTCGTCCCCCTCTGTTACCGCCCAGCGGAATGTATAGGTAATCACGAAGATAGCGGCTCAGCGTCATGTGCCAACGTCGCCAGAAGTCCTGGATGTCCAGCGACTTGTAAGGTGAGTTGAAGTTGACTGGCAGCCAGATGTTGAACAACAGCGCTGCACCTATTGCCATGTCGCAATAACCGCTGAAGTCAAAATAGAGTTGAAAGGTGTAGGAAAGGCTGGTCGCCCAGGCGCTGAAAAAATCATGGCTGGCACCTTGTGCGAAGCCGGCATCCGCCCAAATGGCGAACGTATCGGCAAGCACGACTTTCTTGAAGAGACCGATGCTGAAAATAAACAGACCCATGACTATGTTTCTGTGGCGAATGGCGAGCGTCCAGCGCGACTGAAACTGGCTCATCATTTCTTTATGGTGAAGAATCGGCCCGGCGATCAGGTGAGGAAAGAACGTTACAAACAACGCATAGTTTACGAAGCTGTACTCTTTCGCGAGGTTCTTGTAGCAATCCACCAGAAAGGCGATTTGCGTAAAAGTGTAGAAGCTGATGCCCAAGGGCAGAACGACCTGGACAAAAAACAGGTCTGTGCCAAGTGCCGAGTTTATGTTGTCGACAAGGAAATTGGCGTATTTGAAGTATCCAAGCAAGGCCAGATTAGTGACGATCCCAATAACGAGAATGGCCTTTTTAGATAGGCAAGACATCACAGGTCGGGTGGGGGTCGCAAGGGTTTTTCCCACAATGAAATTGAAACCAATGGAGAGCCCGAGCAAAGGAATATACGCGACGCTCCAGTGCCCATAAAAGATCAGGCTGGCAATGACGAGCCAGATTTTTCCAGCCGTGATCAGTCGTTTGCGATTTAGGAAAAAGTACACAAAAAAGACAATGGGAAGGTAGATCAGGAAGAATTTTGGGGAGCTGAAGGTCATGAAGGGCCTAGAATGTGTCCGTGCTTTCAGAAAGTCGGCGGATTATATCAAGCCCAATGTAGTCGTGAACGCTGAGAGTGCCGGTCTAGACGGTTCCTACGCACCTCTCGGAATGGCATTCAAATTTGCTGAGTGTTTAAGTACAGAACATGAAAGTTCGGTATTTTGTTGGCCATCGAGCTGGTTATTTCAGGCGCGGGCGTTCCATCGCGATCACTGAGGTTTCAAACCCCAGGCGAGTAAAAAATGCTTCGGCTCCTACGCGCCCGGCGCGAAGTACCCAGGTGATGTCGGGGTTGTCGCCCATCACATGTTCGACCAGTGCCCGGCCCACGCCTTTGCGTTGGTGCTGTACATCGACGACTACCATCGACAGGTAGCCATTGGACAAACCATCAGTAATGCCACGGGCAAAGCCGATAACCTGTTCGCCCGACAGCGCAACGGCCGTCCGCTGCGAGTTTTGAATCAACTGTGCAAAATGCTCCGGGGATCCGACTCGATGCGCCCAGCCATGCTGCCCGAGAAACAACCTCACCGATTCCGTTTCGGCGGGTAGTAGATCGCGTACCGTCAGATCGTTTTTCATTGGGTGATCGAGTCCTTGCTGACCGGGTGATTTCGATTTACCGCAGAAGCTTGGTTGATGCCAGCGTAGTCAGCTTTTCCCCCAGGTCCGCATCGCAAACTCAACAAAGCGTCGAAGCTTCGGCAGTCGATAGCGATCCTGAGCATACAGCAGGTGCAATGGGCGGCTCGGTGGTTGGTAATCGGGAATCACCGTGACCAGTTTGCCGTCGCGCAGATCCTGTTCCACCAGTGCGTCCGGCAACATCACGATGCCCATGCCGGTGCGGGCAGCCTGATGCAAACCGGCGGACGTGTTCATCAGCATCGGCCCGCTGACGTCGATCATGATTTCACCCTCCGGACCACTCAGGCGCCAGCGCTTTTCTACCGATTGCCAGTCATCGCCGGCGGGGTAGGCGAACGACAGGCAATCGTGCTGTTGCAAGTCTTCAGGCGTAAGGGGCATGCCGCGCCGGGCGACGTATTCCGGGGAGGCGCAGACGGTCAGGGTGTAGTCGATCAATGGCCGGGCAATCAGATTCGACTGCTCGAAATGCCCCAGTCGGAACGCCACATCAAGACCACTTTCCATCAGATCCGGTCGGCGGTTGGTCAAGACCACATCCATTTTTACCTGCGGGTATTGCAGGGAAAATTCGCTCAGCGCGGGAGCCAGGCGTTCGACGCCAAAGGTCAGCGGCGCGGTGATGCGCAGGAGGCCACGGGGCTCATCCATGGTTTGTTCGGCGAGACGTTCGGAGTCTTGCACGAGCCCCAGTACTTCCAGGCAACGCTGGTAGTAGACCGTACCGAATTCGGTCAGCCGTTGACGCCGGGTCGTGCGTTGCAGCAGTTGTACGCCGAGTCGCTGCTCCAGTGCGCGAAGGTGATTGCCGACCATGGTCGTGGACATTTCGCACTGCAGGGCGGCCTTGGTCATGCTGCCGGCTTCCACGACTTTGACGTAGACGCTCATCGACTGGAACAGATCCATTATCAAGCCCTGCTTCTAAATGATTGAAGTTTTTCTGAGTTTATCCAGCTCTGGTGGCTAACCATACTGCAAACACACCGACCTTCACTGGAGTTTGAAGTCATGACCGCCGCCCTGATGAACACGTACCAACCGCTGGCCTTGAGTTTCACCAAAGGCCTGGGCACCCGTCTGTGGGATCAGGCCGGTCGCGAGTACCTCGATGCAGTCGCGGGCGTGGCGGTGACCAATGTCGGGCACTCGCACCCCCGGATTGTCTCGGCAATCAGCGAACAGGCTGGATTGCTGCTGCACACCTCCAACCTCTACAGCATCGACTGGCAGCAGCAACTTGCGTTGAAACTGACGCAGTTGTCGGGAATGGAGCGGGCGTTCTTCAACAACTCTGGCGCCGAGGCCAACGAAACCGCGCTGAAACTGGCGCGTCTGCATGGCTGGCGCAAAGGGATCGAGCAGCCGCTGGTGGTGGTCATGGCCAATGCGTTTCATGGCCGTACTCTTGGCACCTTGTCAGCCAGCGATGGCCCGGCGGTACGTCTGGGTTTCAACGATCTACCGGGTGATTTCGTCAAAGTGCCGTTTGGTGATCTTGAGGCACTGGAGCAGGTGCACCAGCAACATGGCGAGCGGATCGTGGCGATTCTGGTCGAGCCGATCCAGGGCGAAAGCGGCGTTCAAATGGCGCCGCCGGGTTACTTGAAAGCCCTGCGCGAACTCTGCAACCGTCACGCCTGGCTGCTGATGCTCGACGAAATCCAGACCGGCATCGGCCGGACCGGCCGCTGGTTTGCGTTCCAGCATGAAGACATCGTTCCAGATGTCATGACCCTCGCCAAGGGCCTGGGTAACGGTGTACCGATTGGTGCCTGCGTGGCCCGGGGCAGGGCGGCGGAGCTGTTTACCCCTGGCAGTCACGGCAGCACGTTTGGCGGTAATCCGCTGGTCTGCCGGGTTGGCTGCACCGTACTCGATATTATCGAAGAGCAAGACCTGCTGGAAAATGCGCGGATTCAAGGTGAGCGCTTGCTCAGTCGCTTGCACGCGGAACTGGCGGGCAATTCGAATGTGCTGGCAATTCGTGGGCAAGGGTTAATGGTCGGCATCGAACTGAAACAGCCGATTCGCGACCTGACACTGATTGCTGCGCGGGATCATGGACTGCTGATCAACATCACCCGGGGCAAAACCATACGGTTGCTGCCACCGCTGACGATTGATGAGCGGGAGGTGGGGATGATTGTCAGGGGGATGGGACGGATACTTGAGGCAACGTGACTGTCGCGACTTGGTCTGAAGTGGCTGCCGATTATTTTCGGTAGCCACTTTTTTCATCTGGGCAATCTCCTGTCGGAAACTGTCGCAATCCTAATCAGGATAATCCGTCAGATCAGGTGCCAGCATTCGGGTCTTTGGCGCGCCATTCGAGTTGTGCTGAATGATGTCCTGTGGCTGCCCTTGTTCGTTGAAAAACACCTGACCAATCCCCGCCGAGTTCCACAGACGTTCACCTGCTTCGGCATGCTCAGGAACGTACGGCACGATACGCATGCGCCGGCGTTTGGTCAGCCAGTTCAGCGGCGAGCGGGGTGAGTAGAGCCAGCGGTTCAGGCGGTCGAACCATTCCAGCAAGGTTTTCGGGAACTCGTTCTTGATACCGCTGCTGGTGATCTGCCAGATTCTCGGGCCGGCCTTACGGTGTCGGATAAGCACTTCGTAGACGAAGGAATAATGCACATCCCCTGACAACACCACGTAATTTCCCGGTGTACGTGTGTGTCGGAATATATTCAGGATCACCTGCGCAGCACCCCGATGGGCCATCCAGTTTTCAGCGTCCACCAGCAGCGGATAACCGCACCAGCTGAATACCCTCTGCACCGTTTCGATCAGCTTTACACCAAAGATCGGTGCCGGTGAGACGATGATTGCCGACGGATGATCGAGCAGTTCCTGTTGCAGCTCGCTCAAGGCTTCCCAGTCGAGCAGACCGGAAGGTTGCTTGAGCGCCATTTCGCTGCGCCAGCGTCGGGTGCGGGTGTCGAGTACAACCAGGGCTGGACTGGTCGGCAATACAAAGTGCCAGTGTTGAACACGCAGCAGCTCATCGATCAGTTCGTCCTGTAGCGGCGCATCGAGATAACGGTCATCACCGCTGTTGCTCAGGCGTCGGGTTTTCTCCACCAGCTCGTTGAAAGCGTCCGGGTTGTTGCCCCAGCCCTGGCACAACATATAGGCGATCAGTGCGTTGCCGATGATACGTTTGGAGAACGGATGGCCGTAGGCCGTTTCTTCCCATTGCGCGGAAAGGTTCCAGTCGTCGGTAATATCGTGGTCATCGAAGATCATCAGGCTCGGCAAGTGCGCCAAGGCTCGGCCAACGTTAGCAAGGCCTGCCTTGAAGACATCGATCCGAGTCTGTTCCAGGGCATAGCGCTCACGGCGTTCGTGCGTCAGTGCCGGCGCTTGCGGGTTGATCAATGTCCATGGCGTTGGTGACCAGACCAAAAAGTACATCGCCATGACTTCGGCGAATGTCACCAGGTGATTGTCAGCGCTGCTACTGGTGAAAATCGGCTTGCGTTTGCCGCCGAAAAAACGCTCACGCAGTGTCTCGTTGCTCTCGAGCGCCGGTAACAAATCCGCACGGTGGTAGTAACTGGCCGGGTGCACATAAAGTTTGGAACTGTTGCTGACCACCGCACCTTCGAGGTGCTCGCCGAGCAGACCAAGCCGTTCTATCACGGCGTGAATCGCCCGCAGCATCGGGCCGGCAACGTCATCGGCGTAGATTTGATCGCCGCTCATCATCAGCAATGCCGGGCGCTGGTGCGGTTGCGTTTCAGCCGCCAACAGTTGATCGATGCAGAGCAAACCGTCCGCCGCAGGATGATGTGGTTTGCGGCAGGAGCCGTGGAGCAACTGATCGATCCGGGAGCGCACGACAAAATTCGGGCATGTGGCACTGCCATACAACAGATGCGGCGCCCAGTCGGCGATGCGATGTTGGCCATCGATCAGCAAGTCGTAATCGACCTGTGTGTCACAGAGCAGGGGGCTGTGGAGAATGACGTCTATCAGGTGAACGAATGCATGAGTGCCTACAGGAATGACCGTGCATTTCCCGGCATCCAATGAAATGTCTCCTACACCCTGCAGGCGCAAGGTCAGCGACAGCTCTCGGCTGCCGACTAGCCAGAGCACTACGCGCGTCGGTTCCAGCCGTCGCAGCAGCGGGCCGGCCAGAACAGCAGGCAGCGTAATCAGGTCATCAGGTGTTGGAGACATCAGGGGAAAAGCTCAAGGCGCACAGGCCGGCGATGATAGCGCAGCCGGCGCCTCGAACCCTTAAACGAGGCTTAAGAGTCTGTTTTTTGCAACTTCAGCGCCAACAAACGCCATTCGGCGGGCGTCGCGTCGACTCTTGGCTGTTCTTGAACGGAGCAGTTGAAACGGTAAGTGACATCGTCGCCATTCATGTTCCGCGCGGTGATGGTGTTGCTGAAGGTGTAAATCTGATCCTTGAAGCGTTGTGGCGCGATGCTTTTACTGTCAGCAAACCGGGCTGAAGCAGGGAAGCGCAATGTGCTAGTCACGAACGGGCTGCACATGACATAGGCGAGCAGCGACTTGTCACCCTGCGCGTCGCTGCGCAATTTTTTGCTCAGCGCCGTCAGGGCCTTGCGTCCCTGATCATCACTCTGGTCCAGCACGGTTTGCACCGACATCGTCTTCGGCGCTCGACTGGCATAGTTCGGCAGTAGCGCTGAATCCGGTGGAGACGGGTTGTCGTCCGGCTCGATAGCGGCAAACACTGGCGCGTCTTTCAGCGCAGCGGGGTTTGCAACCGACTCGGCTTCCGGCAGCAACGAAGTCGGCTCGGTGTCCTGTGCCACAACGTTTCCAGTCTGCGCGGCTTCATACTGATGCGCCGACGGGAACAGTGAAAGCGTGATCGACAACACCACCATCGCAACAATAAAGCCGCCCGCCCCACCCACCATGTTGCCGTAAAACAGGTTCCAGCTGCCGCGGTTCTTGACCACCCAGCGCCACATGAAACCCCAGGCCGCGACAAATGCCAGAAAACGCAGAAACTCCATTCGATCCTTTCCTTAAACCTGCAAAAACCGGAAATCAGCGTCGTCCCGACGATGTGCGCTGAAGATGGACGGCAAGATATCAAAATAGAAGCGTGACGCCACTTTCTTCATCTATGTAATAGGTTAGGTCTGGATGCCTTCCCGGCGTACCAACAGTCCGAACACGTCCCGCTGGTAATCACCCATGACCAGATCATCGCGCAGGACCGGGATTAGGCTTTCCTCCTCATAAGCCAGTTTGAGGGAGAAAAAGGCGACGGTGTCCAGTGACGCTTCGATGGGGATCTTTCGTGATGTCTTTGGGGCGTGGGCGCGTAGTAGTCTGCGACTATATATAGAAGGCGAAAAATAGGCCTTTCCAGTCGAAAGCGAAATTAAAGGTTGACGGCAGATTCTGGGTGTCTATAATTCGCCCCACTTCCGGCGCAGTCGAAACGGAAAACTCCTTGAAACTCAATGAGTTACGCAGATTTCGACAGCGACGGCATCGGTGCCGATGCCATGGTCGGTGGCGACGGCAACGACAGCTATTACGTCGACAACATTGGCGATCTGGTGATCGAAACCGATACCTCGCCAAACGCCATTGACCGCGTATTCTCGTCCATCAACTACACCCTTGGCGCCAATCTCGAGAATCTCACGCTCCTCGGTTCCGCCAACCTCAACGGCACCGGTAATGCGGCCAATAACGTGATCACCGGTAACGATGGTGCCAACGTCCTCGATGGCGGTCTCGGGTCGGATACCCTGATCGGTGGGCTGGGCAACGACACCTACATCGTCGACGGCATCGACGACATCATTCGCGAAACCAGCACGCTGGTCAGCGAAATCGACACCGTGCGCGCTTCAGTCGACTGGACGCTAGGCGCCAACCTGGAAAACCTGGTGCTGACTGGCAATGCGATGAGGGGCACAGGCAACGATCTGAACAACGTGCTGATCGGCAATAGTGAAGACAACACTCTGAACGGTGGGGCTGGTGACGACATTCTCGACGGAGGACTGGGCCAGGACCTGATGAGAGGCGGCGCCGGTTCGGACACCTACTACGTGGATGACGACTTTGACTTTGTCATGGACATGGGCGGTTCGGCCAGCGACGTCGATCAGGTGATCTCGACGATCAGCTACACCCTTGTCAGCGGCATCGAAAACCTGACACTCGCGGGAATCGCCAACCTGAACGGCACCGGCAATGATCAAAACAACGTGCTCAATGGCAACGCCGGCAACAACACACTCGATGGCGGCGTCGGCGCCGACACCATGATCGGTGGTGCCGGTGATGACATCTACATTGTGGATAACTATCAGGACGTCGTGACCGAACAACTCGGCGAAGGTCATGACTTGATCAGAACCAGTACCAGCTACACCCTTTCGGCGAACGTCGAAGACTTGACGATGACCGGCAACGACTCTTCGATGCTGACGGGCAATGCCTTGAACAACGTGATCAGAGGCAATTCCGCCACCAACTACATCGACGGCGGACTGGGTGCGGACATCATGATCGGCGGTGCGGGTCACGACTCCTACGTCGTGGACAACATCAACGATGTCGTGATCGAACTCGCCGATGAAGGTATCGACACCGTCAAAACCAGTATCAATTACACGCTGACGGACAACGTCGAAGACGGCCAGATACTTGGAAACGCCAACCTGAACCTGACCGGCAATGCCCTGGATAACGTCTTGCACGGCAACAGTGGCAACAACATTCTGTCGGGCGGGCTCGGTGCCGATCACATGATCGGCGAGGGTGGCGACGATATCTATATCGTGGATAACGTCAATGATCTCGTCTATGAATCGCCACTCAATGGCGGCCACGACCTGATCCAGACCTGGGTCGACTACAGCCTTTCGGAGAACGTCGAAGACGGCGTATTGCTCGGCACTGCGGACCTCACCCTGCGCGGCAACAATCTCGATAACGTCCTGACCGGCAACTCCGGCAATAACACGCTCATGGGCTTTGGCGGCACCAACCAACTCTTTGGCGCAGAAGGTAACGACATACTGTTCGGCGGATGGGGAAGCAACAAACTGACCGGTGGTACCGGGGCCGACACGTTTACCTTCGATAACGTGATTATGTTGGAACCGGAACTGGGCATGGGCCCTGCCAACTCACAGAACATCGTTACCGATTTCAACGTGCTTGAAGGTGACAAGATCGATTTCTCCGGCTTCGACATAGATCCGCAGACCCTCGGTTTACAGCACATGACTTTCATCGGTTCCAATGAGTTCACCGGTGCCGGTCAACTGCGCTTCGTGGATCAGATCCTTCTCGGCAACGTAAGCGGTGACCTCGGCGCTGACTTCCAAGTGCAACTGGTGGGCGTCCATACCCTCAACGCGAACGATGTACTGGTCTGACCCTTTCGACTTCTGAACGGACAGATAGATGCAAATGAAAACACCCCGCCTTGGCGGGGTGTTTTTTTGTGCCTGCTTCTAGGACAGCAGACCCAGTTCCTTGGCCCGGGCCACGGCCTGTGTTCGCCGCTCGACGCCCAGCTTGCTGTTGATATGGCTGGCGTGGGTCTTCACCGTGTGCAACGAAATGAACAGTTGCTCGCTGATCTCCTGATTCGAACAGCCCTGGGCGATCAGCCGTAACACGGCCAACTCGCGACTGCTGAGTTGTTCGGTCGCGGCCTGCTCCAGGACCGGACGAGCAATCGGTTGCGGAAGAAGCTCCAGCAGTTGCTGACTGACGACTGCCGGGGGGCTCGTTACCAACTGCCCACGCAACCAGTCCGGGTGCTGGCCGATCAGCGCGTCGAACGGCTGCACAACCCCACCGGCCGCAGCTTCCAGCGCCAGACTCAACGCCTTGCGCGCTTCCGTCTCCCTTCCATCCGCCAGCAACAATGCCACTTTCTGCGTCAGCGCCATCACGCTGAGCAATTGCCGGCCGGTCTGCTGGCCGTTTTCATGCAGGACATTCAAACGCCCCTCAGCGAGCATTGGCTGCCCCTGAATCATATCGAGCAGCGCCTGTTGCAGCTCAACATGCAAGGGTAACTGCGGATGAAATTCAGGAGGTGCGGCGGCGCGTTCACCGGTGTAGGTCTGCCCCAGACGAGCCAACCAAGCCTCGGCCAGATCGGTACGCCCCTGGGCAAGCCAGAGTTCGCACTTGACCAGCGTGATCATTGCCAGGTAGTAGATTGGCGGAACATCCCAGATGTGCATTAACCGTTCAGCTTCGGCGAGTTCGGCAAAGGCCTTGGCAAACTCACCGTAGCTGCCGTCCAGGCGAGCGACCACGCAGTGGCCGATCAAGACGCTGATATCACGACACGCACGCGCCTCACCGATTCCGGCCAACAGCCGCGCACGCGCGGCCTGCGGCTGCAAACGCATGGCCAACAGAAAACCTTCGTACAGCGTCAGCCGTGCGCGTACCGCGTACAAACGCTGCGGGGACAAACCGCGTAAGCGTTCCAGCCCCTGATGCACTTCATCCAGTGCGCGCAGGATTTCGCCGCGCGACTGCAATACCCGCGCGCGGTCGTAATGCGCCAACGCTTCGAACAACGGATTACCGACCCGCTGAGCCAGCTCAAGGGACTCGCGGTTCAAGCCACGCGCACGCCACAGATCGCCATCGGCAATCGCCAGGTTGGACAGCGTCGACAGACACATCAAGCGCTGGCCGTAACGTTTGGCCGGAAGACTTTCCAGCGCTTCGCTGCAATACCTCAGTGTCAATTCACGGTGCCCTCGACCCCGAGCAATGATGCCGCTGAGCGCCAGCCATTGAGCGAGCATCGACTTTTGCGCGGTAGCCGAGGGTGCCGGCAGGAAGCGGCTCAGGTGACTGGCGAGTTCTTCGGCGGCATCCAGCTGGCAGGCCAGCCCCAGCGCCCAGCTGTACAGCACGATCAGACGTGGCGTGCTGATCAGCAGACTATCGGGTAAATCCATTTTCCAGCGCAGCAACATGCCGACGTTCTGCTCGGCCAACAGCTGTTCTTCTGACAGGTTCTGCACCAGATTCGCCGCGACATCGAGATGCCCGGCGCGCAACGCCTGCTCCACCGCCTCATCCAGCAGGCCCTGGGCATTGAACCAGCGACAGGCGCGCAGATGCAGGGTGGCGGTAGGCACCATGGCCTGCGCCATCGGTCGACTGCGCAACAGATCGGAAAACAAATGGTGATAGCGATACCAGTGGCCATGCTCGTCGAGCGGCACCAAAAAAACCTGGTGCGCCGAGAGAAAGCGCAGGATTTCAGCGCTGTCATGGGCTTCGCGCACCGCGTCGCACAACTCGCTGCAAAAGCGTTCTTGCGGCGCGGTTTCGTAGAGAAAAGCCTGAACCTCGACAGGCAGGCAGTCGATGACCTCTTCCAGCAGGTAATCACGGATCAGCCCTTCTCCGCCATTCAACGCTTGAGGCAAGGCCACATCACTGCCGGCCTCGGCGGCAGCCAGCAGCCAGAAGCGCAGCCCGGCCACCCAACCCTCGCTGCGCTGGATCAGGCTTTCCAGCGCTTCGCCGCGCAACGAGCTGCTGTGGCGATCAAGCAGAGCCAGCGCTTCGTCGTGGGTCAGGCGCAGATCCTGTTCATGCAGTTCCAGCAACTGTCGCGACAGGCGCAGACGAGCGAGATGCCAGTCCGGCCGCTGACGGCTGGTGACCATGACCAACAAACCATCGGGCAAGTGGTTTAGGAAAAATTGCAGGCAACGGTCGAGCACCGGCCCTTGGGCGAGGTGGTAATCGTCCAGCACCAGCAACAGCGGCGAGGCCGGTTCCAGGTGCAGTACCAACTCGTCGAGCAGACCGTCGAGCCATTCTTCGAAGGCGAATGGCTGATGACGCTGGCGCATTTTCAACAGCCCGAGTGCGCGGCTGCCGAGCTCCGGGAAGTAGTCCTGCAAGCCTTCGAGCAAGCGTTCCAGGAAGCGTCCCGGGTCACTGTCGCGAGCGCTCAACCCCAGCCACAGGCTTTGCCAATGCGCCGGCAAACTTTGACAGAACTCCACGGCCAGCGAACTTTTGCCGAACCCGGCCGGGGCGCAGACCAGCAACAGACGCCCACCGAGCCCGGCGCTCAGGCGTTCGCACAGACGCGGTCGCAATACATAACCGTCCGGCAACGGCGGGCGAAAAAAACGCCCGTCCAATGCCACGACGGCAACGCTTGCAGGACCCGGAAGTGGGGACAGATCAGTCATGGCCGGCTCTTGTTCGAATGGCTGTTGGCGGCGTGGCAGATGTCCGCAGCCTAGCCTTAAACGGCGTACATATGAAGTTGTTGCTACAAATGGCTACAAAATCACGACGCAAAAAAAACGCCCCGAACCAGTCGGAGCGTTTTTTTCGAGGATGCGGCCTCGGGTCAAAGCTTAGCGGATACCGTCCTGGCCCAGGTTGCCTGGCTGGAATTCGCTCTTGGTGGCAGAGAAGCCGAAGTCATAAGCCTGTTTCTCTTCGTTCTTCATGCCCAGTGCCAGGTAGCGACCCGATTGCAGGTCGTACAGGGTTTCCAGCGCATACCACGGCACTTGCTTGTCATAGTAGTCCTCGGCATGGGCCTCGGCGACGCGCCACAGCTGACCGCGACCGTCGTAATGGTCGATGACGGCTGCCTGCCAGGTATCCTCGTCGATGTAGAAGTCACGCTTGGCATAGATGTGACGCTGACCCGGCTTCAGGGTAGCCACCACATGCCAGACGCGACGCAGCTCGTAACGGGTCAGGTCCTGGTTGATATGGCCGGCCTTGATGATGTCGGCATACTTGAGCGTAGGCGAATCGATCTTGTAGCTGTTGTTGGCAATGTAGATTTCTTTCTTGCCTTCAAGCTTCCAGTCATAGCGATCCGGCGCACCGTTGTACATGTCCAGGTTGTCGGAGGTACGCAAACCGTCTGCCGCAGTACCCGGACCGTCATAGGACACTTGTGGTGCCTGACGCACACGGCGCTGGCCGGTTGCATAGACCCAGGCCTTGCGCGGTTCCTTCACCTGGTCGAGGGTTTCGTGCACCAGCAGCACGGTGCCTGCCAGACGCGCCGGCGCGGTCACTTTCTGCTTGAAGTAAAACAGCACGTTGCCCGGGTTGGCCGGATCGTAGTCCTTCATCTTGTCGCGGAACACGAACTGGTCCTGGAAATACACCAGGCTGAAAGAGCCGTTGGTCTGCGGCGTTGCCTGGGTCACCAGGCGGGTCACGCTGCCACCGCGATAGCGGGTGATGTGGTTCCAGATGACTTCCAGACCACTCTGTGGAATCGGGAACGGTACGGCAGTCTGGAAATTTTCCAGACCGTTGCCGCCGGCCACCAGCGTAGTGGTCGTAGCGTTTTTCTTGATGGCGGCGAATACGTCATCCGGTACGGTGGAACCGCGATGGGACGGATAAACCGGCATCTTGAAGGTGTCAGGGTAGCGCTGAAACATCGCGTACTGACCCGGCGCCAGCTTGTCCTTGTACTGATCGACGTTCTGCTTGGTGATGGTGAAGAGCGGTTTCTCACTGCCGTACGGATCGGACAGGAAGCCCTTGCTGTCGACGGTGCCGGCATTTTTCGCCAGCGGTTTCCAGGCCGGGATCGAACCATCGGCGTTACCCGCCATCTCTGCCCCCATAGGGGTCAGGCTCTTGCCCAGCTTGTCGGCTTCGGCGGCAGGTACTGCCGCCATCACGCTGGTCGCCAGCAGCGAAAGCCCCAGAACACCGGCGTGGAACAGATTCTTTGTTATTTTCATAGGTTTGTTCGTCCTGAAAAAACTGTGCTTAGAAGTTCACGCCGACACTGAGGGCAACGAAGTCGCGATCATCCACCGTGCTGTATTCACCACCGAAGAAGTTGGTGTAGGCCAGGCTTGCGGTGTAGGTGTTCTGGTATTCGGCATCCAGCCCGAGGCTGATTGCCTTACGGCCTTCCTCGAAGTTACCGCCAGGGCCTGGGGAGTAACCTTTGACGTCATGGGACCAGGCCACGTTCGGCTTCAGGTTCACACCGGCGAACACGTCGCTGTAATCCCAGATGGCACGAGCGCGATAGCCCCAGGAAGTGGCAGTGGTGAAACCGTTGTTGTCGCAATTGCTTGAGCGGTTGCTGGTCGAAGCGCCAGGCCCTGCACCGTTGATGGTCGAGGTGTTGAGGATCTGCGAGCAGGTGTTCAGACCGCCAGTGGACGGCAGTTCACCCGGGCCGAAGACCGGATCGCGACCGTAGCGGGCCTCGGACTTGCTTTCCAGACCGCCGACATGGGTCACGCCGACTTCACCCACCAGGGTCAGGCGGTTGGCGCCCATGACCTGATCGAAGAAGTGCGTCAGGGTGGTTTGCAGCTGAGTGATTTCCTTACGGTTGTAACCGTGCAGGTCCTGGCCTGGAACACCATTGAGGATCGAGGCGTTGGTCAGCGCGCCACCCAACGGACGCACACCGGCAAACAGGATGTCGGTGGAGTTCAGTTGCACCGGCGCGTTCGGCCGGTAGCTGACCTCACCGCTCCACGCCGTACCGGTAGGCAGGGTGGTGGAGAAGCTCAAACCATAGAGACGAATGTCTTCTGGATACTCGATGAAATACTCGGAGTTACCCGCCACCACCAGAGGGCCCAGCGCCTGGAACGGGCCAGGCAGTGCCTTGACGCCGTTGTAGATCGATTGTGGCGCACCGGTTGCACTGAAGATCGGCGCACGGCTGTGGTAGTTCATGAAGTAGGCACCGAACTCGGTGGCCAGCGGATCGAACATGTACTTGGCGGACACGCCCCACTGCCCGCTGTCTCGCGCATTGCGGTTCGGCGAACGGCGTACCAGCACGCCTTCTTCGTTGACGTCGACATTGGCGGCAGCCAGCGGGCCGAGGGCAACACCCGGGATGGTGGAGCGCTTGTTAAGTACGCGCAGGTTGTCGTCGCAACCGGTGGTCACGATGTCAGGCTGGGAGAAGAACGTGCCACAGTTATCGGTTACGGTCTTCTGCCAGTCGATCTGGTAGAAACCTTCGGCCGACAGGTTTTCGGTAATGCTCTGGGACAGGTAGAACATGTTGACCGGGATCAGGCCTTCCTTGATCTCGGCACCCGGACGACGGAACGCGGAAACGTCGATCGGGTTGATCGAGTTGATGCCGCCACCGATGAAGGTACTTTCACCCCAGTTGACCACTTGCTTGCCGAGACGCACCGAACCCGGCTCATCGGCAATGGAGTAGTTGTGGTAAACGAAGGCGTCGAGGATCTGGCCACCCGAAGAGCGGGCCGCCACGTCGCGGTTGTGGTTGCTGACGTCCTTGTATTCCAGGTCTGCGTTCTGCAGCGCGAAGTCGTACCAGTATTTGCCGCGAACAAAGACGCCGGTGTCGCCGTATTTCAATTCGAGGTCATGGATGCCCTTGAAGATCTTCGAGAAGGCTTGCCCGCTCTTGAAGTTCAAGTGACCGTCGTCGGAGGTCTGGGACAGGCCCCGTCCGCCGTTGTTGACACCAATAAGATCCTTGTTCGGCTGCTGGGTCGAAACACTCATGCCCAGGGAGAGCGAGGAGTCGAACTGGCCTTCGATTTCACCGACGTTGAAGCTGACGCCGAATGCGGGCCCGGCGAGCGTGGAGGCAAGACTGACCGCCAGAGGCAGTTTCGCCCGGCGCCAGAACTGGTTTACTGAGGTCATCGACGCTACTCCATGTGCATTATTGTTATGGCAGTGAGTACTTTTAAAAACGCCTGAAGGACCGGGCACCAGAGGCATCCCGAAATCACTTCAATGTTGCATCGCCCCGTTTGTGCGTGTGCCCCGTTCTTAAAAATCCTTGAGCGGACTATAGCCAGCAGGTGGTACTGCTTGATCCCTCTAAAGTGTGATTTGCAGCTGCCGGCCACTCTGGAACAGTCCTTTCGCCAGTCCGA
The DNA here is from genome assembly GCF_023375815.1 of Pseudomonas sp. HS6. NCBI lineage: Bacteria > Pseudomonadati > Pseudomonadota > Gammaproteobacteria > Pseudomonadales > Pseudomonadaceae > Pseudomonas > Pseudomonas sp. HS6. Next base: position 6,235,852 of record NZ_CP067412.1, on the reverse strand, counting down.
CACATGTCGGCACGGCAAGGATGGCTGAAAATTTCGATTTAACAAGCCAAGCGCTTGCTTGGTGGGTCTGGCGCGCCGGTTTCGGCGCGCCAGAGGACGCTCAGAGCGTCGAGAGGAAGGTGCTGTTGTTAGCCTGCCATTCGGTGATGTCGAGGCGGATGCGCTTCTTGTCGAGTTTGCCGACACTGGTCTTGGGAATTTCAGTAACAAGGGCGATCTGGCTAGGAATCGCCCACTTGCTCAGGTGCCCCAGTTCCACGAACGGCTTGAGGTGTTCCTTGAGCTCGCGGGCCCCGATAGCATGCCCTTCGCGGATCACCAGCAAGGCAAACGGGCGCTCGCCCCACTGCGGATCGGCGATGCCCACCACTGCTACTTCACGTACCGCAACGTGACGGCTGATCAGGTCTTCGAGGTCCAGCGAGGAAATCCATTCGCCACCGGTCTTGATCACGTCCTTGATCCGGTCGCGGATGTCGATCACGCCCATGCTGTCCAGCGTGGCGACGTCCCCGGTGTGCAGCCAGCCGCCGGCCCACAGCTCGGCGCCCTTCTGCGGTTCATTGAAATAGCCCTCGGTCAGCCACGGCGCACGCAACACCAGTTCGCCCTGGGTTTCGCCATCGGCAGGCAGGAAGTTGCCGTCGCCGTCGACGATGGCCGCCTCGACCAGCGGCCCGGGCACCCCGGCCTTGATCCGGTAGGTGGTGCGTTCGTCTTCGGTGCCTGCCATCAACTCGTCGTTCAGATGCGCGCACGAGACCAATGGCCCGGTTTCCGACATGCCGTAGGCGGCCGTCAGTTGAATGCCCTTGCTCTTGGCCGTTTCATACAACGTGCGATTGAGTGCACTGCCGCCGATGACGATTTTCCAGCCGCCGAAATCGGTGCCTTGCGCGCTCTTGGCGTTGAGCAGCATTTGCAGAATGGTCGGCACGCAGTGAGAGAAGGTGACCTTTTCCTTGCGCCACAGCTCGACCAGGAATTCCGGATCGTAACGCCCCGGATAAACCTGCTTGAGCCCCAGCATCGTTGCTACATACGGCAGGCCCCAGGCATGCACGTGGAACATCGGGGTGATCGGCATGTACACGTCGTTGGTGCCCAACAGCCGCACGCTGTCGATGGCGCCCATGATGGTCGACACGCCCATGGTGTGCAGCACCAGTTGCCGATGGGTGAAATACACGCCTTTCGGATTGCCGGTGGTGCCCGTGGTGTAGAACGTGGTGGCGACCGAGTTTTCGTCGAAATCCTGGAAATCGTACTGCGGGCTCGCGGCCGCCAGCAACTGTTCGTACTCGCCGACCAGGTTCGGCAGCTCGGCGGTTTTATCCGGCAGATCGGTCAGCAGCAGGGTTTTCTCCACCGTCGTCAGGTGCGGCGCGATGGCCTGGTACAGCCCGACGAACTCGCTGTTGACCAGCACGAAGCGGTCCTCGGCGTGGTTCATGGTGTAGAGGATCTGTTCCGGCGACAGGCGCACGTTGATGGTGTGGATCACCGCGCCGATCATCGGAATGGCAAACATGCACTCCAGGTAGCGATGGCTGTCCCAGTCCATCACCGCCACGGTATCGCCGGCCTTCACGCCGGAGGCCGTCAGTACGTTGGCCAGTCGCGCGACGCGTTCGATCAGCGTCGGGTAGCTGTAGCGCAACTGGTCACGGTAGACGATCTCGCGGGTTTTCTCGTAACGGGCACCCGACATCAGCAGCCGTTTAATCAGCAATGGATACTGGTAGGCCCCTTCGGCCGGCGGAATAACGCGAGTCTGCAACATAAGAATCCCTTTTCTGACTGCACGGTGTTGGCGTTGGAGTTTTGTACTCTAGAACCCTTATACGCCAGCCAAATCAGCCAAAGGAATGATTTGCAGAGCCGTACAAATGCTAGCTTTGCGCCAGCATTTGCCGGTATTCGTCACCGATCAGGCCGTTTGCCCTACAGCTGCTTCGGAAGGGGTGCGTGGGAAAACCACTGCTGCGAGGAAAGTCAAAGCGCCAAATCCGGCCAGAATCAGGTAAAGGCCCACAAAACCATGGCGCGGTTCGACATAAGAAATCAGCGGAATCGCCGTCGCACTGGCACCGAACGATAAACAGTAACGCAGGGCAAATACCCGCGACTGCCATTGCGGCGCGACGAAGTTGGCGACCATCGAATCGTTCACCGTCACCTGACCGAACACCACGAACATGAATGCCGCCCCGACCGCGATCACCGCCCAGCCATCGACATACGCCAGCGCAAACAGTAACGGCGCCTGGCACAACGTCAGTGCGATAAACGGCCACTTCAGGCTGACGCGGTGCAACACCCGGCCAATGCTCAACTGCGCAATCGCCCCGAAGGCGTATGCCAGGCTGACCACCACACCAAGGGTCTGCGGCGAGGCGAACAGGTCATGCAAGCGCTCCTGGAACAGTTTCGGATAGGTCATGGTGGTGGCGTTGAACACCACACCACCCGTTGCCGTGGCCAAGGCCAGCACGCCGAACACCATGACCATCGAAATGCGCTGGCCGCCGGCGCCCTTGAGCGCGGTGTGCGGGCGCTTGGGGATTGGCTCCTCGCGCACCTGCAAGGCAAAACCGATTCCCAGCACGATCGCCACCGCCCCCGGTAACAGGAATGCCGAGCGCCAGCCGAACTGCGCCATCAACAGCCCGCTGACCAGCGCCGAAAACGCCACGCCGAGGTTGCCCCACATGCCGTTGATACCGATCTCGCGCCCGCGATTCTGCGCGTAGGCCACCAGCATCGCCGTGCCGACCGGGTGATAGATCGCGGCAAAAATGCCGATCAGGGTCAGGCCAATTACGAGCATCGTCGGGCCGTTACTGAGGCCAGTGAAGATTGCCGAAGCACCGATGCCGAAGAAAAACACCAGCATCATCCGTCGCCGGCTCCAGTGATCGCCCAGCCAGCCGGCCGGTAACGAACACGCACCGAACGCGATGAAACCTCCCAGCGACAGGCCGATTAGCGCGGCGTAATCGAGGGCAAAGGCCTGGGTCATACCAAGCACGGCGGCGGGGAAAATCAGCATGAACATGTGATCGATCACATGGGCTGCGTTGATGTAGCGAATGACATTTCTGGATTGATTCATCGCGGCACGCTTTTCTTTTTATGAACAGGGAGGGTGTGAGCGCCTATGCTAAGTTGGCGAAAAAGCGCATTCCTGCCATACAAGTCAGTGAACCAGACATGTTGATCAGCCATTTCGAACACGGCCCGGTGAGCGCCTATCCCCGGGATTATCTCGACGGCGCGCACCAGCCGTTGCACCTGCATCGAGAGGCGCAATTGCTGTACGCAGTGAGCGGAGTGATGCGAGTTGTCACGGCGCAGGGTGCATGGGTGATTCCACCGACCCGCGCGGTGTGGATTCCACCGGAAGTCGGGCATGAAATCTTCATGTCAGGGGATGTGCAGATGCGCTCTTTGTTCATCGCCCCCGAACTGTCGCCGGCCAGCCTGCAACATTGTTGCGTGCTGGCGGTGACGCCGTTGCTGCGCGAACTGATCCTGCGCGCGGTGCAGGGCCCGCCCCATGCCGACAACCCGCTGATCCAGCAATTGATGCTGGAGGAACTGGCAGGCCTCGAAAACCTGCCGCTGCACATTCCGATGCCCGGCGACCGCCGCCTGCAAAGCATTTGTCTGGCCTTGCTGCGCACCCCGGATCATCCCAACACCCTGGAAGACTGGGCACAGCAGGTCGGCGCCAGCTCACGCACCTTAGCGCGGCTGTTCCAGCAACAACTGAAGATGAATTTCAATGCCTGGCGCCAGCAACTGCGCCTGATGGAAGCCCTGCCCCGTCTGCTCGCCGGGGACAGCGTGCAGAGCGTGGCGCGGGATCTGGGTTACGGCAGCGCGCGGGCGTTCAGCGCGATGTTTCGCCGTTTGCTCGGGGACAATCCCCGGGAGTACCTCAACGCCCTGAATCAGCTCAGCTCGATCAATGCATCTCGGTGAACGCGAGTTTCACGCCGATGGCAATCAGCACGGCGCCCATGGTGCGGTCGAACCAGTGACCCATACGGGCGAAACCGGCGCGCACGCGCTGTTGGCTGAACAGCATGGCCACCAGGCAGAACCAGGTAGCCGTCGCGACGGCCAGGTAAATGCCGTAACCGGCCTGTACCGCCAGCGGTGTGTGCGGGTTGATCACCACGGTGAACAGCGACAGGAAAAACAGCGTGGCTTTCGGGTTCAGACCATTGGTCACGAAGCCTGAGGTGAAGGCGCCACGGGCGGTGCGTTCGCCGGCCTCTTTATGCAGATCGTCGGTGACGGCCGGTGCCGGTTGCGCGCGCAAGGCCTTGAAGCCGATGTACAGCAGGTAAGCGGCGGCGGCCCATTTCAGGGCGTTGAACAACACGATCGATTGGGAAACGATCAGGCCGATGCCCAGCAGCGAATAACCGACGTGCAGGAAAATCGCCGTGCCTACGCCCAGTGCCGTCCAGGTGCCGGCGCGACGACCATGGGTCACGCTCTCGCGCACCACCACGGCAAAGTCCGGGCCGGGGCTGGCGACGGCCAGCAGGTGGATCAATGCAACGGTCAAGAACTCGGTCCAGTACATGGGGGCTCCTTTCGGCCAAGCGTAACGTTTTGTTTCATCTGGTAGGCTCGGCAGATTACGCCTTCCCTTCAAAGCACAACAGGTACAGTTGATGACGAACGCCCACCGCGCCGTATTCCTCGATCACCCTTCCCTGGACCTGGGCGACCTTGACCTCGAGCCGTTGCGCGCCTGCTTCAGCGACCTGCAACTGTTCGCCCAGACACTGCCTGCGCAGGTTGCCGAACGCCTGCAAGGCGCGACCGTGGCCATCAGCAACAAGATCCTGATCGATGCCGCCGCCATGGCCGCCAATCCACAACTGAAACTGATCCTGATCACCGCCACCGGCACCAACAACGTCGATCTGGCCGCCGCCCGCGCCCAGGGCATTACCGTGTGCAACTGCCAGGGTTACGGCACACCGTCAGTGGCGCAACACACGATCATGCTGCTGCTCAATCTCGCCACGCGGTTGGCGGACTATCAGAAAGCCGTCGGCGAAGGCCGCTGGCAGCAGGCGAAACAGTTCTGTCTGCTGGATTACCCGATCGTCGAACTGGAGGGCAAAACTCTCGGCCTGCTCGGGCATGGCGAGCTCGGCGGCGCGGTCGCGCGACTGGCCGAAGCCTTTGGCATGCGCGTGTTGCTCGGACAGATTCCGGGGCGCCCGGCCCGGCCGGATCGCCTGCCGCTGGAAGAACTGCTGCCACAGATCGACGCGCTCACCCTGCACTGCCCGCTCAATGAACACACCCGGCATTTCATCGGTGCCCGCGAGCTGGCGTCCATGAAACCTGGTGCCTTCGTGGTCAACACCGCCCGTGGCGGGCTGATCGACGAACAGGCTCTGGCCGATGCCTTGCGCAATGGCCATCTAGGAGGCGCAGCCACCGACGTGCTCAGCGTCGAACCACCGACCCACGGCAATCCGTTGTTGGCTGCCGACATCCCGCGCCTGATCGTCACCCCGCACAACGCCTGGGGCAGTCGCGAAGCGCGGCAGCGGATCGTGGGCCAACTGGTGGAAAACACCGAGGCGTTCTACAGCGGTAAGGCGCTGCGGGTCGTCAATTGATAAACTGCGGCACTTTTTTCCACAGGAGCAGTTATGGATCCGCGCAGTGAAGTACTGCTTCGTCAGGTCGAGTTATTCCAGGGTTCGCTGTTGCTGGCCGGTCTGCCTGCCGACGACTTGCTCGGACGCCTGCCCAACGCTTTCGGTTGGTGCTGGCATGCCGGCGATCAGGCGGCGCTCGATGCACGCTTTGAAGGACGCAGCCATTTCGGCGTGAATGTGCCTGAGCGCGAGTTCGACAGCGCCGTGGTGTTCCTGCCCAAGTCCAAAGACCTGACCGATTACATCCTCAACGCCGTGGCCTCACGCCTGGGCGGGCGCGAAGTGTTTCTGGTCGGGGAAAAGCGCAGCGGCATCGAAGGTGCGTCCAAGCAGCTCAACCCGTTCGGCAAGCCGCGCAAGCTCGACAGCGCGCGTCATTGCCAACTCTGGCAAGTGACGGTGGCCAACGCTCCAGAAGCCAAATCCCTGGAAAGTCTTGCCCAGACTTACGAACTGCCGCTGGCCGAAGGCCCGCTGAAAGTCATCAGCCTGCCGGGCGTCTTCAGCCATGGCCGACTGGATCGCGGTAGCGCCCTGCTGCTGGAACATCTGGACAAACTGCCGAGCGGTCACCTGCTGGATTTCGGTTGCGGTGCCGGCGTGCTTGGCGCGGCGGTCAAACGTCGCTACCCGCACAACCAGGTCACTTTGCTCGACGTCGATGCATTCGCTGCCGCCAGCAGTCGCCTGACGCTGGCAGCCAACGGTCTGGAAGCCGACGTGTTGACCGGTGACGGCATTGACGCCGCGCCGATGGGTTTGAACGCGATTCTGAGTAACCCGCCGTTCCATGTCGGCGTGCATACCGACTATTTCGCCACAGAGAACTTGCTGCGAAAAGCAGCCAAACATCTGAAAAACGGAGGCGAACTGCGCCTGGTGGCGAACAGTTTCCTGAAGTACCAGCCGCTGATCGAAGAGCATCTGGGCGTGTGTGCGATCAAGGCCGAAGGCAATGGTTTCCGGATTTACCGGGCCAAGCGCGGCTGAAAATTAGCACTTGCCGAATGGATTCTGCCTAGGCAGAATCCGCTCCGTCCTAGGGGAGTAGTCTCCCACGAGCGCCATGCTCGTCCGGCATACGTCAACATACTTGATCCTCAGATCATGGCGTATGCGACCCAAGCGTCCGCAGCAGACGGATCGCAGGGTTTGACAAGACCTATGACACGCACACCTTACCCGGGGCGGGAAGGCTGTACGTGTCATAGCCGTGTCGACCCGCCCCTTAGGAAATCCTGATGCTGGACTCGTTACTCGTTCCCACCGCAATCGTTGCCTTGGCCGAAATCGGCGACAAGACGCAACTGCTCGCGCTGATTCTCGCCGCTCGCTTTCGCAAACCCTGGCCGATCATTGCCGGTATCGTTGCGGCGACCCTGGCCAACCACGCGGCAGCCGGTGCGGTAGGCGCCTGGTTCGGCAGCTTCTTCTCCGATACGGTCCTGCACTGGATTCTCGCCGCGAGCTTCACCGCCACCGCCCTGTGGACGCTGGTGCCGGACAAAATGGACGACGATGAAGCGAGCACCGCCCGCAAGTTCGGGCCGTTCCTGACCACGCTGATCGCCTTCTTCCTCGCGGAAATCGGCGACAAAACCCAGATCGCCACCGTGATGCTGGCCGCGCAATACCCGGAACTGTGGCTGGTGATCATCGGCACCACGCTCGGCATGTTGATTGCCAACGTACCAGTGGTTCTGGCGGGTAACTTTGCCGCAGACAAATTGCCATTGACCCTGATCCGTCGCCTCGCGGCTTCGGCGTTCATGATTCTGGCGATCGTCGCGGTATACAAGGCGATGCAGAGCAGCGGCTGGGTCTGATCCGGCAGATCGCTCCCACACTCGGTGTGGGAGCGATCATTGTTTCAGGACTTGGGCGCTTTCTCGTAAAGCGGCATGACCTTCGGAATGGCCGCCTGCAATGAGGCGATCCGGCTGGACGATGCCGGGTGAGTGCTCATGAACTCTGGTGGTGCACCTTCGGACGCCTTGCTCATCTTGTTCCACAGGGTGATCGCGGCGTTCGGGTTGTAGCCGGCGCGAGCGGCCAGTTCCAGGCCGATCAGGTCGGCTTCGTTCTCGTTGGCGCGGCTGTTGGGCAGCGTCATGCCGTAGTTGGCCACGGTGTCGGCCAACGCCAGGCTGTCCTGACCCAGGCCGAGCAATGCGCCAGCGCCCTGCTTGGCCATCTCGATGCCATAGGCCTTGGACATCGCTTCACGACCGTGCTCGCGCAGGGCGTGGGCGATTTCATGGCCCATGACTGCGGCGATTTCATCGTCGGTCAGTTTCAGGCTGTCGATCAGCCCGGTGTAGAAAATGATCTTGCCGCCAGGGCCGCAGTTGGCATTGAGCTCGTCACTCTTGATCAGGTTTACTTCCCACTGCCACTGCGCCGCATCCGGACGGAAGTTCGGCGCCTGGGCGATCAAGCGGTTGGCAATCGCCTGAACCCGTTTGGCTTCGTTGCTGGTCTTGTCCAGCACACCTTTGCTGGACGCCTCGCCAACGGTCTTCTGATAGGACTGGGCATACATCTGGTCGACCTCTTGCGAGGACAGCATGCTGAACATGTACTGCTTGCGCTCCACGCCCACGGCACCGCCGCTGGTGGTGTTGACCGACTGACAACCGGCCAGCAACAGCGCCGCGCTCAGTGCACCTACAACCAATGTCTTGTTCATTCAAAAGCTCCCTGAAAACATGCCGCGTATCCTAGGCGGGTAATTGTATCGACGCCAGATACAACAGACGTGATGCACGCACTTTCAGAAGGCGCCCGCCCGACCTGTAGGAAAAAATTCACATCCCCTTGCAAGCCCTTTGCAACTGCGTCGCGTACTGATCCATTTGCGACATCCACCTTCAATTGCTCGCACTTCGCCTCATGGCGCAATAGTGGCTGCCGATACAGCAGCGCAGACGTCCTCTTGCGTGCGGAGCTTCCATGAAATTCAAGTCGATCCAGTTTTCCGTGGCGGCCCTGGCCGGCGCCATCGTTCTCAGCGTGGTGGCGGCGCTGGTGCTGTATGCGCTGTTTTCCGGCGCCCGCACCCAAGAGATGGTTCAACAACGAACCCAGGCTCAGTTCGAGCAAGTCATCGAACAACGCCTGACCTCGCTGGCGCAAACCCAGGTCAGCCAGATCCAGCGCGAGCTGGAAGCGCCACTGCTGATTGCCGGCGGACTGGTGCGGGTCAACGCCCTGCTTGGCACCCCGGGCGCCGATGGTCAGCCGCGACTGAGCGTCAGCCGCGAGCAACTGATCAGCCTGATCAAGGAAAACGTCGAGAAGAACCCGAAGATTCTCGGCACCTACATCGGTTGGGAAAAGAACGCACTGGACCACAATGACGCGGCCTACGTCGGCACCAGCATAGTCGGCATCGACGCCGCCAACGGGCGCTTCCTGCCGTGGTGGTTCCGCAACGAGGACGGTACCCTGGGCCTGGACAAACTGGTGGACGTCGACGACCAGAAAGTCCTGTCCACCGGCGTGCGTGCCAGCGAGTACTACCTGTGTTCGAAAGAAACCAAGAAATCCTGCGTGATCGATCCGGCGCCCTACAAAGTCGGCGACAAGATCGTCATGCTCGCATCCTTTATTAAACCGATCATGCTCAACGGCGCCTTCCAGGGCATCGTCGGTGCCGACCTGTCGGTGAACTTCATCCAGGAAATGCTCCTCGGCGCGAACCAGAAACTGTACAGCGGCGCCGGGCAAATGGCCCTGATCGGCGGCAACGGCCGGATCGTCGCCTACACCAAGGACCCGAGCAAATTCGGCGAGAAAGTCAGCGACATCCTCGATGCCCAGCAGATTGCCAACATGGCCAATATCAAGCGCGGCGAAGTGACCTACACCGTCAATAAGGAGTCGGGCCGGATCGAGTTGTACCTGCCGTTCGGCATCGGCCAGACCGACGCACGCTGGACGCTGATGCTGCAATTGCCGCTCGACGCGGTGATGGCGGATCTGCAGAAACTTCAGGGCGACCTCGACGCCCAGCGCAAATCCGACACCTTCGGCATGGCCATGGTCGGTCTGATCATCGCCGGCCTCGGTTTGCTGGTGATCTGGCTGGTGGGCCACGGTATCGCTCGGCCACTGAAGCAAATGGTCACCATGCTCGATGACATCGCCCAGGGCGAAGGCGATCTGACCCGTCGCTTGAGCAGTGACCGCAATGACGAACTCGGTTCAATCGCCAAAGGCTTCAATACCTTCCTCGCGAAGTTGCAGGCGATGATCACGCAGGTGGTGTCGTCGGTACAGAGCGTCAGCGACTCTTCGGAACACACGGCAGACATCGCGATCCGTACCAACATCGGCATACAAAAGCAGATGGCCGAGATTGATCAGGTCGCCACCGCCGTGCAGGAAATGACGGCGACCGCTCAGGACGTGGCGCGCAATGCGACCCAGGCCGCGCAAGCTGCCAGCCATGCCGATCAGGCTGCCAGCCAGGGCATGCAGATCGTGCGCGATACGTCGAACTCGATCGGCGTGCTGGCCGTGGAAATCAGCAAGGCCGTGGACGTAGTGCAGACGCTGGCCAAGGACAGCGAAAACATCAACGCGATCCTCACCGCCATTCGCGGAATCGCCGAGCAGACCAACCTGCTGGCCCTCAACGCAGCCATCGAGGCCGCCCGTGCCGGCGAGCAGGGTCGCGGGTTTGCCGTGGTGGCCGACGAGGTACGCAACCTGGCGCAGAAAACCCAGAAGGCCACCGAAGAAATCCAGAGCATGATCCAGCAACTGCAACAGGGCACACGTGATGTGGTGCGGGTCATGGAAGACAGCCAGAACCGCACCGACGAAAGCGTGCAGCACGCGGCCAAGGCGGCCGAAGCGCTGGAGACCATTACCCAGGCGGTGTCGGTGATCAACGACATGAACACCCAGATTGCCAGCGCCGCCGAGGAACAGAGCGCGGTGGCTGACGATATCAACCGCAATGTGATCAATATTGGTCAGGTGGCGAATGAAGTGGCGGGTGGTGCGGATGAGTCGAGTTCGGCGAGTGCGGATTTGACCAAACTGGCGGAGCAGCAGCGGCGGTTGATCAATCAGTTCAAGGTTTGACGTCGGAGGCTAAAAGTCAACAGTCAAAAGCCCCCTCACCCTAGCCCTCTCCCAAAGGGAGAGGGGACCGACCGAGGTGTATTGCGACATACATCGACCTGAAAAAACCAGTCGATTATGGATTCAAAGCAGAGCCTTCAAGTCGGTGCATTACTGAAGCATTCCCCAATCAGTCCCCTCTCCCTCCGGGAGAGGGTTGGGGTGAGGGGGGGGCTTTTGATCTGCTGCTAGGCCGGAGTCAAACACTCCGGCCCATTGAGTTTCGGATCATTGACCATGTTCGCCAGCACCCGCTCGCGCAAGGCAGCGGGTTCGCTGGCGAGCAGGCCTTGCAGGACATGTAGCGGTGTCGCGGGATCAAGCCACGCCGCCTGCCCCGCCTCATCGAGAATCAACGGCCGGCGCTGACTGGCCGCCGATTGAGTGATCACCGCAGTACTGAGCCAGACCTGCTCCTGCACCGGATACGCCTCCCAGATCGCCGCAAAAAACAGAGAAGAACCTTCCCCCGGCGTCAGCCAGTACGGGCGCTTGCGCGTGGTGCCGCGCCATTCGTAGAACCCGTTGGCCGGCAGCAGGCATCGCCGCAGGCGCAGGGCTTCGCGGAACATCGGTTGTTCGGCGACGGTTTCGGCCCGGGCATGGGCCGGGGTGCGCGACAAGTCAGTCAGCCACGGCGGCGTCAGCCCCCAACGGGCGCGGGCCAGCGTGCGCTGGCCATCGGCTTCGGCACGCAGCATCAACACCGAATCATTGGGGGAAATGTTCCACTGCGCCAGTTGATCGGCGGGAAAACCTGGCAGCGCCGCGAAGTCGCGGTTCCAGCGAAACAGGGCATAACGTCCACACATGGGGCAGCACGACTCAAGACTAAAACGAACGCCAGCCTAACAGACCAGCGTACCGGGGAAGCTCTCCGGTTCATCGCCGGGCAGCGGCAGCGCGGCATTGTACGCGCTGATCAGTTCGCGGGCGTATTCGGCCTGATCGTTCTCGACCGACAGCCCGAGCAGGCCGAAGATCGGCAACTCACCCGTACCACCGAGCAAATCGCGCCCGACCAGATGCGCCTCGATGCCTTCGCTGGCGAGCATGCCCTTGAGCATCTCGCCCTCCATCAGGTTTTCCGGCTCGTAGATTCGCTGCATGGGCGCACCTCACTCGTTTTCGCTGAACACTTCCAGAAACCAGTCCTCGCCATGGACCTGCAGGACAAACGTAATCGGCCGGCAACACACCTGACAGTCTTCAATATAGGTCTGATCACCCGCCGACAGGTCCACTGTCGTCTCGACTTCCTCCCCACAGTACGGACATTCATACAGTGCGCTTTCCAGCATCGCGGTCTCCCGGGTGACTTGTGCGTATAATCGCCGGTCTATTTGCAGGGCTATTTTTGTCTGGCTGCTTTTTCAGACCGTGCCCCGTTGGTTTTCGATCAAAACCTTTACTTACCCTAGCCGTTTCCAACAAGAGAGCATGATGGGCGAATTCGATGCCATCCGACCTTACGACGACAGCGAAGTACCTGCGGTACTGGCAAGACTGCTCGGCGACAAGGCGTTTCTAGATATCCTCACCCACTTCCGCTTCCCGCGTTTCGCCGGTGCCTTCGGCTGGATGCTCAAACCACTTATAGCCCATCGGCTGCGTCGTGAGTTCGCCGACGTGACGTCGGTGGCGACTTTGCAGGACAAGGTCGAGTTTTACGTCGACCACACCATCGAGCGCGCCACCGACGGCGTGACCTACACCGGTGTCGAGCAATTCAAGTCCGGCAGCGCTTATCTGTTCATCGCCAACCACCGCGACATCGTGATGGACCCGGCCTTCGTCAACTATGCGGTGTACCACGCCGGCCTGCCGACCCCGCGCATCGCGATTGGCGACAACCTGCTGCAAAAGCCTTTCGTCAGCGACCTGATGCGGCTGAACAAGAGCTTCATCGTTCACCGTTCGATCACCGGGCGTCGCGAGAAAATGGCCGCCTACCAACTGCTGTCGGCCTACATCAACCATTCGATCCGCAACGACTGCGCTTCGATCTGGATCGCCCAGGCCGAAGGCCGCGCGAAGGACGGCGACGACCGTACCGAGTCGGCGATCCTCAAGATGTTCCACATGAGCCGCAAGGACGAGCCGTTCGGCGAGGTCATTCAGTCGCTGAACGTGACCCCGGTGTCGATCAGCTACGAATACGACCCGTGCGACCAGGCCAAGGCCCGCGAGCTGTACATCCGCGCCACCACCGGCACCTACGCCAAGGCGCCGGGCGAAGATGACGTGAGCATCGCCAAGGGCATCACCGGCTACAAGGGCCGGGTGCACGTGAACTTCGCCGCGCCGATCAGCGAATTGTTCGAAGACACCAAGCAATTGGCGGTCGAAATGGACAAGCAGATTCTCGGCGGCTACCGGCTGTTCCCGGTGCATTACCTGGCGTACGCGCAGTGGGCCGATGCCGATCCGCAGTTGAACGTGCCGAAGGCTGCCGAGGTGTTCGGCGCCGAGGAATTGGCCAAGGCCCAGGAAGAGTGGCAGAACCGTCTGGACGCCTGCCCCGAGGAGCATCGTCCGTATCTGGTGCTGCAATATGCGACGCCGGTGCGCAATCAGTACCGGGTCAAGGCTGGCTTGCCGCTGTAAGCGGTTTCGGCCGGATACAAAAACGGCGCCTTCGGGCGCCGTTTTTCGTTCAGTAGCGGGTACTGATCCAGGACACCAGCAACGCCAGGCCCAGACAGGCAAAGCCGAAGCGGTAGAAGAAGCGATTCATGCGCAGGGTCGCCCAATCCAGCACCGGCTCCTGATCAGGCCGGCTCTGACGCTGGGCCGCGATACTGGCCATCGCCCGCTGTTCACGGCGGCGGGTCGCGTGCAACAGCCAACTGCCCGGGAAGGCCAACAGCAGGGCCAGCAGGTTGATCAGTTTGGCGGGATGGGCGGTAAACAGCGTCATCAAGTGCAGCGACATCACAGACCTCAATCTAAACCGGAATGGCGAACGCCAGACCGACGACCGCGGCGCGGATTCTACCGAAACCCTCCCCCGCAGCCCTACCCTTTACGACAAATAACGCAACAATCGACCGATGGCTGTCCTGTGTCACGGCATCGTCATTTGTTTCGGCCACCCTGCGCGCCTCGAAACATAAACGGAATGCGACATGCTTCACGCGGAAAACCAGGATCGCCTGTACCTCATCTCCCCGTCCGACGAACAACAGACCCTCGTCGGCAGCCTGGCCTTCAATGTTCAGGACCGTCACTGGCTGGTGTATTGCGCCCTCGGCGGGCATCAGCATGCGGACTTGCCCGAGACCGATTTGCTGACTGGCGTCAGCGTTCTCGACTTCTATTCCCAGGCCGCCTGAAAGCAAAAGCACCCTCACCCTAACCCTCCCGAAACGTCGGACCGCCCGGAGGGAGAGGGAACTGACCGAGTTGTTTTTCGAGGTACATCGACCTGAAATTTCAAGGTGAATGTAGATCTCAAGAACAACATAGATAGGCTCCCTTTCCCCCTCGTCCCTTGGGGCGGTCCGACGTTTCGGGAGGGCTGAGGTGAGGGGGTAGGATCTCCCGGACAACACAAATCTACCGCCCACAAAAAAGCCCGAATCCATCACTGGCCCCGGGCTTTTTCACATCAGGCGCTAGCCTTATTCAGCGAGGATCTGACCCACAGTCGGATCCTTGAACAGACGGGTCAGCGCATCGCTCAGCACATCGCTGACCAGTTTGGTGTTGGTTTCCTGATTCGGCGCCATGCCGAAACGCTGGTCCAGCGACGCGCCGTAACGGCCGCTGTAGCGACGGTTGCCGCTCTGCACGTCGGAACGGAAGGTCGCGCCGATGGTGGCCTCGGTCACGTACATGCCTTCTTTCGGCGACTGATATTTCAGTTCAGTCAGGGTCACGGTCAGTTGTGGAGCATTCATCGCACCGTTGGACGGGGTGAAGCCCAGCAGACGCACGGCCGCTTCGGCCTGTGCCTGCAACTTCGGCAGGATCTGCTCGCGCTGTACAGTGATGGCGCTGGTTTCCGGGTACAGGCCACCGCGAGTGCCCAGGGTTGGCGACGGACGACCGTCAACCACGCGGACCACCACAGGCTGGCCGTGGCCGACCGGTGCCAACTGAGTGGTCAGCTTGGGTTCCGGGCTCAGTTGTTGCGGGCTGTGGGCGCAGCCAACCAGGGTCAAACTGGTCACAGTGATCAAACCGAACAACAGGCGTTGCAACATGCTCTTCTCTCCAGAATCAGGCACAGACAGGCCCGCAGTATAGCGGTGCGCCACTGCGGGTCACCAGCACTGAAATCTCAGACAAACCCCGGCGCACACGGTTCCTGTCACAGATTGTTCACCGCCCTTACATGTTCGCTTCACGGTCTTTTGACAATCTTCACCACAGATCTCCAGAAGGAACACAAACCATGCGCTATCTGATCTCGTTGTTCGCTCCACGCCCACTGCACCGCAGCTTCGCCCTGCTCGACCGCAACGGCCATTGCCAGGCTTTCAAACAATGCAGCCTGCAGCCAATGGGTGACGGCTGGGTCGAAATCGAGGAAATCCGCCTCAACTGGTTGCACCAGCCACTGCCTGCCAGTGCCCGGGTCGAACACCAGCGCCCACGCGCACGGGCCCAGGCGATGTTGAGCATCTGACCGGATGCCTAATAAAAGTCATTAAACTCGACCAACTCCCCGCATTTCTTCGATACAATCTCCCCCCGATTATAAGGACGTCTCCTGATCGGGCCCCGCAACAGCGTCAATGCGCTTGCATTGGCATCAAAATCGCCCACAGAGAGCCGCCCACACAGATCGAGTGAAGCTGGCGTGCTTGCTGTTTCCCTGGCAAATCCCCGCTTTTCGCGAATCTGCAGAGCTGTCATGACGCTCGGTCACTGAGTTGTTTGCCCGTTTTGCCTGCCCATGTATCGCGTGGCGGCAATCCTTCCGGGCACGGTGCCAGGCCCGGACAGCCCTTTTTGAGGTTCACGTCTTCAAAAGAGCGTGAAAAAAACGGGTTTTCACAACTTCACAAGAGTGTGGCGAGCAAATGAATAGTTTTGCGTCTGAACATGCACCATTAGCGTCTGAAACAGCCCAACGACACAGGAACGGGTACGCCTCGAATACCGGAGCCTGAAGCCTGTCCGCTACGGATTTGGTTGCACAAACGGATGTCTCGACCATAAGTCGAATTGCCAGCCCTGTGCTGAAATGAGTTCATGTGACTCTTGAAGCCAGGCCGCACGCATCCGTCGAAGTTGCGAAAAATTGCGAAGATTCGGACATGGCAAACCTGGCCATGGGTTCCTGGGGCGCAACTGACCTGCCCCGGATACCTGGCAGCCATGCCGACAATTTGGTGCTGCAGATTTTGGAGACGCGTTAAATGGCGCATAACGAAGCAGTCGACGTAGTTCTGGTTGGGGCCGGCATCATGAGTGCCACCCTTGCAGTCCTGCTCAAAGAGCTCGACCCGGCGATCAAGCTGGAAGTCGTCGAGCTGATGGATTCCGGTGCTGCGGAAAGTTCCAACCCGTGGAACAACGCCGGTACCGGCCACGCCGGCCTGTGCGAGCTGAACTATACGCCGCAGGCTGCCGACGGCACCGTCGACATCAAGAAAGCCGTGCACATCAACACCCAGTTCGAGGTGTCGAAGCAGTTCTGGTCGTACCTGACCAAGAAAGGCACATTCGGCTCGTGCAAATCCTTCATCAGCCCGGTGCCGCACCTGAGCTACGTCGAAGGCGAAAAAGGCGTTTCATTCCTCAAGGAACGCTTCAACGTGCTGCACAAGCACCACGCCTTCGCCGACATGGAATACACCGAAGACAAGGCGAAGATGGCCGAGTGGATGCCATTGATGATGCCGGGGCGTCCGCAAGACCAAGTGCTCGCCGCCACCCGCGTGATCAACGGCACCGACGTCAACTTCGGCGCGTTGACCAATCAGTTGCTCAAGCACCTGACCAGCGCACCGGATGCCCAGGTCAAGTACTGCAAGCGCGTGACCGGTCTGAAGCGTAACGCCAATGGCTGGACGGTGAGCATCAAGGACGTCAACAGCGGCAGCAGCCGCGAAGTCGATGCCAAGTTCGTGTTCCTCGGTGCCGGTGGCGCGGCTCTGCCGCTGCTGCAAGCCTCGGGCATCGAAGAAAGCAAAGGCTTCGGCGGTTTCCCGATCAGTGGCCAGTGGCTGCGTTGCGATAACCCGGAAGTGGTCAAGCATCACCAGGCCAAGGTCTACAGCCAGGCTGCGGTAGGTTCGCCACCGATGTCGGTGCCGCACCTGGACACCCGCGTGGTCGATGGCAAGAAGTCCCTGCTGTTCGGACCATACGCCGGTTTCACCACCAAGTTCCTCAAGCACGGCTCCTTCATGGACCTGCCACTGTCGGTTCGCGCCGGCAACATCGGCCCGATGCTGGCCGTGGCGAAGAACAACATGGACCTGACCAAGTACCTGGTCAGCGAAGTGATGCAGTCGATGGAACAGCGCCTGGATTCCCTGCGTCGTTTCTACCCGCAGGCGAAAGCCGAAGACTGGCGCCTGGAAGTGGCTGGCCAACGGGTGCAGATCATCAAGAAAGACCCGAAAAAAGGCGGCATCCTGCAGTTCGGTACCGAACTGGTAGCCGCGAAGGACGGTTCCCTCGCCGCTCTGCTCGGTGCTTCGCCAGGTGCTTCGGTGACGGTTTCGATCATGCTGGAACTGATCGAGAAATGCTTCCCGGCCCAAGCCAAGGGTGAGTGGGCTGCCAAACTGGCGGAAATCTTCCCGGCCCGTGAAAAGGTCCTGGAGACCGACGCTGCGCTGTATCGCAAGATCAACGCGCAGAACAACGTCGCGCTGGAACTGGTTGAAGCCAGTAACGAGACCGAAAGCTACGCCTGATTCGGCTCCATGAAAAACGCCCCGCACTCAGTGAGTGCGGGGCGTTTTTTTATGCCTCGGGAAAACCGCGAGCGATCAGCCGCGCGCCTTCTCGATCAGCTCGATGTATTCCGGTGCGTTGCGCTGGTCGCGGATCTGGTCGACGAAGGTCTTGCCGTGCTCGTCCTTGCCGTCCACGTCATAACCGGCTGCAACGAAGAAGGTCAGGAAGCGCTCGAAATCGTCGATGCGCAGGCCACGGTAGGCCTTGACCAGTTTGTGCAGCGACGGCGAAGTGGCGTCGACCGGCTCAAAATCGAGGAACAGCTTGATCTGCTCATCGCCGATCTCGTCACCAATCACTTGCTTCTTATCTTTACGCATTGCCGACTCCAGCTCGCAGACATTTCACGGGGCGGGCAGTTTACCCCCGCCCGGGTACAGGGCTCAACGCGCACGCGTGCTGCCGGTGTGCAGATCGGCCCAGATGTGGCCGTTGGCGTAGGTCAGGAACTGCACGTACACCGTGTCGTTGCGCAACAGATCGATCACCACCCGGTATTGGGCCAACGGATAGAAGAGCGTCAGGGTCTTGCTCTTGTCGTCATACACCGGTTTTTTCAGGCTTTTGCTTTCGCCGTCGAAACTGACCAGGACCTGATTAATGGTGGCGCCTTTGTTCAGGGACTTGCCCTTGAGGCGAATCATCAGCGGCGAGGTGACCGGAATCGGCTGCTGGTTGGACTGACGCTGAGCGCCGACCACCACGGAATAGTCGGTGACCTGCAACAGTTGCTGTTGCTCGGGTTCGGCATCGCGCAGAGTCAGGTCGTCGGGCGGCAGGAATTGGCTGTGCATCGGGGCGGCGGCCAGGGGCAGGCTGAGGGTCAGCAACAGGGCGGCGCAGCTGCGGATCAAGAGGCTCATGACAGGCTCCGGAGGGCGGGGCCGAGCACTCTAGCATGGGTGTACCGGATGGATCAGCATGCCCAAAACAACTGTGGGAGCGTGGCTTGCCCGCGATAGCGTCGATCTATCCGACATCAATGTGTCAGACAGTCCGCCATCGCGGGCAAGCCCGCTCCCACAGGGATCGGGGTTACCCGGAATTACATGCCTTTGACGGCGAAGATCCCGTTGGCGTTGCGCCAGTAGCCTTTGTAGTCCATGCCGTAACCGAAGATGTAACGGTCGATGCACGGCAGGCCGACGAAATCGGCTTTCAGGTCAGGACGGGCCTTGCGGTCGTGGTCCTTGTCGATCAGCACGGCGGTGTGCACTTTGCGCGCGCCAGCGTGTTTGCAGAAGTCGATGATCGCGCCCAGGGTGTGACCTTCGTCGAGGATGTCGTCGATGATCAGCACGTCGCGGTCGATGAACGAGACTTCCGGCTTGGCTTTCCAGAACAGGTCGCCGCCGCTGGTTTCGTTGCGATAGCGGGTCGCGTGCAGGTAGGACGCTTCCAACGGGAAATGCAGATGGGTCAGCAGCTTGCCGGAGAAGATCAGCCCGCCGTTCATCACGCAGAACACCACCGGGTTGCTCTCGGCCAGTTGTTCGTTGATTTGTGCACCGACGCGGGCAATGGCGGCCTCGACTTCAGCTTCGGTGTACAGGCAGTCAGCCTCTCGCATGACTTGACGGATATGCTCGAGATCAGCGGACATGGCGCTCTCCAAGGGGGGTCTGTTTCGGAAAAGCGGGCAAAGGTACGCATCCCGCACGGCCGAATCAAGCATTTGTGGACTAACGTACTGTATGTCCTATAGGACATCACCCTCGGATAGATTAATCTAGGCCGGTTTTTTTGCCCGCCGCCGGAGCCTTTCCCCATGTCCATCCAAGAGATCCGCCATCCGCTGATCCGTCACAAACTTGGCCTTATGCGCCGTGCAGACATCAGCACCAAGAATTTCCGCGAGCTCGCTCAGGAAGTCGGTGCCCTGTTGACCTATGAAGCTACAAAAGATCTGCCGCTGGAAACCTACGATATCGAAGGCTGGTGCGGCACTGTGTCGGTCGAGAAAATCGCCGGCAAGAAGATTACTGTCGTGCCGATCCTGCGTGCCGGCATCGGCATGCTTGAAGGCGTGCTGAGCCTGATCCCGGGCGCCAAAGTCAGCGCCGTTGGCGTTGCCCGTAACGAAGAAACCCTGCAGGCCCACACCTATCTGGAAAAACTGGTTCCGGAAATCGACGAACGCCTGGCGATGATCATCGACCCGATGCTCGCCACCGGCAGCTCCATGGTGGCAACCATCGACTTGCTGAAGAAGGCCGGTTGCAAGGATATCCGCGCGATGGTGCTGGTTGCCGCGCCGGAAGGCATTGCCGCTGTCGAGAAGGCGCACCCGGACGTGATCATCTACACCGCGTCCATCGATGAAAAACTGAACGAGCACGGTTACATCATTCCTGGGCTTGGCGATGCCGGTGACAAGATCTTCGGCACCAAGCAGAAGGACGCGTAACCATGCAGCAAGAGTTCAACGATCCGCTCTGGCGCACGGTGCTGTCTGGCGCACAGATGCTGTTCGTGGCTTTCGGCGCCCTGGTGCTGATGCCGCTGATCACGGGCCTTGACCCGAACGTGGCACTGTTTACCGCAGGTCTTGGGACGATTCTGTTCCAGATCGTCACCGGGCGTCAGGTGCCGGTGTTCCTGGCGTCGAGCTTTGCCTTCATCACCCCGATCATTCTCGCCAAGGGCCAGTTCGGCCTCGCCGCGACCATGGGCGGCGTGATGGCGGCCGGTTTCGTCTACACCTTCCTTGGCCTGGCCGTGAAGATCAAAGGCACTGGCTTCATCGACCGTCTGCTGCCGCCGGTGGTGATTGGTCCGGTGATCATCTCCATTGGCCTGGCCATGGCACCGATTGCCGCGAACATGGCCATGGGCAAGGCCGGTGACGGCTCGGAGCTGATCCATTACCAGACCGCGATGATGATCTCGATGCCGGCGCTGCTGACCACGTTGATCGTGGCGGTGTTCGGCAAAGGCATTTTCCGCCTGGTGCCGATCATCTCCGGCGTACTGGTGGGTTTCGGCATGGCGTTTTATTTCGGGGTGGTCGACACCGCGAAGATTGCCGCCGCCCCTTGGTTTGCGATCCCTCACTTCACCGCGCCGGAGTTCAACTGGCAGGCGATCCTGTTCATCGTCCCGGTGGCGCTGGCCCCGGCCATCGAACACATCGGCGGCGTGATTGCGGTCGGCAGCGTGACCGGTCGCGACTACCTGAAGAAGCCGGGCCTGCATCGCACCCTGCTCGGCGACGGTATTGCTACCACGGCAGCCGGCCTGTTCGGCGGTCCGCCCAACACCACCTATGCCGAAGTGACTGGCGCGGTGATGCTGACCAAGAACTACAACCCGAAAATCATGACCTGGGCGGCGATCTTCGCCATCAGCCTGGCGTTCATCGGCAAGTTCGGCGCCCTGCTGCAAAGCATTCCGGTGCCGGTGATGGGCGGGATTCTGTGCCTGTTGTTCGGTTCGATCGCGGCAGTGGGGATGAACACCCTGATCCGTCACAAGATCGACCTGGGCGAAGCACGCAATCTGGTGATCGTTTCGGTGACCCTGGTGTTCGGGATTGGCGGTGTGCTGGTCGGCACCGGCACCGGTCCGGACGACTTCGGCCTCAAAGGCATCGCGCTGTGCGCGGTGGTGGCGATTGCGCTGAACCTGATCCTGCCGGGCAACGACAGCTGGAAACACAAGAAGGCGGATGAGCCGCTGCTCTAAGCCTTGAGCGTTGATCGTTCCCACGTAGCGTGGGAACGATCATGTTTTCAGAGGGCCAGTGGCGCCCGTTCACAAAGCGTCGCCAATGCCTTGGCCCATTGCGGGTCATCATTCAGGCACGGCACCAGCACCAACTCCTCCCCTCCTGCTTCGCGGAACTGTTCCTTGCCGCGATCGCCGATCTCTTCCAGGGTCTCGATGCAATCGGCAACAAACGCCGGGCACATCACCAGGATCTTCTTCACGCCGCTTTTGGCCAATTCATCCAGCCGCGCTTCGGTGTAGGGTTCGATCCATTTCGCCCGGCCCAGCCGCGACTGAAACGACACCGACCATTTGCCGTCCGGCAACCCCATGCGTTCAGCGAACAATGCCGCCGTGCGCAGGCATTGCGCGCGATAACAAGTGGCCAATACGGCAGCCGAGGCGTTCTTGCAGCAGTTGTCATCCTTGAAGCAATGATTGCCGGTCGGATCGAGTTTGGTCAGGTGCCGCTCCGGCAAACCATGAAAGCTCAGCAACAGGTGATCGTAATCCTGCTGCAAGTGCGGCCGCGCACTCTCCACCAGCGCATCGAGGTATTCCGGCTGATCGTAGAACGGCTGCAAGATCGACAACTGCACATCGAGTTTCTTCTCGCGCACGACCCGCTTGGCTTCTTCGATCACGGTAGTCGTGGTGCTGTCGGCGAACTGTGGATAAAGCGGCGCGAGGGTGACGCGTTTGTGCCCTGCCGCGACCAGTTTCAGCAGGCATGTCTCAATAGACGGCTCGCCGTAACGCATGGCCAGTTCCACCGGGCCGTGAGTCCACTGCGCCTTCATCTGCTGTTGCAGGCGACGGCTGAGCACCACCAGCGGCGAGCCTTCATCCCACCAGATCGAGGCGTAGGCATGGGCCGACTGCTCGGGGCGCTTGATCAGGATCAGCGACACCAACAGACGCCGCACCGGCCACGGCAGGTCGATCACGTACGGGTCCATCAGAAATTGATTGAGGTAGCTGCGCACGTCGGCCACCGAAGTGGAGGCCGGCGAACCCAGGTTGACCAGAAGCAAGGCGTGATCGGTCATGCAACGTCCTATTTCAGAGGCGGCTGGAGAGATCGTCCAGGGCCGCGCGTAAATCCGTGAACCGGAAACTGAATCCGGCTTCCAGCAAGCGTGCCGGCGTGGCCCGTTGGCCACCCAGCAACAGCAATGACATCTCGCCGAGCCCGACCTTCAAGGCAAGGGCCGGCATCGGCATGAACGCCGGGCGATGCAGCACGCTGCCCAGCGTCTTGGCGAATTCGCGATTGCGCACAGGTTTCGGTGCGCACGCATTATAAGGACCGCTGGCCTGATTGCGGTGCAGAAGAAAATCAATCAGGGCGATTTGATCGTCGATATGAATCCACGACATCCACTGCCGACCATTGCCCAAAGGCCCGCCCAATCCAAGTTTGAACGGCAGCAACAGGCGCGACAAAAAACCGCCCTCGGCCGACAGCACCAGCCCGGTTCGCACCAGCACCACGCGAATGTCCATCGCTTCGGCGCGCTGCGCGGTTTCTTCCCAGGCGATGCACAGTTGACTGGCGAAATCGTCGATTACCGGTGGCGAATCTTCGGTCAACTCGCGCTCGCCGCCGTCTCCGTACCAACCCACCGCCGAACCGGAGATCAGCAGCGATGGTTTCTGCCCACGATTCTCCAGCCACGACAGCAACGATTCAGTGAGCGCGATACGGCTGCTCCACAACAACGCCTTGCGTCGATGGGTCCACGGCCGGTCGGCAATCGGTGCGCCGGCGAGGTTGACGATCACATCGACCGGCTCCTCGCCAAAGTCCTCCAGACGCGCAATGCTACGCACCTGGGCGCCACAGATTTTCGCGACTTTCTCCGCGCGACGACTCAGCACGGTCAAGCGATGTCCCTGCCCCAACCAGTGTCGGCAGAGCTGACGTCCGATCAATCCAGTACCGCCGGTCAGCAATATGTGCATGACATCTTCCTCGCGTGGCGTTTTACCCCGATCCCTAGTCTATTTTTATAAGCAGGGATCTTTTCTATCGGGCAGGCTCTATTGTTTAACCATAGGCCAAGCTGTCAGAACGAAAACGCTGGAAGTTATACCAAAAAACAAAATTGTACAGGTTTCATCCACGGCGTAGTCTGTACAGAAAGGTAAACGAGGCCCCTATGACTGTACCTATCGCAATCATTGGCACCGGCATCGCCGGACTCTCCGCCGCCCAGGCCCTGACAGAGGCCGGGCACAGCGTTCAGTTGTTCGATAAAAGCCGTGGCAGCGGCGGACGAATGTCGAGCAAGCGCAGCGATGCCGGCTCACTGGACATGGGCGCGCAGTACTTCACTGCCCGCGACCGCCGCTTTGTCACTGAAGTCCAGCGCTGGCAAAGCCAGGGCTGGGTCGCCGAGTGGACGCCGCAGCTCTACACCTATCATGGCGGACAGTTGAATCTGTCGCCGGACGAGCAGACCCGCTGGGTCGGCACGCCGCGCATGAGCGCCATCACCCGGGGTTTGCTCGACGGTCTGGAAGTGCATTTTGCCTGCCGGATCACCGAGGTCTATCGCGGCGAAGAACACTGGCACCTGCAAGATGCGGAAGGCTTCACCCATGGGCCGTTCAGCCATGTGGTGATCGCCACTCCGGCACCGCAGGCCACCGCATTGCTGGCCGCTGCGCCAAAACTCGCCGGGGCTGCCGCAGGCGTGAAGATGGACCCGACCTGGGCCGTCGCCCTCGCCTTCGATACGCCCCTGGATACCCCGATCGAAGGCTGCTTCGTACAAGACAGCGCCCTCGACTGGCTGGCCCGCAACCGCAGCAAACCGGGGCGTGACAACACGCTCGACACCTGGGTCCTGCACGCCACCAGCGCCTGGAGCCGGCAGCACATCGACCTGCCCAAGGAGGCTGTGATCGAGCAGTTGCACGGCGCCTTCGCCGAGTTGCTGCACAGTGCGATGCCCGCACCGACTTTCAGCCTCGCCCACCGCTGGCTCTACGCCCGCCCGGCCACCAGCCATGAATGGGGCACGCTGGCGGATGCCGATCTGGGGCTTTATGCATGCGGTGACTGGTGCTTGTCGGGCCGGGTCGAAGGCGCGTGGCTCAGTGGTCAGGAAGCTGCACGCCGCCTGCACGAACACTTGCAGTGAACCGCCTCAATCCGAGCAAATTGCTGCTGTCGAAATGGACAGCAGCCCTCCCGCAAAACCGCGAAAAGCATTTTCTGGTAACCGAACTGTTCCGCGACGAGGACGGCACTGTGCTGGAGATCGAATTGCAGGCCGTGTTGACCCGCCGCAGACAACAATTGGACTGGCATGCATTGCAGGACGATGCGCACTGGAAAATGGGTTGGCTCTAACCATCGCCAAAATCTTGTACAAATAATTTGACTTGTACACCTTTGAATCTATGCTGAACGAATGTTGTACAGAAAAAACTTTCTGTACAAATCTGGATTCGAGGTGCCTCCATGTCCGAACCGTCCCCACCCAAGATCGCCATCAGCGCCTGCCTGATGGGCGCCGAAGTGCGCTACAACGGCGGACACAAGGAATCGCGGCTGTGCACCCGCACCCTCACTGAATATTTCCAGTTCGTGCCGGTCTGCCCTGAAGTCGCGATTGGCCTGGGCATTCCTCGCGAGCCGATTCGGCTGGTGGGCGACCCGGATCATCCCCAGGCCCTCGGCACTGTTCATCGCGAGACCAACGTGACGGATTTGCTGGCCACTTACGGCCAGAAAATGGCCACCGAACTCGATGACATCTGCGGCTACATCTTCATGCAGCAATCGCCATCCTGCGGGCTGGAACGGGTCAAGGTCTATCACGACAATGGCGCGCCGATTGGCAGCGGACGCGGGATCTATGCCCAGGCCTTCTGTGCCGAGCACCCGGACCTGCCGGTCGAAGAAGCCGGGCGCCTGAACGATCCGGTCCTGCGGGAAAATTTCATCACCCGAGTGTTCGCCTACAGCGACTGGCAGCAGGTGCTCGAACAAGGCTTGAGCCGCCGCGCCCTGACCGACTTCCATTCCCGCTACAAGTACCTGCTGATGGCCCATAACCCGGTGCAATACAAGGCGCTGGGCAATCTGCTGGGCAACATGGGCCGGATCGATCCGGTGGAACTCGGCCCGCGCTACTTCAGCCAATTGATGGCGGCGCTGACCACCTGCGCCACACGCCGCACCCACAGCAACGTGTTGCAGCACATCAGCGGTTACCTGAAACGGGCCATCAGCGCCGAAGACAAACAGGAAATGCAGCACGTCATCGGCCAGTACCGCCACGGCATCGTGCCGCTGGTGGTGCCGCTGACGCTGCTCAAGCATCACTTTCGCCAACACCCCGATCCGTACATCGCGCAACAGGTTTACCTGCAACCGCACCCGGAAAACCTCAGCCTGCGAAACGCCATTTGATGAATGACTCCCCCGACACCAGCGCCCGCGAAGACCTCGGCGCCGACTTCAAGAAAGCCCTCGATGACGGCTGGCTGCCGATCCGCGAGGTCGCGCGCCAGACCGGCGTCAACGCGATCACCCTGCGCGCCTGGGAGCGCCGTTACGGGCTGATCGTGCCCCAGCGCACACCCAAAGGGCACCGCCTGTATTCGGCCGAACACGTGCAGCGCATCCAGACCATCCTCACCTGGCTCAACCGAGGCGTCGCGGTCAGTCAGGTCAAACCGCTGCTCGACACACCGCAAGCCTTCAACGAGCCGCTGGAAAACGAATGGCAGCCCCTGCATCAGGCCGCATTGCTGGCGGTCACCCAATTGAACGAGCGCAGCCTCGACGACTGCGTCAATCAGGCGATGGCGTTGTACCCGCCACGAACGCTGTGCGAGCAATTGCTGATGCCGTTGCTGGCGGAACTCGAACAGCGCTGGCAGGGCCAGTTCGGGGCGCAGATGGAGCGGGTGTTCTTTCACGCCTGGCTGCGTAGCAAATTCGGCGCACGCATCTACCATAACAACCGTCAGTTACGCAGCGCACCACTGCTGCTGGTCAATCAGTCGGATTTACTGCTGGAGCCACACCTGTGGCTCTGCGCCTGGCTGATCAGCAGCGCCGATTGCCCGGTGCAGGTGTTCGACTGGCCGCTGCCGGCCGGGGAACTGGCGTTGGCAATTGATCACCTGCACGCCCGTGGCGTACTGCTGTATTCCAGCAAAGCCATGAATCTTGCGCAGTTGCCGAAACTGTTGAGTGGCATCCACTGCCCAAAAATGATTGCCGGACCAACGGTGTGCATCCACCACGCCGAGTTGTCCGTAAGAACCTCCGAGATCGCTGATCTGTACCTGGCCGAAGATCCTCTGTCGGCGCATCAGGTGCTGATAGAGCGTGGGTTGATTTAATGAAAACTGTCGAGAACACCATGCAATTGATCTGGCTGCGCAGCGACTTGCGCCAACACGACAACACCGCCCTGACAGCCGCCGCCGAGCGTGGCCCGACCGTGGCCGTGTACCTGTTGAGCCCCGAGCAATGGCAGGAACATGACGACGCCCCGTGCAAGATCGATTTCTGGCTACGCAACCTGCTGGAGTTGAGCGAGAGCCTCGGCAAACTGAACATCCCGCTGCTGATCCGCAGCGCCCCGCGCTGGGATCACGCGCCGGCGGTGCTGCTTGAGCTGTGCCGGCAATTGCAGGTCGAGGCCGTTCACGTCAACGAAGAATATGGCATCCACGAAAGCCGCCGCGATGCAGCGGTTGAGCGGGCATTGCAAGCCGAAGGCATCGCGTTTCACAGTTACCTCGATCAGCTGCTGTTCAAACCGGGCAGCGTGTTGACCAAGACCGGCACCTACTTTCAGGTGTTCAGCCAGTTCCGCAAAGTCTGCTACGAACGCTTGCATGGCTCGATGCCGCCGCTGATTAATGCTCCGTCCGCGCAGGCCCCGCTGCACATCGACAGCGACCCGGTGCCTGAGTCCATCGACGGTTTCCCGACACCCGGCCAAGCCCTGCGCAACCTGTGGCCCGCTGGTGAAACCGAGGCTCAACGACGCCTCGACACCTTCGCCGACGTGCAGATCGACTATTACAAAAGCGAACGCGACTTCCCGGCCAAGCCAGGCACCAGCCAACTCTCGGCCTATCTCGCCGCCGGTGTGATTTCGCCGCGCCAATGCCTGCATGCCGCGCTGCAAACCAATCAGGGCGAATTCGAAAGCGGCAAGGTCGGCGCCGTCACCTGGATCAACGAATTGCTGTGGCGCGAGTTCTACAAACACATTCTGGTCGGTTACCCCCGGGTGTCCCGCCATCGCGCGTTCCGCCCGGAAACCGAAGCCCTGGCCTGGCGCGATGCGCCGCAGGAACTGGCGGCCTGGCAGGAGGCACGCACCGGCCTGCCGATCATCGACGCGGCCATGCGCCAATTGCTCGAAACCGGCTGGATGCACAATCGCCTGCGGATGGTGGTGGCGATGTTCCTGACCAAGAACCTGCTGATCGACTGGCGCGAAGGCGAGCGCTTTTTCATGCGCCACCTGATCGACGGAGATCTGGCCGCGAACAACGGCGGCTGGCAGTGGAGCGCGTCGACCGGCACCGATGCGGCGCCGTACTTCCGGATTTTCAACCCGGTCAGCCAGTCGGAGAAATTCGACAGCGAAGGTCTGTTCATCAAGCACTGGCTGCCTGAACTGGCCGGCTTGAACAAGAAAGAAGTGCACAACCCGGCGAGTGCCGGCGGGTTGTTCGGCGTCGCGGACTATCCGCCACCGATCGTCAACCTGAGCACCTCGCGGGAGCGGGCGCTGACCGCGTTCAAGAACCTGCCGTCACGTCAGGCGGCCGGAGGCGGGTATGAGTGAATTCCTGCGCCGTTTCGCCCGCCAGTTCGCGCAGTTGAACAAGGACAACCTGCACAGCCTGGACGCGCTCTACAGTGAGGACATTCATTTCACCGATCCGCTGCACGAGGTGCAGGGACTGACGCAATTGCGCAGCTACTTCAGCGAGATGTACGCCAATGTCAGTGAGCTGCGGTTCGACTTCCACGGGTTCGACCAGATCGGCGACTGCGAAGGCTACCTGCGCTGGGTCATGAGTTACCGCCACCCACGCCTGGCTGGCGGACAGGTGATTCGCGTCACGGGCTGTTCGCACCTGCTCTGGCGCGACAAGGTTTATCGCCACCGGGATTACTTCGATGCCGGGGCTCTGCTTTATGAACATCTACCCGTATTGGGCCGGGTGATCGCCTGGCTGAAAAGGAGACTGGGATGAGTCGTACAACTCCAAGGCGTTATTGGCTGACCGGTGCCAGCAGTGGCATCGGCGCGGCACTGGCGGAAGAGATTCTGAAAACCGGCGCGCACCTGGCGGTCAGTTCCCGTCAGATCGCACCGCTCAAAGTGTTGTCGCAACGCTATCCGGGACAAGTGCTGGTGGTGCCGGGGGATTTGACCAACAGCCAGACCGTACGGGAAATCGGTGAACAGATCGCGATGGACTGGGGATCGCTGGACACCGTGATCCTCAACGCTGGCACCTGCGAGTACGTCGATGCCCAGCAATTCGACGCCTCGATCATCGAACACGTAGTACGCACCAACCTGCTCGCCAGCAGTTACTGCATCGAAGCCGCCCTGCCCTTGCTGCGCAAAGGGACCGCGCCGCATCTGGTGGGCATGGCCAGCTCCGTCACTTACGTGCCATTGCCCCGTGCCGAAGCCTACGGCGCGTCGAAGGCCGGGCTGCGTTATCTGTTCGAATCGTTGCGCATCGATCTGGCAGACGAAGGCATTGAAGTCACAATCATCAGCCCTGGCTTTGTCGAAACCCCGTTGACGGCGAAAAACGATTTCCCGATGCCGTTGAGCTGGCCAGTGGATAAAGCTGCCCGGCACATCTTCGCCAGACTCAAGGAACGGCCACTGGAAATCGCCTTTCCGGCCCTGTTCATGGCGGTCCTGTGGCCACTGTCGAAAATGCCCGCCCGGGTACAGCTGGCCATCGGCAAACGCATGGTGCGCAGCAACCCGCCGCTGCGGGACGCGACGTGAACATCGCCATAGTCGGTAGCGGGATCGCAGGCCTGACCTGCGCCCATCTGCTCAATCGCCGACATGACGTCACGGTGTTCGAGGCCGGCGACTGGGTCGGCGGTCATACGCACACGGTAAACGTGACGGTGGATGGGCGTGATTACGCAGTGGACACCGGGTTTATCGTGTTCAACGACTGGACGTACCCCAATTTCATCCGTTTGCTCGGCCAGTTGGGCGTGACGGCCAAAGCCACCGAGATGAGCTTTTCGGTGAATGACCCCGACACTGGCCTGGAATACAACGGCAACAACCTCGACAGCCTGTTCGCCCAGCGCAGCAATCTGTTTTCGCCAGGGTTTTGGGGCATGCTGCGCGACATCCTGCGCTTCAATAAAGAAGCCCGGCGCGACCTCGCCGAGCAGCGGATCGCCACCGACACCACGCTGGACGATTACCTCAAGGCCGGCGGCTACGGCGAGCGTTTCATCCTGCATTACATCGTGCCGATGGGCGCGGCGATCTGGTCGATGCCGATGGCCCAGATGCTGAATTTTCCGCTGCAGTTTTTCGTGCGGTTCTTCGAGAACCACGGTTTGTTGTCGGTCAGCAATCGTCCGCAATGGCGAGTGATCGAGGGTGGTTCCAGCGCCTACCTCGCACCGCTGACCGAGTCATTCAAAGAGCGGATCCGCGTGAACTGCCCGGTGACCCGGATCGAACGCAACGAGCACGGCGTAATTATCCACAGCCCCGCCGGTATCGAGCATTTCGACAAAGTCGTGCTGGCCTGCCACAGCGATCAGGCATTGGGCCTGCTGGCCAATCCGAGCAGTGCCGAGCGGGACATTCTCGGCGCCCTGCCCTACGCCGACAACGAGGTGGTGCTGCACACCGACACTCGCCTGCTGCCGACGCGCCAGCGGGCCTGGGCCAGTTGGAACTATCGCCTCGGCGGAGCCGGCCACACCCAGGCGGCCGTGACCTACGACATGAACATCCTGCAAGGCATCCAGAGCGACACCACATTTTGCGTCAGCCTCAACCAGAGCGCCGGCATCACCCCGTCCAAAGTGCTTGCCCGTTTCACCTACGCCCATCCGCAGTTCAGCCTCGCAGCGGTGGCGGCACAACAACGCTGGGCCGAACTCGACGGTGCGCAACACACCCATTATTGCGGTGCCTACTGGGCCAACGGTTTTCATGAAGACGGTGTGGTCAGCGCCTTACGCGTCGCCGCAGCGTTTGGAGAAAGCCTGTGAACAGCGCGCTCTACAGCGGCTGGATCGCCCATCGGCGATTCGCCCCACGCCGTCATGAATTCCGTTACCGGATCGGACTGATCTACCTCGACTTGGCCGAACAGGACGCCGTGCTGAAACTGTCGCCCCTGGCGGGCGCGAGCCGCTTTGCACCGTTCTCATTTCGCGAGACCGACTACCTCAAGACCTTCACCGGTCGCGGTGTGCGGCTGACAGATGCGGTACGCCTGCTGGTCGATGAAGCCCTCGGTCACGAGCCGCAGGGTTCGATCTGCCTGCTGACCCAGCCCCGCAGTTGGGGCCTGGCATTCAACCCGGTGAGTTTCTTTTATTGCCACGAGGCCGACGGGCAACTGGCGGCGATTCTCTGCGAAGTCAGCAATACACCGTGGCGCGAGCGCTATCACTATGTGCTGCCGGCGCGGGCGCCAACCAGCGTGCGCGATTTCCACCAGCATTTCGCCGTGGCCAAGGCGTTTCACGTATCGCCGTTCCTGCCGCCGGATCTGGAATACCGCATGAGCTTCAGCCCCGCCGCGCAAACCCTGGGCGTGCACATGGCCGACTGGCAGGGCGAACATAAACTGTTCGACGCCACGCTCAACCTGAAACGCGAAACCCTTGATCGACGCAACCTGCACCGGCATCTGTGGCGTTTTCCCTGGATGACCGCCAAGACCGCCCTCGCGATCTATTGGCAGGCCCTGCGATTGCTGCTCAAGCGTACCCCGCTGTTTTCCCATCAGACGGCTGACGATAGCTTTCGAACCGCCACTGCGACTCCCGAGGAGCACCGCCATGAAGTCCTCTAGCGTTTCGGCCAGAGCCCTCCCGTTCAGCACTCACGGCATCACCAGCTCATTGCTGCGCCGAGGCGTACTGCGCCAGCTCGCACAACTCAAACATGGGCAACTGGTGGTGATCGAGGACGGCGAACGCCAGGTCTTCGGCACGCCGGGCAGTGCGTTGCTGGGCGAGATTCATGTCCTCGATTCGGCGGTGTGGGGCATGGTTGCGGGTAACGGCTCGATCGGTGCCGGTGAAGCCTTCATCCATGGCTACTGGAGTTCGCCGGACCTGACAGCCGTAGTACGCGTCTTCGTCAGCAACCTTGAGGTGCTCGACGGCATGGAGGGCGGACTGGCGAAAATCGGCCGGCCGCTGGTGCGCGGTCTGCACTGGCTCAACCGCAACACGCGCAAGGGTTCGCAGAAAAACATCGCCGCGCACTACGACCTCGGCAACGATCTGTTCGAGCAGTTTCTCGACCCGACCATGATGTATTCGGCAGCGCAATTCCTTAGCCCCGACGACAGCCTGGAACAGGCGCAGCTGAACAAACTGGAGCGGATCTGCCAGAAACTCGCGCTCAAGCCCGGCGATCACCTGCTGGAGATCGGCACCGGCTGGGGCAGCATGGCGCTGTATGCAGCGCAGCACTATGGCTGCAAAGTCACCACGACCACGCTGTCCAAAGAGCAATACGCGTTCACGGCCCGGCGCATCGAAAGCCTCGGCTTGCAGGACCGGGTGACGCTGCTGCTCAAGGACTACCGCGACCTCACCGGCCAGTACGACAAACTGGTGTCGATCGAGATGATCGAGGCGGTCGGCCATCGATTCCTGCCGACCTACTTCAAGCAATGTGCGCACCTGCTCAAGAGCAACGGGCTGATGCTGCTGCAGGCGATCACCATCCGGGACCAGCGCTACGAGCAGGCGAAACGCGGCGTGGATTTCATCCAGCGTTATATCTTTCCCGGTGGCGCCCTACCCTGCGTGCAGAAGATGCTCGAAATCGTCAGCCGCGACACCGACATGAACCTGCTGCACATGGAAGACTTCGGCCTGCACTACGCCCGGACCCTTCGCCTGTGGCACGAAAATTTTCGCCACGCCCACGCCCGCCTGAGCGAACTGGGCTACGACGATTATTTCCTGCGGCTGTGGGAGTTTTATCTGTGCTACTGCGAGGGCGGATTTCTCGAACGCACCATCGGCACCGCGCAATTGCTGTTGGCCAAACCGGCGGCCATGCCGGCACCGTTGCTCGGGCGCTTCGATGCTTGAGCGGATCGCCAATGCTGTTCTGTTCCAGATCGGCTGGCTGGCCTGCGTGCTCGGCGGCAACAGTCTGTGGTTGCTGATGGCGTTGGCGGTGCTGGTGATTCATTTGCGCTGGATCAGCAGTTGGGCGGCGGAGGGTCGGCTGATTCTCAGCGTGGTGATTCTGGGCACCGCCGTGGACAGCGGTCTGCGCGGTCTCGGGGTCTTCGAGTTCAAGGATCTGTCGCCGTTGATTCCGCTGTGGCTGATGTTGTTGTGGGCGTTGCTCGCCACGACATTGCGACACTGCCTGCAATGGAGCGCCCGGCCCTGGTGGCTGGCGAGTGTGCTCGGGGCCGTCGGTGGCGCGTTATCGTATTGCGCCGGTGGAAGACTGGCCGGGGTGCAGTTTCCCTACGGCGAGTTACCGACTTTGATCGGCATCGGTCTGTTGTGGGCGCTGCTGTTTCCATTGTTGCACCAACTGTCCGGACGTCTGAAAGACTAATCGTCTGTCAGGGCTTTCACACACCTATCGGGCACTGCCGTACACTGGCGCCCATGAAAACCATTCCCCTCCAGCCAATCGACGAGCCCGCCGTCACCTGTTCGACCTGCGCGGCCTGCTGCTGTCAGCTCGAAGTGCTGCTGATCACCGACACCGGCGTGCCCGAGCGCTATATCGACACCGATGATTGGGGTGGTGAAGTGATGTTGCGTCTGGACGACGGCTGGTGCGCGGCACTGGATCGCGACACGATGATGTGCACGATCTACGAAAAACGCCCGCTGATCTGCCGCGAGTTCGAAATGGGCTCGCCGGAATGCATCGAGGAACGCCAGGGGATTGCCACGGCGTATCTCTGAATACAAAAAAGGAGCGCCAGGCGCTCCTTTTTCATGGTTTTTACAACGGCATCGTGTAGTGCAACGAGTAGCTTTCCACCCCTTCGTTGTTGCTCGACATGCCGGCGTTGGAATAGTGAGTCGCGCGAATCCCCACCTCATGCCCGCCATTGAAGCGCAGACCGAAACCGATGCGGTCTTCGAACTGGAAGGCCTGGCCGATCTTGTTGCCTTCGTACTCAGTGTTGGAGAACAGTGCCGCGCCGATGCCGGCCTCGACGTACGGTTTGATCGACTCGCCGGAAAACTCGTAAACAAACACCGGCGAGAACGACAGGCTGTTGTTGCTGGAGCCCTTGTCACCTTCCCAGTAGGTATAGGCGCCGCTCCAGTAACCGGTCAGACGACCGACATCGCTTTGCAGCCAGCTCTTGTCCCAGTCGAAATTCATCCCCAGACGATACGTCATCGTTGAATCGCTGGTTGCCCCAACCCCGAATTCCACACCCGCAGCTTGCGCGGTAAAACTTTGCCCCATCAGTGCGGCCGCAATCGCGGCCAAGCAGAATAGTCGCTTCACTTGAAACATCCTTTTCCGAACGGTCGTATGGTTTTTAGTTTGCTTGACGCTATAGAAATCGGCGCTTGAACAGAAGTTCAGCTGATTTTTAGTTATGACACATCTTTTTTACAAACCGAAGCTTTGCACATCGCCGGGCAATTGTCCCAGCAGCGGCAGGATGTTTTTCAGGGATTGCGGATCGGCACTGGTCCAGAATTTCGCGGGGCGGTTCGGGCCGCCGGCGAGCAGTTCACGCTCAGCCAGCAGACGCTGAAGTTGCCGGGCCACGGCGGCGCCGGTGTCGATCAGGCGGATGTCGTCGGGGAGCATCGTCTTGAGCATCGGCTTGAGAAACGGATAGTGAGTGCAGCCGAGAATGATCGTGTCGCAGCCCGCGCCCAGCAGTGGTTCGACATAGCGGTGAAGTAACTGACGCAGTTCCTCGCTGTGCAGATCGCCACTTTCGATCCGCTCCACCAGTCCCGGGCAGGGCTGGGTGATGACCCGAATATCAGTGGCAAAACGATCAAGCAGGGCCGCGAATTTCGCGCTCTGCAAGGTGCCGGTGGTGGCGAGTACGCCGACTATTCCGCTGCGTGTCGCGGCGGCGGCCGGTTTGACCGCCGGCTCCATGCCGACAATCGGCCAGTCAGGAAAATCACGTCGCAGATCGGCGACGCCGGCCACGGTCGCGGTGTTGCAAGCGATCACCAGCGCCTTGGCGCCCTGCTCGCGGAAAAACCCGGCCATCACGCTGCAACGCTGGCGAATGAACTCCGGAGTTTTCTCGCCATAAGGAATGTGCCCGCAATCGCCGAGATATAGCAGCGACTCATTGGGCAACAGATGCTGGATTTCCGCCAACACCGACAGACCGCCGACACCGGAGTCGAATACGGCGATCGGCGCCTCATGCATGGTGCGAACCACAGACGCTGCATCCCGGATCACGCTTGACCCGCAGCTCACGGAATCGCGAACCCAGTGCATCGATCAACAACAAGCGGCCCACCAGTGGCTCGCCGAAACCCGCCAGCAACTTCAACGCTTCCAGCGCTTGCAGGCTACCCACCAGCCCCACCAGCGGACCGACCACGCCGGCTTCGCTGCAAGTCAGTTCGGCTTCGCTGCCGTGGCCGTACAGGCAGTGGTAGCACGGGCTCTCGGCACGACGCGGGTCGAACACCGAGAGCTGCCCTTCAAGACGGATCGCAGCTCCACTGACCAGCGGCTTGCGTGCCGCCACACACGCGGCGTTGACCGCTTCGCGGGTGGAGAAATTGTCGGAGCAGTCGAGCACCAGATCCACCGCAGCCACGGCAGCAGCGAGGGAGTCCTCGTCCAGCGCCTGACGGTGCGGCACCAGTTTGATTTCAGGGTTGATCGCGTTCAGGCGCTTGAGCGCCGAGTCGACCTTGGTCATGCCGACGCTGTCGGTGTCGTGGATGATCTGGCGTTGCAGGTTGGTCAGGTCGACCGTGTCGAAATCCGCCAGATGCAACTCACCGACGCCCGCCGCCGCCAAGTACAAGGCCACCGGTGCGCCGAGACCGCCGAGGCCGACGATCAGGACCCGGCTGTCCTTGAGCTTCAACTGGCCATCGATGTCGATGTGTTGCAGCAGGATCTGCCGACTGTAGCGCAACAATTCCTGATCATTCAGCACGGCAGGCGCCCCAGGCTGATCCGTTGATGGCCGCCCAGATCGGTGCGGCTGTGGACTTCTTCGAAACCTTGCGTCAGCAGCAGATCGCGCACGGCTTCGGCTTGATCATAGCCGTGTTCGAGCATCAGCCAGCCACCGGTTTCCAGATGCGCCGGCGCCTGAGCGATGATCAGACGCAGATCGTCGAGCCCGTCGATGCCGGCCACCAAGGCGCTTTCCGGTTCGAAACGCACATCACCTTCCACCAGATGCGGATCGGCGGCGCGAATGTACGGCGGGTTGCTGATGATCAGCTCGAACCGCTTGCCTTCGAGGGCGCTGAACCAGTGACTGCTCAGCACCGTAGCGTTGTTCAGGTGCAGGCGCTGACGGTTGCGTTCGGCCAGGGCCACGGCTTCCAGCACGCGATCCACGGCGGTGACGTTCCACGCCGGACGCTCGCTGGCCAGGGCCAGGGCAATTGCACCGCTGCCGGTGCCGAGGTCGAGAACTTTGGCCGGAGTTGCCGGTAGCAATTCCAGTGCGGCTTCCACCAGCAGTTCGGTGTCCGGGCGCGGAATCAGCGTGTGCGGCGCGACTTCCAGATCGAGTTTCCAGAAACCTTGCTGGCCGAGAATATAGGCCACCGGCTCGCCACTGCGACGACGCTGCAGGTACTCGGTGAAGACCAACACGGCTTCGCTCGGCACGATGCGCTCGGGCCAGGTGTGGAGAAAACTGCGCGACTTGCCCAACGCCGCTGCCAGGAGCAGTTCAGCGTCCAGGCGCGCGGTGGGCGAGTCCGGCAGTTCGGCGGCGCGCAACAGGCTGGCGATGATGGTCATTTATTCACCTATCGCTGCAAGTTGGTCGGCCTGGTATTCGGCCAGCAGAGGCTCGATCACCGCTTCAACGCCACCGGCGAGGATTTCGTCGAGGGAATACAGGGTCAGGTTGACGCGGTGGTCGGTGACCCGGCCCTGGGCAAAGTTGTAGGTGCGGATACGCTCGGAGCGGTCACCGGAACCCACCAGCAATTTACGTTCGCTGGCGATGGCGTTGGCCGCCGCTGCGGTCTGCTGGTCGTTGAGCTTGGCCGACAGCCAGGACATCGCTCGGGCACGGTTCTTGTGCTGGGAACGTTCTTCCTGGCACTCGACAACGGTGCCGGTCGGTATGTGCGTGATGCGGATCGCCGAGTCGGTGGTGTTGACGTGCTGTCCACCGGCTCCGGAGGAACGGTAAGTGTCGACGCGCAAGTCCGCCGGGTTGATCTCGATAGCTTCGCGCTCGTCCGGCTCGGGCAATACCGCCACGGTGCAGGCCGACGTGTGGATACGGCCCTGGGATTCGGTGGCGGGTACGCGCTGGACGCGGTGCGCGCCGGATTCGAATTTCAGCTTGCCGTAAACGTTGTCGCCTTCGA
Organism: Pseudomonas sp. HS6; assembly: GCF_023375815.1. Lineage (NCBI taxonomy): Bacteria > Pseudomonadati > Pseudomonadota > Gammaproteobacteria > Pseudomonadales > Pseudomonadaceae > Pseudomonas > Pseudomonas sp. HS6. Next base: position 6,198,595 of record NZ_CP067412.1, on the reverse strand, counting down.
TGCGGGCGATGACTTCTTTATAGCCGCCGTGTTCGCCTTCGTTTTCCGAGAGGATCTCCACCCGCCAGCCACGACGCTCGGCGTAACGCGAGTACATGCGGAACAGGTCGCCGGAGAAGATCGCCGCCTCGTCGCCACCGGTGCCGGCGCGGATTTCGAGAAAGACGTTGCGCCCGTCGTTGGGATCCTTGGGCAGCAACATGCGTTGCAAGTCGGATTCCAGCGTGATCAGCAATTCCTTGGCTTCGCGGACTTCTTCCACGGCCATTTCACGCATGTCCGGGTCGCTGTCCTTGAGCAGCGCCTGCGCGCCCTCAAGATCGCTTTGTACGCCGAGCAGCTTTTTATAGCCTTGTACCACCGGCTCAAGTTCGGCGTATTCCTTGGAATAGGCGCGGAATTTGGTCTGGTCGGAAATGACTTCGGCGTCGCCGAGCAGCGCGGTCAGTTCCTCGAAACGGTCCTGGAGGATATCCAGCTTATTGAGCAGTGACGCTTTCATTGCGGTTTTTTATCCGAAAAGCTATCCGGTGAGCCCTCGAGGGCAAAGAGTTCCTGGGCCATGGCCAGCGCATCGAGGCGGCCTTCGGCAGAAAGCTTTTTCAACTGTACGCTCGGGGCGTGCAGGAGTTTATTGGTCAGGCCACGGGCCAACTGGCCCAGCACGTCTTCGGCATTGCCGCCGTTGGCCAGCAGGCGCAGGGCCTTTTGCAGCTCTTCGTCGCGCAGACGTTCGCTCTGTTGACGATAGGCCTTGAGCACATCGACCGCCGCCAGTTCGCGCAGGCGCACCATGAAATCGTCGGCACCGACCGAAACCATCTCTTCGGCGGCCTGGGCTGCGCCCTGACGGCTCTTGAGGTTTTCGGCGACCACTTCATGCAGATCATCGACGCTATAGAGGTAAACGTCGTCGAGTTCGCCGACTTCCGGTTCGATATCCCGGGGAACGGCAATATCGACCATGAAGATCGGCTTGTGTTTGCGCAGCTTCAGGGCGCTTTCCACCGCACCCTTGCCAAGAATCGGCAACTGACTGGCGGTGGAGCTGATGACGATGTCGCTGCGCACCAGTTCGGCCGGGATGTCCGAGAGCAGCACCGCGTGGGCGCCGAACTGTTCGGCCAGCAGGCTGGCGCGCTCCAGCGTCCGGTTGGCCACCACGATACGCTTGACCCCCAGCTCATGCAGATGGCGGGCGACCAGGGTGATGGTCTCGCCAGCGCCGATCAGCAGGGCCTGACTGCGTTGCAGGTCGCTGAAAATCTGTTTGGCCAGGCTGACGGCGGCAAATGCCACGGACACCGGGTTTTCACCGATGGCGGTGTCGGTGCGCACTTGCTTGGCAGCGTTGAATGTTGCCTGAAACAACCGGCCCAGCAACGGACCGATGGTGCCGGCTTCGCGGGCCACGGCGTAGGCCGATTTCATCTGGCCGAGGATCTGCGGCTCGCCCAGCACCAGCGAATCGAGCCCGGAGGCGACGCGCATCATGTGACGAACTGCCGCATCATCTTCATGAACATAAGCACTCGCGCGCAGCTCATCGAGGCTTAAATGGTGATAGTCGGCCAGCCAGCGCAGCACGATATCGGCCGAAAGCTGATCCTGCTCTATATACAGTTCACTGCGATTGCAGGTGGAAAGGATCGCAGCTTCGCGGCTGTCGGTGAGTCGGCAGAGCTGCTGCAAGGCCTCCACCAGCTGCTCAGGGGTAAAGGCCACGCGCTCGCGGACGTCTACTGAAGCAGTCTTGTGGTTGATACCGAGTGCAAGGAAGGCCATTCAAGGTCGCTGATGGTGACGTGAAGCCGGCAATTGTCCTACTTCGTCAGATTCAGAACAACTACCGCTGACTATTGTCCCAATTGTCGGCCCCTATAATGGCCACAATCGAGACTCGGTTATGTTTGGCCGAAGGCTTGTGTCATGATGATCCGACCGCAGGTTAGTCGTCCTTCTCCTATATGAATAGATCTTCCGCGTTGCTCCTTGCTTTTGTCTTCCTCAGCGGCTGCCAGGCCTTGGCCCCCGTTTCGCACGATGGCACCTCATCGGTCGAAGACACCACGCCAGCCCCTGAAAAGCCCAAGGTTTACAGCTCGTTCAGCCAGGAAACGGTGTTCAGCCTGCTGAGCGCCGAACTTGCCGGCCAGCGCAATCGTTTCGACATTGCCCTGGACAACTACGTGACCCAGGCCATCAACACCCAGGATCCGGGTGTTTCCGAGCGGGCGTTCCGTATCGCCGAGTACCTGGGCGCGGATCAACCGGCGTTGGATACGGCATTGATCTGGGCGAAAAACGCCCCGGAAGACCTAGAAGCGCAACGCGCCGCCGCCGTGCAACTGGCACGCGCCGGGCGTTATGACGACTCGATGGTCTACATGGAGAAAGTCCTGCAGGGCAAGGGTGACACCCATTTCGACTTCCTCGCGCTGTCGGCCGCCGACACCGATCAGGAAACCCGCAACGGTCTGATGAAAAGTTTCGACCGCCTGCTGCAGCGTCATCCGCACAACAATCAGCTGATTTTCGGCAAGGCCCTGCTGATGCAGCAGGACGGCGACACCAAAGGTGCGCTGACCCTGCTGGAAGACAATCCGCCGGACGACGGTGAAATCGCCCCGATCCTGCTGCGCGCCCGCCTGTTGCAAGGGCTGAACCGTGGCGACGAGGCCCTGCCGCTACTGCAGAAAAACATCAAGAAGTACCCGGACGACAAGCGCCTGCGCCTGACTTACGCACGGATGCTGGTGGAACAGGACCGGATGGACGACGCCAAGGTCGAGTTCTCCACCCTGGTTCAGCAATACCCGGAAGACGACGAACTGCGTTACTCGCTGGCGTTGGTGTGCCTGGAAGGCAAGGCCTGGGACGAGGCCAAGGGTTACCTGGAAGACCTGATCGCCCGGGAAAGCCATGTCGATTCCGCGCACCTGAACCTGGGCCGCATCGCCGAAGAACGCAACGACCCGCAAGGCGCGCTGATCGAGTACGCCCAGGTCGGCCCCGGCAATGACTATCTGCCGGCGCAACTGCGTCAGGCCGATATTCTGATGAACAACGGCAAGACCGCCGAAGCCCAGAGCAAACTGGCCGCCGAACGTGATGCGCAGCCGGATTACGCGATCCAGTTGTACCTGATCGAGGCCGAGACTCTGTCCGCCAATAATCAGGGCGACAAGGCCTGGAAAACCCTGCAACAGGCGTTGCTGCAATACCCGGATGACCTGAATCTGCTCTACACCCGGGCGATGCAGGCAGAAAAACGCAATGACCTGGCGCAGATGGAAAAAGACCTGCGCCTGATCATCAAGCGCGACCCGGACAATGCCATGGCCCTCAACGCCCTCGGCTACACCTTGTCCGACCGCACTACTCGCTACGCCGAAGCCAAGGCGCTGATCGAGCAGGCGCACCAGATCAACCCGGAAGACCCGGCGGTACTCGACAGCCTCGGCTGGGTGAATTTCCGCATGGGCAACCTGGATGACGCCGAGAAATACCTGCGCCAGGCCCTCGAGCGCTTCCCGGATCACGAAGTCGCCGCTCACTTGGGCGAAGTCTTGTGGATAAAGGGTAACCAGCGCGAGGCAAAACAAATCTGGGGCAAGTTCCTCAAGGATCAGCCCGACAGCACCATTCTGCGCAGCACCATCAAGCGCCTGACCGGATCCGAGACTCTTTAACTCATGCTTTTGCGCCACGTCATTGTTTTCAGCTTCATCGCCCTGCTCGCCGGTTGCGCGGGCTTCGGCGCCCGCGAATCGGTCGAGGGCCACGGCAGCCCGGCACAATGGGCCGCTAACAAACAGCAACTGACCGGCCTCGACGGCTGGCAGATCGACGGCAAGATCGGCATCCGCGCTCCGAAAGACTCGGGCAGCGGCACGCTGTTCTGGCTGCAACGCCAGGATTACTACGACATCCGCCTGTCCGGCCCATTGGGTCGCGGCGCGGCGCGACTGACTGGTCGCCCCGGCAAAGTCTCACTGGAAGTCGCCAACCAGGGTCGCTATGACGCGCAGTCTCCGGAAGTCCTGCTGGAAGAACAGCTGGGCTGGAAATTGCCGGTATCGAACCTGGCCTGGTGGGTTCGCGGCTTGCCGGCTCCGGCCAGCAAAAGCCGGCTGACCCTCGATGGCGACAGTCGCCTGGCCAATCTGGAACAGGACGGCTGGCAGGTGGAATACCTCGGTTATGCCGAACAGAACGGTTACTGGCTGCCCGAGCGAATCAAACTGCACGGCACCGATCTGGACGTGACACTGGTCATCAAGACCTGGCAACCGCGCAAACTGGGGCAATAAGCATGACCGCTCCACGCCTGACGCTGCCTTCGCCCGCCAAACTCAATCTGATGCTGCACATTCTCGGTCGTCGCGAAGACGGCTATCACGAGTTGCAGACGATTTTTCAGTTCCTCGACTACGGCGACGAAATCACTTTCGCCGTGCGCGACGATGGCGTGATTCGTCTGCACACCGAATTCGGCGGCGTGCCCCACGACAGCAACCTGATCGTGCGCGCGGCGAAAAAACTTCAGGAGCAATCCGGCTGCTCGCTCGGCATCGACATCTGGATCGACAAGATCCTGCCGATGGGCGGCGGCATCGGCGGCGGCAGCTCGAATGCGGCGACCACCCTGCTCGGCCTCAATCATCTTTGGCAGTTGGGCTGGGATGAAGATCGACTGGCAGCACTGGGCTTGAGCCTGGGCGCCGACGTCCCGGTCTTCGTGCGTGGACACGCGGCTTTCGCAGAAGGTGTCGGCGAAAAACTGACCCCTGTCGACCCCGCCGAACCGTGGTATGTCGTGCTCGTTCCGCAAGTCTCTGTTAGTACGGCAGAAATTTTTTCAGATCCATTGTTGACACGTAACACGCCGCCCATTAAAGTGCGCCCCGTTCCCGAGGGAAACAGTCGAAATGACTGCTTGCCGGTGGTATCGAGGCGTTATCCAGAAGTACATAACGCATTGAATTTGTTAGGTAATTTTACCGAAGCAAAACTCACCGGAACTGGAAGTTGTGTGTTTGGGGGCTTCCCAAGCAAAGCTGAAGCTGATAAAGTCTCGGCCCTTCTGACAGAGACCCTTACAGGGTTTGTAGCGAAAGGAAGCAACGTTTCGATGTTGCATCGCAAGCTACAAAGTCTGCTCTAAAGGAACCAAGTGCCCGGCACTTGCAAGCAACAGCTACAGGGGCGTCGCCAAGCGGTAAGGCAGCAGGTTTTGATCCTGCCATGCGTTGGTTCGAATCCAGCCGCCCCTGCCATTTTCTATACTCATCCAGGTTACCCTCAGCCTCTAGGTACTGCGCGTGTCCAAGATGATGGTCTTTACGGGGAACGCTAACCCCGATCTGGCTCGGCGTGTCGTACGTCAGCTGCATATCCCTCTCGGTGACATCTCTGTCGGTAAATTTTCCGACGGCGAAATTACAGCCGAGATCAATGAAAACGTTCGCGGTAAAGACGTTTTCATTATTCAGCCGACTTGCGCTCCGACCAACGATAACCTGATGGAACTGGTAGTGATGGCTGATGCCTTCCGCCGCTCCTCGGCTACTCGTATCACTGCTGTTATTCCTTATTTTGGTTATGCCCGTCAGGATCGCCGTCCGCGTTCCGCACGTGTGGCTATCAGCGCGAAAGTCGTCGCTGACATGCTTACCGTAGTCGGCATCGACCGTGTTCTCACGGTTGATCTGCATGCTGACCAGATTCAGGGTTTCTTCGATATTCCGGTAGATAACATCTACGGCTCCCCGGTTCTGGTGGATGACATCGAAGATCAGCGCTTCGAGAACCTGATGATCGTGTCTCCGGACATTGGTGGCGTCGTGCGTGCACGTGCCGTTGCCAAGTCTCTGGGCGTGGATCTCGGGATCATCGACAAACGCCGTGAGAAAGCCAATCACTCTGAAGTGATGCATATCATCGGTGATGTCGAAGGGCGTACCTGCATTCTGGTCGATGACATGGTCGATACCGCAGGCACTCTGTGCCACGCGGCCAAGGCCCTGAAAGAGCATGGCGCAGCCAAGGTCTTTGCCTACTGCACACACCCTGTGCTGTCGGGTCGGGCCATCGAGAATATCGAAAATTCCGTGCTGGACGAGCTGGTGGTCACTAACACCATCCCGCTGTCCGCTGCAGCACAAGCCTGTGCACGTATCCGTCAACTGGATATCGCACCGGTTGTTGCCGAAGCGGTTCGCCGCATCAGCAATGAAGAATCGATCAGCGCGATGTTCCGTTAAGGGCCCTGCCCTTCTCGAAATGTCTCGTTGACGAAAAGCGCCCCGCCCCGGCATTCCTGCCGGGGCGGGGCTTTTTTGCCCATACCGTGTTCGGCGCTGGTCGCAAACGCCACTCGGTCATGGCTATTTTGGAGATACAAAATGAACGATTTTACTCTGAATGCTGAAGCGCGTTCCGACCTGGGGAAAGGTGCGAGCCGCCGCCTGCGTCGTCTCGCCGCCCTGGTTCCAGCTGTTGTTTACGGTGGCGACAAAGCCCCTGAATCCATCAGCATGCTGGCCAAAGAAGTTGCCAAACTGCTCGAAAACGAAGCTGCCTACAGCCACGTTATCGAACTGAACGTTGGTGGCACCAAGCAAAACGTGATCATCAAAGCTCTGCAACGTCACCCGGCCAAAGGCCACGTGATGCACGCTGACTTCGTACGCGTTGTAGCTGGCCAGAAACTGACCGCTATCGTTCCTGTGCACTTCATCAACGAAGCTGCTCCAGTGAAGAAAGGCGGCGAAATCTCGCACGTTGTTGCCGAGATCGAAGTTTCCTGCCTGCCGAAAGATCTGCCTGAGTTCATCGAAGTCGACCTGGCTGACGCTGAAATCGGTTCGATCATTCACCTGTCGAACATCAAAGCCCCTAAAGGCGTTGAGTTCGTTGCTCTGGCACACGGTGATGACAAGGCTGTTGCCAACGTCCACGCTCCACGTGTTGCTCCAGAAGCTACCGAAGGCGCAGCAGAGTAATTCACTCTGTGAAGCCGGAGTGAGCAGGTAACATCGCGGACTGGAACGTAGCGAGAAAGCGGGCGAGAACGCGGAGTTTACATCCATGGTAAATGAGCATTTTTCGTCCACTTTCGCCGCACTTCCTGATTGCGGCTATGTTATCCACCACTCCAAGGAAGGGCCCCTATCGTGACTGCCATCAAACTGATCGTTGGCCTGGGAAATCCAGGCGCTGAATACGAACAGACCCGGCATAACGCAGGGGCCCTTTTTGTTGAGCGCATCGCCCACGCACAGAATGTGAATCTCGTGGCCGATCGCAAGTATTTCGGCCTGACCGGGCGCTTTTCGCATCAGGGTCAGGATGTTCGTCTGCTGATTCCCACCACCTACATGAACCGCAGCGGCCAGGCCGTGGCGGCACTCGCCGGTTTCTTCCGCATCAAGCCTGAAGAAATCCTGGTGGCGCACGACGAACTCGATCTGCCTCCGGGCGTCGCCAAACTCAAAGTTGGCGGCGGCCATGGCGGTCACAACGGATTGCGCGACATCATTGCGCAATTGGGCAATCAGAATACGTTCCACCGCCTGCGGCTTGGCATCGGCCACCCGGGCGTCGCCAGTATGGTTTCAAATTTCGTCCTGGGTCGTGCGCCACGCGCCGAACAGGAAAAACTCGATGCCAGCATCGACTTTGCCCTCGGCGTGCTGCCGGATATCCTCGCCGGTGAATGGAACCGTGCGATGAAAAACCTGCACAGCCAGAAGGCCTGACTCTACTCCTCGGGGATAACACCATGGGATTCAATTGCGGCATCGTCGGCCTGCCTAACGTCGGCAAGTCCACCCTGTTCAACGCCCTGACCAAATCCGGGATCGCGGCCGAGAACTTCCCCTTCTGCACTATCGAGCCGAACAGTGGCATCGTGCCGATGCCGGATCCGCGTCTGGACGCCCTGGCGGCCATCGTCAATCCGAAGCGCATCCTGCCGACCACCATGGAATTCGTCGACATCGCAGGCCTCGTTGCCGGCGCCTCGAAAGGTGAAGGTCTGGGCAACAAATTCCTGGCCAACATCCGCGAAACCGACGCGATCGCTCACGTCGTGCGCTGCTTCGAAGACGAAAACGTGATCCACGTTTCCAACAGCGTCGACCCGAAGCGCGACATCGAAATCATCGACCTGGAACTGATCTTCGCCGACCTCGACAGCTGCGAGAAGCAACTGCAGAAAGTCGCGCGTAACGCCAAGGGTGGTGACAAGGACGCCGTCGTTCAGAAAGGCCTGCTGGAGCAACTGATCGCTCACTTCACCGAAGGCAAGCCAGCGCGCAGCCTGATGAAGAACATGAGCACCGACGAAAAAGCGGTGATCAAGGGCTTCCACCTGCTGACCACCAAACCGGTCATGTACATCGCCAACGTCGCTGAAGACGGTTTCGAGAACAACCCGCACCTGGACGTGGTCAAGGCCATCGCCGAAGAAGAAGGCGCCATGGTTGTTCCGGTCTGCAACAAGATCGAAGCGGAAATCGCCGAGCTGGATGACGGCGAAGAAAAAGACATGTTCCTCGAGGCCCTGGGCCTGGAAGAGCCTGGCCTGAACCGCGTGATCCGCGCCGGCTACGAAATGCTGCACCTGCAGACCTACTTCACCGCCGGTGTCGAAGAAGTCCGCGCCTGGACCGTCCGCGTCGGTGCCACCGCACCACAAGCCGCTGGCGTGATCCACACCGACTTCGAGAAAGGCTTCATCCGCGCCGAAGTGATCGCCTACAACGACTTCATCCAGTACAAGGGCGAAGCAGGCACCAAGGAAGCCGGTAAATGGCGTCTGGAAGGCAAGGATTACATCGTCAAAGACGGCGACGTGATGCACTTCCGCTTCAACGTGTAAAAGCTGCACCCAAGAAAAAGCCGCGTTTGATACGCGGCTTTTTTGTGCCTGAAATTCAGTCCGTCAGGTCTTTTTGGTTCTTGGCAGGAAGATCGCCAGCACACCAAACAACGGCAGGAACGAGCACAGGAAATACACGTACTCGATGCCATGCACGTCTGCCAGATGCCCGAGCAACGCCGCACCAATCCCGCCAAATCCGAACATCAGACCGAAGAACACCCCGGCAATCATCCCGACATTGCCCGGCACCAGTTCCTGCGCGTACACCACAATCGCCGAGAACGCCGAAGCGAGGATGAAGCCGATCACCACGCTCAGGACAGTGGTCCAGAACAGGTCGACATGCGGCATGAGCAGCGTGAATGGCGCAACGCCGAGGATCGAGAACCAGATCACCGCCTTACGCCCGATCTTGTCGCCGATCGGCCCGCCAAAGAACGTGCCCGCCGCCACCGCGCCGAGGAACAGGAACAAGTGCAGCTGGGAACTGGCGACCGACAGATCGAACTTCTCGATCAGGTAGAAGGTGAAGTAACTGGTCAGGCTGGCCATGTAGAAATACTTGGAGAACACCAGTAACCCGAGCACGATCAACGCGCTGGTCACCCTGCCCTTCGAAAGTCCGTGAGTGGCGGCTTGGCCCGCCTTGAGCTTGAACAAGTTCAGGTGATGGGCGTACCAGCGGCTGATGCGGTACAGCACGAACAGCGCAAACACCGCGAACAGCCCAAACCAGGCCACGTTGCCCTGCCCGAACGGAATGATGATGGCCGCCGCCAGCAAAGGGCCGAATGCCGAGCCGGCGTTGCCACCGACCTGGAAGGTCGATTGCGCCAGACCGAAACGCCCGCCCGACGCCAGCCGCGCGATACGAGAAGCTTCAGGGTGGAAGGTCGAGGAGCCGATGCCAATCAGGGCTGCCGCCAGCAGAATCAGCGGGAAACTGCCGACCATCGACATCATCACAATACCGATCAGCGTGCACACGGAGCCGGCCGGCAACAGCCACGGTTTCGGGTGCCGGTCAGTGTGGTAACCGACCCACGGCTGCAACAGCGAAGCGGTCAATTGGAACGTCAGGGTGATCAGGCCGACCTGGGTGAAGCTCAAGCCGTAGTTGGCCTTGAGCATCGGATAGATCGACGGTAGCACCGACTGGATGAGGTCGTTGATCAAATGCGCCAGCGCCACCGCGCCGATGATGCGCATCACCAGGGGACTGCTTTGGGGAGGAGCGGACGCCGACGCAGCGGCGGTCTGAACGTTGCTGATAGCCATGGGAGTTTCCGTACAGCAGATGGGTGCACACAGGCAGGTGCGCCAATGTGCCATTTTTCGGTGCGCCAGCGCCATCCCCTTAGCCAGCTAACGAACTATTCATTCATCGCCGCGCAAGTGATAGCGCAAAGCCATGGTCTGATTCTTGCCTTGCTTCTCCGCTTGAACGCGGCCCCCTTACAAAGGGGATCGAGAATGGGAAGTTTTGCTACAGAGTCTGCCTACAGAGCGGACGAGAGTGGACTTTCGAAGCCTTTTAGCAGGGCACTGATCGCGCTCGCAACGAACGCGGTGCACGCCAATGGTGCGTGGTGTCCAGAGGAGTCATGGGGCATGCAGGCTTTCTTATCACCGGGGATCAAATTGCTGGGGCGGTTTGGCTTCGCGCGTAAATTCCAGTTGTTGTTTCTGCTGTTCATTCTGCCGCTGGCCGGTAGCCTGTTGATGATCGGCCAGGATTATCGCGACAAGCTCAACCTGATTTCCGGCGAACGTGCCGGTGTGCGTCAGTTGCTCGCCCTCGATGCGCTCGACAACCTGCTTGCCGCTCAACGCGACCGCGCTGCCCGCTGGCGTGCCACGGAAACCAACCGCCAACCGACGCCCGCAACCCTCGCTGCAATGGCTGCATTCGATGGTGTGCAGCCTGCCGTTGCTCAGGCGACGTTGGAGCTGGGCAATGCCTTGCAAGCCGAAGGCGCGGAAGGTGAAACCCTGGCCCGCTATCAGGCCCTGCAAGCCGCGCTCAATGGTCTGGACTCGAAAAGCCTCTCTGGTGTCGGCTGGTGGCCGGACGGTTACGATCGTTTCACCAACGCCCTCAGTGCCCTGCAAGCATTGCGCGAACAAATCGCGATGGACAATCGCCTGATCCTCGCACCGTGGCTGGAAACCTATCTGCTGACACAGATTTCCACTCAACATGCACCGGACCTGATCGAACGGGTCGGCCGACTGGCAGCCGTTGGCCAGGCGTCTGTGGTATCCGGTCAGTTCACCCTGCAAAGCCGCTTGCAACTGCGTGATCTGCGCAGCCGCATTGGCGATGCCCGCGAGCAGCTCGTAAAAACCGCAGGCCTGCTCGAAGCACGTCTGCCGAGCGCCCTGCAAGGTTGGGCCGGGCAGTATCACGACAGCCTCAAGCAGCTGGATGCCGGGTTGAAAGTACTGGATGACGGCGTGTTCGGCGGCAGCATCAATCTCAAACCGGAAGATTTCGAGCGCAGCCTGGACGCCCTGCTCGCCAACCTCGCCACGCTGCGCCAGCAATCGCTGGTGTCGCTGGATCAACGCCTGGATGACTACCACGGATCGGCGATTCGCCAGTTCATCGTTGTGGCGACGGTCTTCGGTTGTCTGTTGCTGGCAGCGCTGTATCTGTTCGTCTGCCTGCAAGCCTCGATCCGTCGTAGCGCCAGCGGCATTACGGTGCTCGCCGAAGCCTTGCGCGACGGCAATCTGAGCCTGCAAGTGCCTGTCGTGGGCCGGGATGAACTGGCGTCGATCAGCACCGCGCTCAACGTGGCCGTCGTGCAACTGCGCACCAGTCTGTTGGGTGTCGATCACGAGACTTCGCAACTGAGCAACGCAGTGCGCAGCCTTAACGATCACTCCAGCGACGCTCTCAGCGAAGTAGAAGCGCAACAATTGCAGATCAGCCAGATCGCCGCAGCGGCCACGCAATTGGCAGCGACCTCCCAGGGCGTCGCGCAGAGTTGCGAACAGGCTTCGGGCAGCGCCCAGCACACCCGCCGCATCGCCGCCGACAGCAGCCGCGACAGCCAGCGCACCACGGCGAGCATTAAACAACTCAATCAGCGCCTGAATGAGACTGCCGCCGCGCTGGGCCGAGTCAGCGAGCAAGGGCAGCAAATTCAACTGGTGGTCGATACCATTCGCGGCGTCGCCGAGCAGACCAACCTGCTGGCGCTCAACGCCGCCATCGAGGCAGCTCGTGCCGGGGAACAAGGTCGTGGTTTTGCCGTGGTGGCCGACGAGGTGCGCAGCCTCTCGCAACGTACTCAATCGTCCACCGCGCAGATCGCCGGAACGGTCGACAGCTTGCGTGCGACGGTGAATGAAGCGGTGAGCCTGATGGAAGCAGCGTGCGGCCAGGCGCAAACGGATGCCGAAGCCGTCACCGGGTTGGGCGAACGCCTGGGGGAAATCGCCAGCGCCGTGCAGAGCGTCACAGACACCCTCGCGCAAATCGCCACGGCGGTCGAGGAACAGGCAAGCACGGCCGATGAGGTCAGCGGCAATATCCAACAGGTCGATCAGGCCGCGGTGAGACTGCTCGAAGGCGCACGGGCAGTGAACCTCGCGGCGGACACCTTGAGCCAGGGCAGCCATGCCTTGAGTGCGAATACCGGGAGATTTCAGCTGCGATGAAAGCCCTCCCCGCCCCGTTTTTCGGCGCGGGAAGATAAGCGGTTGAAAATAAGAAGAAATATTTTAAATTTACGCTTGACGCTTTTCCATTTCAGGGGAATAATGCGCGCCACTTGGCTACATAGCTCAGTTGGTTAGAGCATAGCATTCATAATGCTGGGGTCCGGGGTTCAAGTCCCTGTGTAGCCACCAAGTACTAAAAACGGCTTACCGAAAGGTAGGCCGTTTTTTTATGCCTCGAGAAAAGTGCCGACCGAGAACAGCCGGCACTGTTGCTCAGACGGCCAGCGCCGCCAGCCCTTTCGCCCAGATCTGCCGGGTACGCAAACCCACCATCTCTCGCCAGTCCGGGTCGGCGGGATAGAACTGCTCCAGCAGATTCAATTTGATCTCGCGCCCCGTCGCATCCAGCGGATCACCGTGCAGATGCACCCAGTGATCGTCGCGCAAGTAGCGATGCACGTCCGGCCCCGGATAAGTCCCGCACTCGATCACGAACGGCATCAGTTGCACATTCGGCAGCGCGTTGAGCAATGCCTGCGAGGTGTAACCGGTAGCAGTCGCCGCGACACCGGTTTCGCTCACAGTCTCGGCACCGGTGTGCAGCGTGTAGAGCCACGGGCCGTAGATCGATTGCGCCTGGGCCAGTGCCGGATAAGGTGCCCGAGTGATCGTCAGCAGCATCGGATGACCGTACTCGCCGGCGCCGGTGTGCAGGTCGAAACACATCACGGCTTCAGCACCGGCCAGGTGGGTCTCGATGATCTGATGCAGCGTGCGATTCGACCAGCTCGGCGCCAGGCCTCCGAAAAACAGCCCATCGGGATGACTGTGCTGGCCGCCCTCGACAATCGACATCACCGCCGGCCAGCCGTGCTCGGCGATTTGCGCATCAAGCAAGGCATCGGCGCGCTGCCGCTCGGGGCCATTCAAATCGGTGCACGCGTAGATCTCATGCAGCGCGGCGTAAGCCTGGTTGTCCGGAAGCGGTTGATTGAAGTCCAGATGATTGCGATTGAGGTCGATATTGTCTTCGTTGACCCGCCGTAGCCATGCGGTGCCCCACGGGTTGATCAGATGAATCATCACCACCGCGACATCCTTCGGCAGCGAGCCCGGCGTGAAATGCTTCAGCCAGTCGATCTGGCACTCCGAACCGTAATAGCCCTCCACTCCGTGGGTGCCGCTGAGCGCCACCAGACGCCGTTTGGCTTGCGGATCTCCCAACACCGCCACATCGGTGCTCAATGGCTCGCCAAACGGCCCGCAGCGCGGATGTGCGTATGAGGTGAGCGTCGCACCGGCCGCGGTGGCGGCGGCAAGAAATTGTTCGCGCTGATGGCGGTAGCTGGACTGGGTCGGAAACTCGCTGTGCATGCTGGCCTCTTGTTGATTGTTCTGGCTTCACGTTTGCCCCTGACCCTACAGAAAATTCGCCAAGGCATGAAGGACAAACATACCGACGGTTTGCGTCCTGCACGGTCGGCCGATACAGTCCGTCAGACTTTTATCCCACGGACGGAGAGCCCCGCGTGTTTCCAGCCCTGCCCCTGAAGCGCTTTCGCCTGCCGGCGTTGACCCTGATCGTCAGCGCCATCTCCCTCACTGCGTGCAATGCACCGCCCTCCTCGACCTTGCCGCTGGCACCGGAGGCCGCCTCCGGTTACCGCACCGACCTGCAAGCCAGCCACGCCGACAAACACATGGCCGCCGCTGCCAATCCGCTGGCCGCCGAGGCCGGTCGCGAGATGCTGCGTCAAGGTGGTTCGGCCATCGACGCTGCCATTGCGATGCAAGCCGTGTTGACGCTGGTCGAACCGCAATCCTCCGGGATCGGCGGTGGCGCGATGATTGTGTTGTGGGACGGCAAACAGGTGCGCACCTATGACGGTCGCGAAACCGCACCGGCCGGCGCTACCGAAAAGCTATTCCTGCAGGCCGACGGCAAACCGATGCCGTTTCCACAGGCGCAGATCGGCGGACGCTCCGTCGGCACGCCCGGCGTATTGCGCGCATTGGAGATGGCGCACAAACAACACGGTCGTCTGCCGTGGGCGACGTTGTTTGCACCGGCAATCAAACTGGCTGAACAGGGCTTTGCGATCTCCCCGCGCCTGCATTCGCTATTGGAATCCGACCCGGTGGTACGCCGCTCGCCGGACATGGCCAGTTACTTCCTCAACAGCGACGGCAGTGTCAAAGCCGTCGGCACGCGACTGCAAAACCCTGCCCTGGCCGCTGTGCTCAAACGCATCGCCAACGAAGGTGCGAACGCGCTGTACAAAGGCCCGATCGCCGAAGAGATCGTGGCCAAGGTCCAGGGCCACGCCAACCCCGGCAGCCTGTCGCTGAACGACCTTCAGCACTATCAGGCCAAGGAACGCGCACCACTGTGCACCGACTACAAGCGCTGGCAGGTTTGCGGGATGCCGCCGCCATCGTCCGGCGGGATTGCGGTGGCGCAGATTCTCGGCACCTTGCAGGCGCTGGAAACCCGCGACCCGCGTCTTTCCCTAACGCCGCTCAAACCTGTGAAAACCGATAAACCGGCCGGCCTCGAACCTGCGCCGCAAGCCGTGCATCTGATCGCCGAAGCCGAACGGCTGGCCTACGCCGACCGCGCACAATACGTGGCCGATACCGACTTCGTACCGGTGCCGGTCAAAGGCCTGGTCGATCCGGGTTATCTGGCCAGCCGCGCGAGCCTGATCGGCGAACGCAGCATGGGCACCGCCAAGCCCGGCACCCCGCCGGGCGTGCAGGTGGCCTATGCACCGGACCGCTCGCCGCTGCGCATCTCCACCTCGCAAGTCGTGGCGGTGGATGACTTCGGTGGCGCCGTGTCGATGACCACCACCATCGAAGCGGCGTTCGGCTCGCACCTGATGGTTCAGGGCTTTTTGCTCAACAACCAGATGACCGATTTCTCGTTCATCCCCGAAGAAAACGGGCAGAAAGTTGCCAACCGCGTAGAGCCCGGCAAACGTCCGCGCTCATCAATGGCACCGACCCTGATCTTTGATCGCAACAGCGGTGAATTCGTCGCCACCGTTGGCTCTCCGGGCGGCTCGCAGATCATCGAATACGTGGCCAAAACCACCGTCGGCCTGCTCGACTGGAACCTCGACCCGCAAAGCGCCATCAGCCTGCCCAACTTCGGCAGCCGCAACGGCCCGACGGAACTGGAACAGGGCCAGTTCACCCCGGCACTGATCCAGGCACTCAAGGACAAGGGCCACACCGTCAACGAAATCGACATGACCAGCGGCACCCAGGCCATCGTGCGGGTCAAGGATGCGCAGGGGAAAGCAACGCTGGCCGGTGGGGCGGATCCTCGGAGAGAGGGGGAAGCGTTGGGGAATTGAGTTACCGTTGCCAACTGAAAAAGGCTTACCGAGAGGTAAGCCTTTTTTGTATGTCCATGAATCCGATTCGGTTAAATCACATTGCCTTTTCCTACACCGGAAAAATGCTGTCCGGGATAGAGTGCTTGCAGAGTTCTCACAAACAGTACGACGCAATCGACGCTGATACCGTCGAAATGGAGTAACCCATGAACATACGTCCGATTCATACCGAAGAAGACTACCGTGCGGCGCTCAAAGACGTGTCCGCTCTTTTCGAGAATGAGCCAGAGCCCGGCACGCCTGAGGGTGATTACTTCGACATCATGATCACCCTTATAGAAGCCTATGAGGCCAGACACTTCCCACTCGACCTGCCCAACCCGATTGACGCCATAAGGTTTCGGATGGAGCAGTCCGGTCTGTCGGCAGCCGATCTCGCACCTGCAATTGGCCGGACAAACCGCGTTTATGAGGTTCTGAATGGCAAACGCGCGCTGACGCTTCCCATGATCTGGAAACTTCACGAGTTGTTCGGTATTCCGGCAGAGAGTTTGATCAAACCCATGAAATCGGTCTGATAAAAAACAGCCATCCAGGCACCTCAACATGTATTGCCTATCCTGAAGTCCCCGCCCGCCAACTGAAAAAGGCTTACCGAGAGGTAAGCCTTTTTTGTATGTCCATGAATTCGATTCGGCGACAAATGAAACCCTCAGGCTTCGCCCTCCTCTTCCGCCACCCTGACCAGCAGATCGCCGGGCTGACAGTTGAGGTATTCGCAGATGGCATCCAGTGTCGCCAGTCGCAGCCCTTTGACTTTGCCCTGTTTGAGCAGCGACAGGTTGGCCTCGGTAATGCCGATTGCCGCTGCAAGGTCTTTGGATTTGACCTTGCGCAGTGCGAGCATCACATCCAGTTGAATCACGATAGGCATGTCGACCTCATATAAACGTGCGGTTTTCCCGGTCCACTTCGCTGGCTTGCGACAGGATCCGCGCAATCACCGCGATACACGCGGCCAGGAACAATGCGACGAACGAAGCAGCTGTGATGCTCAAGGTGAACAAGCGCTCACCCACCGGCGCATTCTGGGTGACCCACAGGCTGAGCATCGGTTCACAGAGGAAATCCAGCAGCACCCAAATCGCCACGGCTCGCCCGACCTTGCCCAGATGGTCCGCCGTTTCACGGGCGAAATACTCACCCCGCCCATAGCTCTGAAA
Organism: Pseudomonas sp. HS6; assembly: GCF_023375815.1. NCBI lineage: Bacteria > Pseudomonadati > Pseudomonadota > Gammaproteobacteria > Pseudomonadales > Pseudomonadaceae > Pseudomonas > Pseudomonas sp. HS6. The sequence goes on along the minus strand of NZ_CP067412.1, from coordinate 6,181,466 downwards.
CAGCCGGCGCAAATGGTTCAAGCCTGGCGCCAGCGCCAGCAGGGGAATGCTCGACAGCACGATCCCGCCCAGCTTCTGCCACCACGGAAACGACGCTGCGGTGCCGGCCATTTGCGACAGTTGACGCTCGGTCAGCGCAAACCCCAGCCCTCCTTTTCCGCCAACGGTGGGTAAACCCACAACACAGCATTGAGCAGCAGCATTGCGACGATCAGGATCAACGTCATCGTCGCCATGCGCCGACTGAATTGCACGAGCCCGTGGGTGGTCACGGGAAAGCCTCACAAGAATGAATGTGAGAGCTACCTTAACAATTAAAATTATCGTAAAACAATAATTAATTACTGCAAAACATTAACAATCTGTCAAAAAACGCCCAGGCCCTTCCCGACCACCGGATCACCGATTTTCAGAAAATTCCCACCGGCCACATGGTGCAGCGTGCGCAATTCATCATGCCCTTCAAAATGCCAGCGCCCATCGCTGAAAACCCGCGCGTCAGCCTGCGCCGCGATCACCTCTGCCAGAAATAGATCGTACTGTTCATGATTGCGCGGCTCCGGCAGCAGCCGGCATTCGAGCCAGGCCACGCAGCCGTCCAGCATCGGCGCATCAACCTGCTCGCCCGCGAAGGTCTGCAAGCCATAGGCCTGGAACTTGTCCTGACCTTGATCACGATTGATTTCCAGGCCCGAAGTCGAACCGACGGTTTGCACGATATCGGCCTGATTCACGCAAGGGACGTTGAGAACGAAGGTGCCGGACGCTTCAAGCAGTTGCCGGGTCCAGGTGGACTTGTCCAGCACCACCGCGACTTTCGGCGGTTCGAAATCCAGCGGCATGGCCCAGGCTGCAGCCATGATGTTGCGCTGCCTGTCATGGGCGGCGCTGACCAATACGGTCGGCCCGTGATTGAGCAGGCGGTAGGCTTTGTTCAGGGGAACCGGGCGACGGAAGAATTCGCTCATGGGATCTGCTCCGGGAAAAAGAGCCGATTGTAGCGGGATAAAAACAGCGAAGGGATTGCCTTGGACAATCCCTTCGCCTGGCAGGCATCAGCTGGATAACTGGTTGGCGAACTGGCCGACCGCGTTCACCACTTTCTGCGCGCCGTCCTGGATCTCGACGATCACTGTGCCTGCCTCCGCCGCCAGCGCCAGCCCTTGCTCGGCCTGAAGCTTGCCGTCGGTCATCAGTGCCACGGCGTTGCGTGCCATGTCCTGGTTCTGGCGGACCACGCCGACGATTTCCTCGGTGGCCTGGCTGGTGCGTGAAGCCAGTTGCCGCACTTCGTCGGCCACCACCGCAAAACCACGGCCCTGCTCGCCTGCACGTGCGGCTTCAATGGCGGCGTTGAGTGCCAGCAGGTTGGTCTGTTCGGCAATGCCGCTGATGGTCTTGACGATGGTGCCGATCACCTGCGATTGCTCGTTCAGTGCCTCGATGCCTTCGCCGGCGGTCTGCATGTGCCGCGAGAGATCGCGCATCACGTTGACCGCTTCGGTGACCACACGGGTTCCACGCTGGGCGGTGCTGTCGGTCTGCAAGGACGTGCTGTAGGCAATGTTGGCGGCCTCGGCGACGGCTTGCTCCTGATTGACCTGATCGGTGATCACCGTGGCGAACTTCACCACTTTGTAGAGTTTTTCGTTGGCGTCGAGTACCGGGTTGTAGGACGCCTCCAGCCACACGACACGGCCATGATGGTCGACTCGCTTGAATCGTCCGGCAACGTATTCACCGTTGTTCAATCGACGCCAGAAGTTCTGGTACTCGGCGCTGTTGGCTTCTCCCGGCTCACAGAACATGCGGTGATGTTTGCCCTTGATCTGCGCCAGGCTGTAACCCATCCCCTGAAGGAACCGGTCGTTGGCACTCAGCACGTTACCGTTGAGATCGAACTCGATCACCGCAGTCGAACGCACCAGCGCGCCGATCAGGTTCTCGTGTTCGCGGGAGGCTTCGATGGTGCGGGTCAGGTCGCTGGAGAAAATCGAGAAGTGCCTGATCCGCCCGTCAGACGAACGAATCGGCTGAACGATCGAACGCAACCACGCCTCTTCGCCATTGCCGCGCGACAAACGCACGGCGCCGGCGAAATGCTCGCCCCGCGTCAGTGCAGCCTTGAAGCGGTGATGAAACTCGTCGGACTTCACATGGGCCGGCACGATGTCTTCGATCGCGCGGCCGATCAGGTCATGGCTCTTGTAGAGCATTTCATTGAGGAAGTTCTGGTTGACCGATTGAACCCTTCCGTCGGGCTCAAGGGTCAGCACCAGCATCTCGCTTTCCAGGCTCTCCTTCACTTGCAGAAGGCTGGAGAGTTCTTCACGAAGAGCCGCCAGCTCTTGCTTCAGGCGTTTGTTGAACATGGGAAAGCACCGATGGACTGGATGGAAAGCGGGGTTGCAGCCTAACCATCGGCCTTGGAATTTTTTTCTGAAGAGCTATTGAGACCGGGCAGTCAAAAATAATCTCAATGGGCCATTGGTCTTATCCGCCCTCGCGGAACGGATACAAAACCCGGCGCTCTGGCCCGGCCATATCAGGTATTCTCAGGACAAATTGCAACAATATGTTGCAGGTAACCGCCCGATAAGGAGTCCCGTTTTGGATTTATCGACCGCTGCCTGGATGGTTCACGACACACGACTGATTCTCTGCTGCCTGCTGGCGATTGCGACGATTATCGTGTTGATCAGCGCCACCCGGCTACCACCCTTTCTATCGATCCTGATCGGTACGTTCATTGCTGGCGTCGGTGCGGGTTTACCGCCAGAGGACGTGGCCAAGGCGTTCAGCAAAGGCGCCGGGGCGATTCTCGGTGAGGCGGGGATCATCATCGCGCTGGGCTCGATGCTTGGCGCGCTGATGGCCGAATCCGGTGCCGCCGACCGCATTGCGTCGACTTTGCTCGGGCTGGGCAAAGGCAAGTCCCTGCCGTGGGTCATGGCGCTGGTGGCAATGGTGATTGGCCTGCCGCTGTTCTTCGAAGTGGGGTTGGTGATGATGGTACCGATCATCTTCGTCATGGCCCGCCGCTCCGGTCAGCCGCTGTTGAAAATCGCGATTCCGGCGCTGGCCGGCATGACCACGCTGCATGCCCTGATGCCTCCGCATCCCGGACCGTTGATCGCGGTCAGCGCATTGCATGCCGACCTTGGGCTGACCATGTTGCTGGGCTTCAGCATCGCCATCCCGGCGGTGATCCTGGCCGGACCGGTCTACGGCAACTGGCTGTCGAAACGCATGCACGTCGAAGAGCCAGCGGAACTTGGCGCGCTGTTCAGCGCCCCGCCGAAAGCGCCGCGCCAGCCGAGCTTCGGCATGTCGCTGTTGATCATTCTGTTGCCGGTGTTGCTGATGCTCGGCAGCACGCTGGCGAAAGTCGCGATGAGCCCGGAAAGCAGCGTCGCCCTGACCCTGAAGTTTCTCGGAGAACCCTTGGTGGCGTTGGGCATTGCCGTCATGGCGGCGGTGATCTGCCTCGGCTGGGCCAACGGAATGTCGCGTGAACACGTCGGCGGCACCCTGCGCAAAAGCCTCGCGCCGATTGCCGTGCTGTTGCTGACCATCGGTGCCGGTGGCGGCTTGAAGCAGACCTTGCTGGATGCCGGCGTCAGCCAGACCATCAGTAAAGTCGCCGAAGGCGCGCACATGCCATATCTGCTGCTGGCCTGGCTGATTGCCGTGGCACTGCGTCAGGCCACAGGCTCGGCGACGGTGGCCACCACGACGACGGCGGGGATTCTGGCGCCGATGATGGCGGGCCTCGCCGCGACGCAAAGCTCGTTGGTGGCGCTGGCGATTGGCGCCGGCTCAGTGTTCTTCTGCCACGTGAACGACGCCGGCTTCTGGATGGTTCGCGAGTACTTCGGCCTGCAACTGAAACAGACGATCTGGGTCTGGTCGGTCCTGCAAACCATCGTCTCGGTGGTGGGTCTGGCAGGGACCTTGCTGTGGTGGCACTGGTTGACGTGACGGCCGCGCGAGTCTGCGCTGAGGGCGTCAACCAGCCTTCAGGAACAGGGCGCCACCGAACGGCGCCCGCCCCCGGGCATGCGCACACCGAAGTACGCCGCGCTGACGATGCCGACCGCGCCCATCACCGCGCAGAACATCACACAGATCCATGGGCTCCACGGCATCAGACCGATCAGCAGCAGCGGTGTGATGCTTGCCCATGCGGCGTAGGCAATGTTGTAGGTAAAGGAAATGCCCGAAACGCGGATACGCGCTGGAAACAGACTGACCATGACCGATGGCACCGCACCGACCACGCCACAGCTCAACCCTGCGATGGCATAGGCCAGACCGACCCAATCCCCGCCGCTTATCAGGCAGGTGTAAAGCACGCCGATCCCCAGAGGCAGCAGCAGGCTGTACAGCATGACGGTGCGCCAGGCGCCGATGCGATCAACCAGTGCACCGGCAATCACGCAGCCGATGTTCAGGAAAACAATGCCCAGCGCGCTCAACGCAAAAGTATGGCCGGCGGTCATGCCGAAGGTCTTTTGCATCATGGTCGGGGTGATGACCACGAACACAACCACCGCCGAAGTCAGCACGCAGGTCAGGAGCATGGCCGGCAGCATCGCCAGACGATGTTCGCGCAATACCGTGCGCAACGGCAGTTCGATCCGCGCCTCACGCTGCGCTTCCATGGCCATGAACACCGGGGTTTCGCTCAGCCAGCGACGCAGCCAGACGCCGATCACACCAAACACGCCACCAAGCAGAAACGGATAGCGCCAGGCGTAATCGAGTACTTCGGCGGGGGTGAAGACTTGTGCCAGGAAGGTCGCGGTCAACGCGCCGATCAGATAACCAAACGTCAGCCCGGCCTGTAAGAATCCCAATGCATAACCGCGATGCCCGGCCGGCGCGTGCTCGGCAACAAACACCCAGGCGCTCGGTACTTCACCGCCCACTGCGGCGCCTTGCAGGATACGCAGCGCCAGCAGCAACAACGGTGCGAAATAACCGATCTGTGCATAAGTCGGCATGATCCCGATCAGCAGGCACGGCAGCGCCATCATCAGGATGCTCAGGCTGAAGACTTTCTTGCGCCCCAGCCGGTCGGCGAAATGCGCCATCAGGATTCCGCCCAGCGGGCGCGCCAGATAGCCGGTGACAAAAATCCCGAAGCTTTGCAGCAGGCGCAGCCACTCGGGCATTTCCGGCGGGAAGAACAGTTGGCTGAGGGTCAGGGCGAAGAACACGAAAATGATGAAATCGTAGATCTCCAGCGCCCCGCCCAAGGCTGCAAGGCCGAGGGTCTTGTAGTCGGACCGGCTGAATGGCGCCGGTCGGGCTTCGGAGTTGGCAGTCATGGCAAAGAACTCTGGCAGGCAAAAAACCAAGGCGCCCATGGTCTACGCAAAAGGGCCGATCGACAACCCGTTAGACCATAGTCTGATTCAGCAAAACACGGTCACAAAAATCCGCCGGTTGATTTACTGTTGGCACCTGTCCAGACGGGCCGGCCAAGCCCCGAAGACCACAATAAACATAAAAATCCGAGGTACTCCCGTGGCCGTTGATATCGAAGATAGCCGCTCTGCGCGCTTTGCCTTGCGCTGCTCAAGCTTTGCCGAACGCTGGTTTCCCGACTCCTGGGTATTTGCCGCACTGGCGGTGATTATCGTGGCGCTGGCGACCCTGGCCATGGGGGCCAAACCCACCGACGCTGCCATGGCGTTCGGTGACGGTTTCTGGAGCCTGATCCCGTTCACCATGCAGATGGCCTTCGTAGTCATCGGTGGTTACGTGGTGGCCAGTTCGCCGCCCGCCGTGAAACTGATCGATCGCCTGGCGCGAATCCCGAAGAACGGCCGCTCCGCCGTGGCTTGGGTCGCGCTGATCTCGATGGTCGCGTCGTTGCTGAACTGGGGCCTGTCGCTGGTGTTCGGCGGTCTGCTGGTGCGCGCCCTCGCACGCCGCACCGATCTGAAAATGGATTATCGCGCCGCCGGTGCCGCTGCCTACCTTGGCCTTGGCGCCGTCTGGGCGTTGGGCCTGTCGTCGTCCGCCGCGCAGTTGCAGGCCAACCCCGCCAGTTTGCCGCCATCGATTCTGTCGATTACCGGGGTGATTCCATTCACTCAGACGATTTTTCTCTGGCAGTCGGGAGTGATGCTGCTGGCGCTGGTGGTGATCTCGATCATCATCGCCTACGCCACCGCACCGGGTCCGAACTCGGCGCGCGACGCCAAGGCCTGCGGCATCGACCCCGCCTTCAACCTGCCACCCCTGCAACCTCGCACCCGCCCGGGCGAATGGCTGGAGCACAGCCCGCTGCTGATCATCGTGCTGGTGCTGTTGGCGGCCGGATGGTTGTTCCATGAGTTTTCGACTAAACCTGCGATCACCGCGATTTCCGGGCTCAACACCTATAACTTCCTGTTCATCATGCTTGGCGCGTTGCTGCACTGGCGCCCGCGCAGCTTCCTCGATGCAGTGGCGCGAGCGGTGCCAACCACCACCGGCGTGCTGATCCAGTTCCCGCTATACGGCTCGATTGCCGCGCTGATGACCACGGTCAAAGGCACCGATGCGCAGACTTTGGCCCATCACATCTCGACCTTTTTCGTCAGCATCGCTTCCCACGACACCTACGCGCTGCTGATGGGCGTGTACTCGGCAATTCTCGGCTTCTTTATTCCATCCGGCGGCGGCAAGTGGATCATCGAGGCGCCGTACGTGATGCAAGTGGCCAATGACCTCAACTATCACCTGGGCTGGGCGGTGCAGATCTACAACGCCGCCGAAGCCCTGCCGAACCTGATCAACCCGTTCTACATGCTGCCGCTGCTGGGCGTGCTGGGGTTGAAGGCGCGGGACCTGATCGGCTTCTCGTTCGTACAACTGCTGGTGCACACACCGCTGGTGCTGCTGTTGCTGTGGGCGCTGGGGACGACGTTGGCGTATACGCCGCCAGTGATGCCGTAATCCGGGGCTATCTTCCGACGTGATTCTCATGTGGGAGCCAGCGTACTGGCTCCCACATTTGTTTCCGGGCTTCAAAATGTCACCCAACCGTCACATTCCCTTGCTAGCGTCCGCCCGAAACATACTGAAACAATTAAGCAAAACGGACTTCTACATGAACGACGACGCAGACGGCAAAGATCCCTCCTCACCAGAATTCGATAACCCCACCGATAGCAGCCGCCGCCGTTTTCTCGGCGGTGTCGCCGTCCTAGGTGTGGGCGCCACGCTGGCCGGGTGCGGGAATGCCGGTGATCAGCCGGGCAAACCCGACGAGCGTCCGCTCTCCCCCACCGAGCTGGACAAGGCACTGCGCGATCAGGTGAAGACCGTTGTGGTGATCTACGCCGAGAACCGCAGTTTCAACAACCTATTCGGTGATTTCCCCGGAGTCGAAAAACCGTTGTCGGCGCTCAAGCCTGCCGACTATCAACAGCGTGACCGCGACGGCAGCCTGCTGCAGACCCTGCCGCCGGCCTGGGGCGGTGTGTTGCAGATCGGCCCGCAGACTCTCGATGGCGTGACTTATCCCAACGCGGTCCAGTTTCAAGAAAACCTGCCCAACGCGCCTTTCGCCCTCAAAGGACCGAACGCCGAGGACTTGCCGCTCGGCCTGGTGACTCGCGATTTGTGGCACGTGTTCTATCAGAACCAAATGCAGATCAACGGTGGCAAGAACGACGGCTTCGTTGCCTGGGCCGACTCGGGAGGCCTGACCATGGGCCACTATGCCCAGAGCCGTTACTCCCTGCGTTTGTGGGACGTGGCCCAGGAATTTGTGCTGTGCGACAACTTCTTCCAGGGCGCCTTCGGTGGCTCGTTCCTCAATCACCAATACCTGATCAGCGCCACCGCGCCGTTCTACCCGAACGTCGCCAGTTCGGTCGCCAAGAGTCAGATCGCTGCGCTGCAAAGCGACGACCCGGCCGACTCGCGCCTCAAGCCGCTGGAGCAATCCCCGGCCAGCGCCATGACCGGCCCGCCGCAGTTCGGCCCGAGCGCGCTGACCCCGGACGGTTACGGGGTCAACACCCTCGCCCCGCCGTACTGGCCGACGTGGATTCGCGACCCGGAGCGCCCGGCGTATTCCAAAGCCGATCTGCCCAACGTCATGGTGCCCCAGACCCACGAGCACATTGGCGACAAGTTGTCGAAGAAGAACGTCGACTGGGCGTGGTACGCCGGTGCCTGGCAAGCGACGTTGGATCAGTACAAGGATTCCGGCGGCATCCCGAAAATCCCCAACTTCCAGTATCACCACCAGCCGTTCAATTACTTCCAGCAGCAAGGACCGGAGCATCCCGAAGAGCGCAGCAAGCGCCTGCGCGACGCCGGCCTGGGCGATGAATCGAGCACCAACAAGTTCTTCGCCGATGCCGAAGCGGGCAAATTGCCGGCCGTGAGTTTCTACAAACCCCAGGGCAACCTGAACATGCACGCCGGTTACGCCGACGTGGCCTCCGGCGACCGCCACATCGTCCGGGCCCTGAAAGTGCTGCGGGAAAGTCCGCAGTGGAAAAACATGGTGGTGATCGTGACCGTCGATGAAAACGGCGGCTGGTGGGACCACGTCGCGCCGCCCAAGGGCGATCGCTGGGGGCCAGGTTCGCGAGTGCCGGCGCTGGTAGTGTCACCGTTTGCCCGCAAAGGCACGGTGGATCACACGGTTTATGACACCGCATCGATCCTGCGCCTGATCACCCGGGTGTTTCAGCTGGAAACGCTGGCGGGTATCAAGCAGCGTGACGATGCGATGATCGGCCGAGGTCAGAAGCCAATGGGCGATTTGACCAATGCCCTGCATTTCAAGGCCTGAAGACAGGTCCTGCGCTACAGCTCAAAAAACTGTGGATGACGGCTTCTCGCCATCACCCGGCTGATCCACTATGTGGCGCACCCGAACAACGGGGAACCCACGCTGAAAAGGATCTGAGCATGTTCAAACTCGCAGGACTCACCCTCGCTGCGCTCACGTTGAGCGCAGCCGCCCACGCCGATGTCGACCTGAAACTGGGCAGCACGGAGCGCGTCACCCGCCTCTTCGCTTATCCCAACAATTGCAGCGTGATTTGCTTTCGCAACTGGACGCTTGAGCAGACCGTCACCCACTACCTGACCCAAAGCGTGCAGCGCGATGGTTACGCCAACGCCAAGGTGCTGGTGAAAACCGACAATAATCAGCTCTACGCCGAGATCAGCGGCGTGCCGAAAGGCTATGACAAACCGCTGGCCGCGCTGCTGGATGCCGGAGACCTGGCCTACACCGGCGCCAGCAAGCTCAACGCCGATGGCAAATGGGCGTACAGCTGGTATCTGTTCCTGCCATTGGGCATGGCGTTGGAAAACCGTAAAAGCGTCGAACTGCTGCACTTCCCGCCGGACTACTCGCTGACCCAGGCCCAGGATTACCTGCGCTCCAACACCACTGATCGCTGGGCGGCACTGCTGACCGACAACGGCATCCCCGCCGATCAGACGCCGGGCTACCAGACCATCGTCGATATCGCGCCGATTGCCGCGCCCGCCAGCGCCGGCAGCGATCTGGAAGGCGTGTATGACTACTTCAAGGATTACCAGACCACCATGGTCAAACAGGTCAGTGTCAGCACCAATGGCGCCGCCTTGCCGATGGTGGCCTTCGGCGCGCCGGTGCGTAACTGGATCAAGAAACAGTACGGGCCGACCGTCGACGTTCTCGGCCTGGCAACCATTACCCCGAGCGCCGGGGTGAACGTGCCTGTACTGGGTTCCAACCACCCAAGTTACATCTGGTACGCCGCCGATCCCAAGAGCTACACCGGCGACGATGCACAGGCCAAGGCCGATGCAGCCGGGCTGAAGGTGATGGGGCAAGACTTGAGCGCCGCCTGCTGGCAGGCCGGGATGGGCAGCAAGCCGGGCACGGATCCGAAAACACTGCTGAACAGTTGCACCCAGACCTGGCAAGTGACACAGAAGGTCAAAACCTGCGAGCTGTTCTACACCTCGATCCGCAATCAAACCCCGGCGCAGGCAGCAACCACCTGCTCGACCCCGACAGTCAAAACCCAGTTGCAACAATTGAAGGGCCCGCTGCCGGCCATGGCCGCACCGGCTCCACATCTCTGACCAACGCGTGAAATTCCCGTGTCAGCCTTGGCTGACTCGGGAAAACGTCTATTTCGCCTGTCAGATCTGACAGTAGACCGCTAGTGTCATATACGGGATTCTTGGATCCAAACTACGGTTACAGGACTGACAGGATGTCAGTCCGGGGAATCGCAACACCTGGCCGACAAGGACCGTTATGAATACTTATGCACTGCAAAGTCGCCCTCCTCGCGATACCAAGGGCATTTATCCCTTCGCCGGACTCCCCGTTCGCCTCGGGTTCCCCTCCAGGACTGACTTCGAAATTGTTCAAGACAGCCACGCCATGCCCCTCGCTGTTGTGGCGCGCAGAGAATTCCTGCGTATCACCCGAATGTGCCGGGTCTCGGGGCAATTGCTGCCTTACCGCTGCCGACAGACCCGACAACTGCAACCCGGTATTCATATCTACGATCCGCGTTTCTTCGGACTGTTCGAGCACTCGTGCGACCCGAACGTGTTTCTCGACATGAGCGAATTATGGCTGTGGGCACTGCGGGACATTAAACCCGGCGACCGGCTGACCATGGATTACACCGCCACCGAGGACAAACTGCTCAGGCAATTCGCCTGCGGTTGCGGGTCTTCACACTGCCGCGGGTGGATTGTCGGCTACGACGAATCCCCCAATCTTGAAGGCCAGCGCTATTTGCAGAGCTGGCGTCGGCAAGGTTTTCGCTGACCGGCGAGCTACTGCGCGTCTACCGGACGCAAACGGTATTGCGGCGGCAGTTGCTCGAAACCGCTGATGGTCGTGTTCAGGCTCTTCCAGCGGCCATCCTTGATGCCGTAGATGCAACCGTGGATCGACAGGCTCTGCCCGCGATGCCAGGCGTTCTGGATGATGCTGGTATGAGCGACGTTGGCCACTTGCTGGATCACGTTGAGCTCGCACAGACGATCGACCTGTTCTTCTTCGGTCGGCAACTTGGCGAGTTCTTCGCGTTTTTCGTAGTACAGGTCACGGATCGACCGCAACCAGCCATCGATCAGGCCGAACTGGCGGTCCTGCATCGACGCTCGCACACCGCCGCAACCGTAGTGGCCGGTGACCAGAATGTGTTTGACCTTGAGCACGTCCACGGCGTACTGGATCACCGACAGGCAGTTGAGGTCGGTGTGCAGCACCACGTTGGCAACGTTGCGGTGAACGAACAGATCGCCCGGCAGCATGCCGACGATTTCGTTGGCCGGCACCCGTGCGTCGGAGCAACCGATCCACAGATACTCCGGCGTCTGCTGGCGCGCCAGTTTCGCGAAGAAATCCGGGTCTTCCTTGGTGATCGCGTCAGCCCAACGCTCGTTGTTATCAATCAGGTCTTGTAAGTCATGCATGCTGTAAGGCCTCAAGAAAGATGCGCTGGTATGACAGTCGACCGCCCGTCGGGGTCACGCAGGAATTGCCGGTGATTTGCTTTGAATTTCTCGTACGCCCGGTGAGTCCACCTCAGTAAGGCCCACAGTATGAGGATTTGCCATGACTGATTCACGACGTCCCTTCGATGCGGTGCAACCGGAGCCCATCGATGATAACGAAGACCGCATGGGATCGGTGCATGAGCTGGATTTCGACGACGAACAGCCCAGCGCAAAGATCGGCGATGAACTGCCGGAAACCGAGCGTGATCAATTGATGCCGCGTGAGCGGGTGCGTGAAGCGGGCCTGACCGGCGCTTCAGTGGCTGATCACGAGCCGACCGACGATGATCTGAGCCCGGAAACCCTGATCCACGAGGACGGCGCGCGGGATGCGGACGAGCTGGGGTCGGGCAATCAGGCGGATTGGGATTTGAGCATTGTCGATGAGGACGACATCGGCGGTGGCAACGGGCTCGATGAGGCGGAGCTGGCGCGGCGTGATCCGCTGGATGGGAATCGTTGATCGGTATCGCAGGTCAGAATGCTATCGCCAGCAGGCTGGCTCCCACAGGGAAATACATTCCAATGGGAGCAGCCTTTTGACGACGCTTTCAAATACGATCAGTCGACCAGAGTGCAGGCCATGACCACGGCGTCTTCACGCCCGCCCACCGCCGGGTAGTAATCCCGGCGCCGGCCGATTTCGTTGAAGCCATAGCGCTCATACAAGCGAAAGGCCGAGGTGTTGCTGTCGCGCACTTCGAGGAAACATTCCCGGGCATCCGCCGCATAGGCGCGGGACATCAGGTGCTCGAGCAATGTCAGCCCCAGGCCCCGGCCCTGATTTTCCGGTTTGACCGTGATGTTGAGCAGGTGCGCCTCATCCAGAATGATCTGCACCACCCCGTGGCCGACCTGTTGCTCACCTTCGAACATCAGCCAGATCTGGTATTTGCCTAGCCCGTCGAGAAAAATCCCGCGAGTCCATGGATGGCTGTAGGCCGCGAATTCAATCTTCAGTACGGCATCCAGATCGGCTTCGACCATCGGGCGGAACGTTACAGCGTCACTCATTCGATTCTTTCCAGCGCGCCATCAGCCGACGCATGGCTTGCCACACGGCGGCCTTGCGCTGTGGCTCTTCCATCAACAATTCCAGTCCCGGCACGGCCCACGCCAGGCCAAGACCCTCGATTTGCAATTCGCGGTTGAACGCTTCGGCATCTGCTTCGCCGGCAAAACGCACCGCCGGCAGGCCGATCAGCCACAGGCAGGCGCACGGTGTTGCCTCCATCTGAACCGACAGGAAACCCTGGACGAAGTCCCGGGCCGCGTCCGGGCCCTGATCCATCGTGCCGCGCACCAGTAACGGCCAGCGCACCGGATCTCCGACGATCTGCGGTGCATCCGGCAGGCCGGCGGCGCGCAGCATGTCCTTGAGCAACAGATACGCCGGATCGCGGGACTGGAAAGAATCGCCTGTGGGTAACTCCACCAACAGCAAGCAACGATCGGCCCGCAGCAATTGCAGGGCAAAACGCGGTGGCGGGACCGGTGCCGGTTTTGCCACCACAGGTGTTTCGTCAACTTCTTCCACCGGTTTGGCACCCGTGCGGGTACTGGCCAGCGAAGGTCGCGGAACCTCGATCTTCGGCCGTTCGACCGGACGCGCGGCAGGCTGCACCGGCGCATCGGCCTGCGGTGCAGGTGCCACGAACACCGGGACGTCAGGCTCGGGCTCGACAACGTCCAGCAGCTCGGGCCGCGACGGCGCGGCAAAGGGCAATTCGGTGCGCGGCAGCCAGTTGACCACCTGCATGGCGTTCAAATAGGCGCGGCGGCGGGACTCGATTAGCAAGGGTCGGCCACTTGTGGATAACTGAAGTGCGCTGATTCTACCGCCCTTCGCTCAAGATCGCTTGCGGTTGATCGATAGTCTTGACCACAGCTCTTCACCTTCGAAAAAGCGACAGCCCGTCCCGAGAGTGAATCGCATCGTCCGTGATGCAGTACAATCGCGGCTTTTAATCGCCAACCAGCCGGCCATTCCGATGATCGAACCCAAGCGCGTCTTGCGCGCCCTCGCTGAACACTGGGCACTTCTGGAGCCACTGTGCGAGCACTTCGACCAAGGCACCCTGAGCCTCAACGAACTGCGCACGCAACTGGCCGCCCAACAACTGGACAGCACGCCGCAGGACATCACCAGTCTGCTCGACGTGTGGATTCGCCTCGACATTCTGGTGCCCGTGGCCAAAAGCCCGAACCGTTTCGAGCTGAACGCGCAGATTCACGACTTCCTCGCCTACCTGCGTCGGGAACACCGACTGGGCCTGTGCCTGGAGATCGAAGCTTATTTGCGCCACCTCGAACGTCTGGCCGGTTACATTCAGGACGCGTTCGACGTCCGTGATGGCAATGATCTGGCGCGTCAGCTGCGTCTGCTCGACATGCGCGTGCGCGACGTCCTGAAGAAACTCGACAACGACGAACAGGCGCTGGTGGCCGTGGCCGAACGGGCCAAGACCAGCGACCGGCAGATTCCGCTGCGTCAGCGTTACGCCGAAGTACTGGCGACTTGGGACGAATACGTCGAGCCGATGATCGATCTGGTGAACGCCGACGGCGCCTTCGAGCAAGGCGTGCGCAAGGTCGAAACCGTACTGCTGAAGATGCTCAGCGAACAGCAGCGCCTCGGCCATCTGGTCGATGACGACATGCTGCTGCGCACCCACGCGCGCATCCTCGAGATGCAGACCAGCGCCCAACTGACCCTGCGTCACGCCAGGGAACTGCTGCTGCCGCTGCGTGAAGAAGCTCGCCGGCACAACGCCGTGACCCGTGGTGCTGCGCTGGCGCTGGCCGCGATCCGCCGCAAAGGCATCGACGCCGTACCGCAAGCCGCGATGCCGCTGTTCACCCGCCCGCAAAGCACCTTCCTTGGCAGCGCCAGTCAGGTTGAAGCCTACGTCTATGCCCTGGCCCGTTTCGAGCCGAAACCGGCGCGCTTCCCCAAGGCGCACAAGACCCAGAAAGGCGAAGCCCCGCGCGCGCCGCGCACCGTGCGCGAAATGGTCGACCGTTGCGAAGAATCCCTGCCAATGCCGGATCTGATGACCTGGCTGCTGGAGCAGGAACCGGACGGTGCCACCGACGAATTGCTTTATTGGTTCTCGCGCCTGTCGCGGGAAAAACGCTTCAAGCGCGAGCGTCTGGAACGCCGCGAATACCACACTCACGAGCACCAGGTCAGCCTGCGCTCCTTCGCCCTGCTCTCGGCCGCCGACACCGCCGCCGAGGATTCTGCGAGCATTCCCAATGCATCTTGATCTTTCCGAACTGTCGCAACTCGCGCCGATCTTCCGTGAGCTGTTCAAGGGTTACCACGTCAGCCGCCGCGACCCGGAGCTGTACGCGCAACTGTCGAACTTCCAGGACCAGTACCGCACGCTGTTCAAGGCACTGGGTTTCGAGTTGGTCTGCGACACCCGTGGTTTCTACTACTTCGTGCCGGACATGGCGGCAGCAGCGGTGAACAAGACCGCTCAGCGCCTGGCATTGTTCACCTTCATCCTCGTCGAGCATCTCGCCGACCAGGGCCGCGACCCGATCGCCGTGCTCGACGGTGGCAGCCTCGGTCGCGAAGAACTGCCGTCGCTGCTGGAAAAGTATCGCGACCTTTTTATCCAGGCCGAAGTGCAGACCGTTGAAGAGCTGGAAGAAAAAATCATGCGCCGCATGACCCAGCTCGGTTTCGCCGGCGAAGAAAACGGCGTGTACCGTTTCCTGCCGCCGATGCACCGTTTCCTCGACGTCTGCCTCTCGGTTCAGCAAGACCGCGATCTGGCCGCCAGCGTGCACAGCGTTCTGCCGCTGCCGGCACCGGTGCTGATCGACGAAGCTGCCGAAGCAAAATTTCTGGAAACCGACGATCCGCTCGATCTTTCCGAATTTGATGAAGAGAGCGAAGAAGACGCACTGGCCCGCGCCATTGCCGAAGAACAGGAGTCCGACGCATGAGCCAGGAACGCTACGGCATCCGCCGCTTTGCCCTTTTGAACACCGCCGGTTACAGCCTCGGCCTGTTCCCGCTGGAAGAACCGCTGTCGGTCTACGGCGCGAACAACCTCGGTAAATCGGCGTCGATCAACGCCTTGCAGTTCCCGATTCTGGCGCGCATGTCGGACATGAGTTTCGGCAAGTACAGCCTCGAACAGTCGCGGCGCTTCTACTTCGCCTCCGACACCAGCTACATCCTTGTCGAAGTGAACCTGCCCCACGGCCCGCACGTAATCGGTGTGGTCGGGCGCGGCCCGGGCGGTGGTTTCGGTCACCAGTTCTTTGCCTACGCCGGCAAGCTGGATCTGGCGCACTACCAGAAAAACGACACCTGCCTGCGGCAGAAAGAGCTGTTCAGCAACCTTGAGAAGGAAGGCCTGAAAGCTTACGAACTGAAGCCGGATGAGCTGCGCCGTTTGCTGGTTGGCGGTCATACGTCGATCCCGCTGGATCTGACCCTGATTCCGCTGCGCTCCACCAGCGAGCAGAGCCTGAAGACCTTCCGCGCGCTGTTCATCAACCTGCTGCACATGCGCGAAATCACCGCAGCCAAGCTCAAGCAGCTGTTCCTCGATGCTTTCGAGCACAGCCTGCGTTCCGGCAGTGTCGATTACATCGCCGCGTGCGAAGAAGCCTTCCGCGACGTGCGTCGCATGGAACAGGACTACAACTCGCTGGTCGCTGCCGGCCCATTGGTCGAAGCTCTGGCCAACGGTGTGAAACAGCGCGACGTGCTGCGCGGCAAGCTGCATCGCCTGTCGCCACTGCTCGATTCGTTGCTCGGCACCTGGTCGGATTACGCCGGTGCGCGCAAGGAAGAGCTGGCGATTCAGGCAGAACATTACCGTCGCGAACAGGACGACCTGCAAAACGATCAGCGCGGTGGCACTCAGGAGTTGATGCGTCTGGAGCGGGAAATCTCCGGCATCCAGCGTTGGCTCGGCGAATTGTCGGTACTGAAGAACCGCTTTGCGCTGGTCGATGACGTCAAAGTGCTGGAGCAGCAACTGCTGTCGGCCAAGGACGCCCACGACGAACTCGCCGGTGCGCTGGCGCAGTCCCGACAGTTCAGCGCCGAAGATCTCGAAGAGCGCCTTCGCGATCTGGAAAAACGCCTGAAGTCGGTGAAACAGCAACTCGATCACGCCGACAACAACAGCTACGCACGCTTGCGCGAGGAATTCTCGCAACAGGATGTCGAGCGCCTGATGCGTCTATTCAACAGCGCGCTGTTCAGCCTGCCGCTGGGCGAACACGGCATCACCCTCGACGAGAACGGCGAGTGGGTCAAATCCGTAGAGCTGATCCTCGACGGCTTCAAGGGCGAGCGTTTCGAAGTGCCGGGCCTGTCGATCGACATCTCGCACATCGAGCCGCCGGCCCTGCAAGCACTGGCTGACCGTGCCGCGCTGCGCGATCAGAAAGAGCGTCTGGAAAAAGAACTCAAGCAACTGAAAACCCAGCAAGCCGTGGCCGCCGACCGCGCCGCGAGCAAGACCCAGACCGAAGCGCTGTACCAACAAGTGCTGGATGCGCAAAAGGCTCTGGAAGATTTCCGCCGCACCCAGACCCTGAGCGCCGAAGAAGGCGACAAGCTGGAGCAATTGGCGCAGATGGAAGCCGCGCAGGACGAACTCAAGCGCTCCAGCGATGCCTTCACCGAGCGCGTCCAGCAACTGTCGGCCAAGCTGCAACTGGTCGGCCGGCAGATCGCCGACATGGAAGCCAAGCAACGCACCCTCGACGATGCCCTGCGTCGCCGTCAGTTGCTGCCGGCGGACCTGCCGTTCGGTACGCCGTTCATGGATCCGGTCGACGACTCGATGGACAACCTTCTGCCGCTGCTCAACGACTATCAGGACAGTTGGCAAGGCCTGCTGCGTGCCGATGGCCAGATCGAAGCGCTGTACGCTCAGGTGCGCCTCAAAGGTGTGGCCAAGTTCGACAGTGAAGACGACATGGAGCGCCGTCTGTCACTGCTGATCAACGCTTATGCCCACCGCACCGACGAAGCCCTGACACTGGGCAAGGCGCGTCGTGCAGCCGTAACCGATATCGCGCGTACCCTGCGCAACATCCGCAGCGACTACGACAGCCTCGAGCATCAACTGGCGCTGTTCAACCGCGAGATCAACAAGCGTCAGGTGTCCAACCTACAGAGCTTCCGCATCGTGCTCGCGCCGAACAAGGAAGCGCTCAAGCACATCGACCAGATCATCCACAGCGCCGGTCAGTACGAAGAAGGCGAAACCCTGTCGGTGTTCGACCTGAGCCAGAGCGCCGAGCAGGACAACAAGAACGAAGAGGCCAAGGAATACCTGGCGCGGCTGGTGGCGGCGAACCACAACCAGCTCGGCCTCAAGGACTTGTTCGAACTGGCGTTCGAAATCACCAAGGTCAACGGCCAGCCGGTGATCCACACCGACATCGATGGCGCGGCCTCCAACGGCACCACGATGACCATCAAGGCGCTGACCAACATGTATTTGTTGCTGCACTTGATGGATCGCGACCTCGCCGGTCGCGTGCGCCTGCCGTACTACCTCGACGAGGCGGCGGACATCGACGAGAAAAACCAGGCCGCCCTGCTGGAGACCAGCCTGCAACTGGGCTTCGTGCCGATTCTGGCGAGTGTGAAGCCGCAGGTCTGCGCCAGTGTCGCCATCGACCTGGAAGGCGGCAGCGGCCCGGCCGGCATCTACATCGACGAGGCAGACTGGAAGTACATCCGCCGTCACGATGTGGTGAAGGCCAACGTCAATGTCGAAGCGAACGAACCGGAGCTGGATGCGGTTTGATGCGTAACTGACGAGCACAAAAAAGGGCCGCGATCCATTGGATCGCGGCCCTTTTCATTGGGCGGGATTATTTGCCGAGGGGAATTTTCGGCGCCCAGGTCAGCCATTCGTCTTCGAACTTGTCGAACAGCGGGAAGGTCTGTTCAACCCGAGCCGGATTGCCCATCCGCTCGCCGTCCGGCGTGGCGAAGGCGATGCCGCCCTGAATCGCGGTCTCAAGCGACTCGGTGCGTACGGTCAAGCCATTGAACAGGCCGATATCGAAACCGACACCGCTGGTGTTCCAGAAGCGGCTACCGCTACGTACCAGTGGCGCGTATTTCGGCTCGATCAGGATGTGCACCAATACGCGATCCGCTGTCTGGCCCAGTTCGTAACCGGTGACTTTGCCCACGGTAATCTCGCGGTAGGTGACCGGCACACCCGGTTTCAGCGAACCACGGCGGGCAGCACTCAATACCAGGCTGAGGCCGGCCTCTTGTTTGCTCACTTCCGGCGGATTGGCCAGGGCCACGAAGTTCTTCTGCGGGCCGAGGTTCTTGGCTGCCGGTTGCACTTCGATGTACTGGCCGGTGACGAGGGTCTCCAGGTTCGAGGTCTTGATCAGCCCCAACTCCGGTTTGACCACCCAGAACTGGCTGCCGACCCGGGCAATCTTCTCCGGTACTTCAGTGATGCGCGCGGTGAGGATCACCGATTGCAGATCATCGGTCAGGTCGACACTTTCGATCTTGCCGACGTCCAGGCCCTTGAAGCGAATCGGCGTGCCGCTGCGTAAACCGTCGGCACGATCGACCTTGATGGTCACCACCTCACCCTTCTGATTGGCCTCGTCATGACTGGCGAACAGACGGAAGCGCGGAATCCGCTTCTGCAACGGCGCCTTGGCTTGCGGTGTTTCGAATGCGATGCCGCCGGCCATCAGGGTTTGCAACGACTCGCTCTTGACCTGAATGCCGCCGGTCAATCCGCCGGTTAACGTGACACCGCTGACGTTCCAGAACCGGGTCGAAGCATTGACCAGACTTTCGTATTCCTTCTCGATGTGAACGCCGATCACCAGTTGCTTCCGGGTCTTGGAGAACTGATAACTCTGCACCGAGCCGACCTTGACCTGCTTGTAGAGGATCGGGCTGCCAACTTCGATCGAACCGAGGGTATCGGTAAACAGCACCAGGTGCAGGCCCGGCGCCTTCAGATCCAGCGGCGGCGCTTTCGGCCGGGCTTCGAACTCACGCTGCGGCGCGCCGCCCTTGTCGCCCGGTCGCACGGCAATGTAGTTACCTTTGACCAACGCTTCCAGACCGGTGATGCCGGCCAGGGAAATCGACGGTTTGACCACCCAGAACTGGGTGCCGGTGACCAGATACTCTTCGGCCAATGGATCGAGGGTCAGTTCAGCGGTGGCGCTGGACAGATCCGGATCGATTTTCAGCGCTTTCAGGTTACCGACCTGAATGCCCTTGTACATCACCGGTGTACGGCCAGCCTGCAAGCCTTCGAAATCACTGAGTTTGACCTTCACGCGGATGCCGGCGGCGGCTGCATCGAAGTCTTCGTAGAGACGGAAAGGCAGGCTCGGATCGGTCGGCGGGCTGTCCTTGCGGTTCTCCGGCGTGGCGAAGGCAATACCGCCGGCGACGATGCTGGCCAGGGATTCGCTGCGCACTTTCACCCCGGACAGGTTGGCGTCGATGCTGATGCCGCTGGCATTCCAGAAACGCGTGTGTTTGCGCACCAGTTTGGCGTAAGTCGGCTCGATGAACACCTTGAGTTCGACAGTGCTCTGGTCTTCCGACAGCACGTAACTTTTGATCTGGCCTACTTTGATCTGTTTGTAGAACACCGGGCTGCCACGGTTCAACGAACCCAGGCGATCAGCCTTGATCGTCAGGTGCAGACCAGGCTTGGAGTCCGACAGCGGTGGTTCTTCGGCCAGCGCCTTGAACTTGCGGGTCGGCTCGCCCTCGCCCGGGCTGATCGCGACATAGTTACCCGACACCAGGGTTTCCAGACCGGTGATACCGGCCAATGTCACACTCGGTTTGACCAGCCAGAAGCGGGTGCTGGTCTTCAGGTATTGATCGACATCCTTGTTCATCTCGATAGTGGCGATCACGCCTTTGGTGCCACCCTCGTCATCGAGCTTGAGGGCTTTGACCTTGCC
This sequence comes from Pseudomonas sp. HS6, assembly GCF_023375815.1. Lineage (NCBI taxonomy): Bacteria > Pseudomonadati > Pseudomonadota > Gammaproteobacteria > Pseudomonadales > Pseudomonadaceae > Pseudomonas > Pseudomonas sp. HS6. Next base: position 6,160,964 of record NZ_CP067412.1, on the reverse strand, counting down.
GACGGGCATGCCTTTGTAGACCACTTCGGTCTTGTTGGCCTGGATACCTTCACCACTTTCGAAGCGCACCTGAATCTCGATGCCGGTTTCGGTGTAGGCACGCCATCCAAGCCAGCCGCCGATGACCAAGGCGATCAGGGGCAGTACCCAAATGGCAGACCAGTTCGAAGCCGGTCGGGTTTTCGCTACAGGCAAATCAGTCATGGTCGGCGTCCGACTCCGTGTTATCCCAAATCAGTCGGGGATCGAAAGTGACAGCGGCGAGCATCGTCAGAATCACCACACTGGCGAAGGCGATGGCGCCAAGATTGGCTTCGACGCTGGCAAGCCGGCCGAAGTTGACGACCGCCACCAGAATGGCAATCACGAAAATATCGAGCATGGACCAGCGGCCGATGAACTCGATGAAGCGGTACATCCAGATCCGCTGGCGCGCAGAGAGTGGCTGGCGGCGCTGTACCGAAAACAACAGCAGCGCGATGCCTACCAGTTTGAAGGTCGGCACCAGGATACTGGCGATGAACACCACGGCAGCGATCGGAATCATGCCGTGCTGCACCAGTTGGATGACACCCGACATGATCGTGCTTGGATCACCCTGGCCCAGCGAGCTGACTGTCATGATCGGTAGTACGTTGGCCGGGATGTAGATAATCGCCGCAGTGATCAGCAACGCCCAGGTTCGCGCGAGGCTGTTGGGCCTTCGGGCGTGAACCAGCGCACCGCATCGGGTGCAAGTCTGCACGTCGCTGTCGGCATCCTGCTTGTTCAGTTCGTGACATTCGGTACAGATCAGAATGCCCGCATCAATCGCCCGCATGGGCATCCTCTCCTGATAACGCCTGCCAGATCTGGTGCGGTGACATCACCACTTCAAGCCAGACCTGAACCAATAACAGACCGATGAAACATGCCAGACCGAGACCGACGGTAATCGCCGCCATGTCCGCCAGTTTGACGATCGCCACCAGGACGCCCATGAGGTAGACCTCGAGCATGCCCCAGTCTTTGAGGTGGTGATAAATGCGGTACAGCAACAGGCCGTAGCTACGACCGATGTTGAAACGGATCGTCAGCAACACAAACAACTGACACAGCAGTTTCAGCAGTGGAATCGCCATGCTGCACAGGAACACGACAACTGAAACACCGCGCATATCGGTATTGAACAGACCGACAACACCGCTCCAGACCGTGTCCTGTGACGATTGTCCGAGAACATTGAGCTGCATGATGGGTAAAAAGTTCGCCGGCACGTAGAGCAGCAGTGCGGCAATGACCAGGGCAAGACTGCGCTGCACCACGTTATGGCGGTGGGCATACAGTTCGTAACCGCAGCGTGGGCAGAGGGCCTTTTCGCCGTGGGCAAGCTTGGGCTTGCGCATCAGCAGATCGCACTCATGGCAGGCCACCAAGTCATCCAGCGGTAAATCTGACAGCCCGGGGGCGTCAACCGAATCTGACATAAGGGCTCTGGCTCCGAAAAAGTTGGGGTCTATTCTAGTGTTCTGATTCGAAAATAACTGTGCAAATTTGTTCGCTGACGCGAGCAAAAGAGAGGGTTAGGGTGAGGGGGTGCTTTTGAGGCACACATAAAAACGCCGATTACCATCACTGGCCATCGGCGTTTTCATACCTTGAAGGGGTTGTGTTGCTGCGTCAGATCAGAACGCCGGCAGTACCGCGCCGTTGTACTTCTTCTCGATGAACGCTTTGACTTCCGGGCTGGTCAGGGCCTTGGCCAGCTTCTGGATCGCGTCGCTGTTCTTGTTGTCCTCACGGGCCACCAGGAAGTTCACGTAAGGCGAATCGGCACCTTCGATCACCAGGGCGTCCTTGGTCGGGTTCAACTTGGCTTCCAGCGCGTAGTTGGTGTTGATCATGTCCAGGTCGACTTCTTTCAGAACACGCGGCAGCAGGGCTGACTCCAGCTCCTTGAACTTGAAGTTGTGCGGGTTCTTGGCGATGTCTTTCGGCGTGGCCAGGGCGTTTTTCGGATCTTTCAGTTCGATCAGGCCAGCCTTCTGCAGCAGGATCAGTGCACGACCGCTGTTGCTGCCTTCGTTCGGAATGGCGATGGTGGCGCCGTCCGGCAGTTCGGCCAGGGTCTTGTACTTGCTCGAGTAGCCACCGAACGGTTCAACGTGAACGCCTTGCACGGTCACCAGGTACTTGGCTTTGTCGTCCTTGTATTTACCCTGGTTGAAGCTGTTCAGGTACGGCAGGGTCTGGAAGTAGTTGGCATCCAGACGCTTCTCGCCAACCTGCACGTTCGGCTGAACGTAGTCGGTGAAGACTTTGATTTCCAGATCCACGCCTTCTTTGGCGAGTGTCGGCTTGATCAGCTCGAGGATCTCGGCGTGCGGAACCGGGGTCGCCGCGACAACCAGTTTCTCGCCGGCCTGCGCCAGGGAAGCCGTCAGAGCAGCCGCCAATGCGGTAAACAACAGAACCTTTTTCATGCAGTGTCCTTATCGAAAATCGGTCGTCATCGACGACGGCATTAATACGTGTGCCAGCGATGTGCTACTGCTGGCGTGAGTCGGACAATACCGGGATTTTTTATTCCCGGACAATAACGTTTATTCAGCTTCATATTCCATTTTGTTCATATTGAACAAAACGGTTACAACGCCTCACTCAGGCTCAACAGTAATTCTTTCAATGCCTTACGTTCCTCGGCAGTCCCTTTGGCACTGATGCTCGCCACCTGACGTTCGATCTGAACCAGCGTCCCAGACACCTCGGGCAGGTTCAGGTGCTCCGGTAGAATTTCATCGCCGGTGCTCACCAGCAGTGCAAAGTGAATGACGTTTTCCAGCTCCCGGGTGTTGCCCGGCCAACTGTGTTGCTCCAGCACCTCTTGCGCCGCTTCGCTGATCAGCGGCACCGGCAGATCCAGGCGCTGGCTGTAGATGCCGAGGAAGTACTCGGCCAACGAAAGAATGTCACCGACCCGCGCGCGCAACGCCGGCAATTCCAGATGCCCCTCGCCAAGATAGTGATAGAGCCGCTCGTGGAATTTCCCCGCCGCCACCGCCTGGGCCAAATCGATGCTGGTCGCCGCCACCAGGCGCACATCCACCGGGCTCGGTTGATGGGCACCGACGCGGGTGACTTCGTGGTTTTCCAATGCGGAAAGCAACTTGATCTGGATCGGCAGCGGCAAGTCGCCGATCTCGTCCAGGTACAAGGTGCCGCCGTTGGCCGAACCGAACCAGCCAGCGCGACTGCTGGCCGAACCGCTGTAGCTGCCGGCGGCGTAGCCGAACAATTCGGCATCAGCGTAGGTCGGGCTGATCGCCCCGCAATTGACCGAGACAAACAATCCGCTGCGATCACTGGCGCGGTGGATATGCCGGGCGAGCAATTCCTTGCCGGTGCCGGTCTCGCCGCGAATCAACACCGAGGTCGAGCGCGGAGCGAGCTGGGCCATTTCTTCGCGCAACTGGCGCGAGCGTGGATCGACGAACACCAGCGCCTTGGCGCGAATGCTCAGGGGACTTTTTTCCGCATCGGGAAAGGTCAGCAACGGCTGACCGAAGGTTTCGAAACTCATGGCAGACTCCCGCCCCAAATCGCCGGGAGACGGGGGCGTTGAAAAAATAAAAGTGGTCAGGCACGACGCCGGGCGTGGTGTTCCATGCGGTTTTGCAGGCGATACAGATAAGCGAATCCCTGCTCCCAGCGTTGATGCCCGGACTTCACATTGATATGGCCGGCGCCTGCGAGAATCCCCGCCTCGGCACCCCAGTTGCGCGCCAGTTCCAGCGCACGCGGCGCACTGACGGCGGCATCGTTGTCGGAGCTGACGACCTGGCTCGGGAAGGGCAGCAGATCGGTCGGAATCGGCGCAAAGTTGCGCAGTGCCGGCACGCATGCCGGGCGCTCGACATCTGCCGGCGCAACCAGCAGCGCCCCGCGCACCTGACGCAAATGATGCAGCGGCGCGGTGGCCGCCCAATGCGCCACGGTGATGCAGCCCAGGCTGTGGGCGATCAGGATCACCGGTGTGCTGTCGGCGGCAATCGCCTCGGCCAGCGCCGCGACCCAGTCTTCACGACGCGGCGTCAGCCAGTCGGCCTGCTCCACTCGCGCGCTGTTCGGCAGACTGTTCTGCCAATGGCTTTGCCAATGATCTTCTGGCGATCCTTGCCAGCCCGGCACAATCAGATAGCGGATTGATTCGTTGCGCATGGGGGAGCTCTCCTGCGTCGTGTCTGTTCCTGAAGGAGTATAGGGACGGGATTTATATTCGTTAAGGAATAAGAAGCTATTTATTAAGACCTGAAAAGAATATTAAGCAGCAGACAAAAAAAGGGCCGCACCCTGCCAAGGAGACGGCCCCGGAAAAACGTGAAACCCTTATCGTGCGGTGATCACCGACAGTTTGGTGATGCCCGCCCGCTCAATCGAAGCCATGGCTCGCGCCACTTCGCCGTAATTCACCCCGTCGTCTGCCTGCAATTGCACGCGCACTTCCGGGTCCTTGGCCTTGGCCGACTTGAGGTTGAACTCCAGCAGATCCGGCTGGATTTCGTCCTTGTTGATAAACAGTTTTCCCGCACCGTCGATGCTCACCACCAACGGGTCTTTCTGCTCGACCGGCGCCACCGCTTCGGTCTTCGGCAGGTTGATCGGTATCGCGTTGGTCAGCAGCGGCGCGGTGACGATGAACACCACCAGCAGCACCAGCATCACGTCCACCAGCGGCGTCACGTTGATCTCGCTCAGCACCTCGTCGCTGTCTTGCGTGGAGAAGGCCATATCAGGACGCCTCCTTCACTTTTGTTGCGTTGCCCTGAGCCGCAGCCTTGTGCGCGGTCGGGTGGATCAGCACGCGGAACGAGCTCTTTTGCGCCAGGCTGTAGAAGTCGTGGGCAAAGTCGTCCAGGTCCGCCGCCGTCAGTTTCAGACGACGCAAAAAGTAGTTGTAAACCAGCACCGCCGGCACCGCGACCGCGATCCCCACCCCGGTGGCGACCAGCGCTGCACCGATGGGACCGGCCACCGTTTCCAGGCTCGCCGAGCCTGCCGCGCTGATGCCTTTCAACGCCTCCATGATTCCCCACACCGTGCCGAACAGACCAATGAACGGCGAGGTGCTGCCAATACTCGCGACCACCGCCAGACCGGTTTCCAGCGAACGGCGTTCGCGGACGATCTGCTGACGCAAGGCACGTTCGAGGCGGTCCTGATGGTTGATTGCCTGGCTCAGGTCATTGGCCTGAGGTGCCTCGCCCACTTGAATCGCCGCATAACCGGCCTGTGCCACCCGCGCTGCTGCGCCGGGCTGGGTTTCGCTCAACTCGGCGGCGGAGTCCAGACTCGACGCCGCCCAGAAGCGCTTGTGAAATTTGCGATCCTGCGCCTTCAACCGACCGAACTGCACAGCTTTGAGCAATGCCAGGCCCCAGGTGGCGACAGAGAAGACCACCAGCAGCCAGATCACCGCGCTTTCGATGGATTCCAGTGGAGATGCCAGTAACGTCATGATGTGTTCCCTCGTGTAAACGTTTAGCGCGAAATTGGTTTCGGTTTAATGAATCTTGAAATCGATGGGCACGCTGACCCAGCCGTCCTGGGCGACATCACCCTGCTTGGCCGGCACGAAGCTCCAGCGCTTCACGGCGTCCAGCGCCGCGTCGTCGAGCTGTTGCCGGCCACTGCTTTTCTGAATCTGGATCTCGCCCGGTTTGCCGCTGGCCAGTACGTGCACCCGCAGCAACACCGTGCCTTCCCAACCGCGACGCTGGGCCAGCGACGGATATTCCGGCGCCGGGTTCTTCAGGTACGCGGCATTGGCCGAGGCCGGTGTCACCGGAGCAGGCGCTGGTGGTGCAGGTGGCGCTGGTGGCGCTGGTGCAGCGACCGGGGCCGTCGGTTGTGGCGGAGCCGGTGGTTGCTCGACGGCTTTGGGGGCCGGTTTCGGTACGGGTTTGGCGACCGGTTTCGGTTTGGGAATCGGCTTCGGTTTCGGTGGCGGCTTGGTTGCCAGTTCGTCTTCCACCGGCGGCGGTGGCTCGACCACAGGTGCCGGTGGCGGCGGTACAACCACTGGTGGAGCCGGTGGTGCCGGGCGCGAAAACTCGATGGTCATCGGTGGAATTTCCGGCGGCACGATCGGCAGCGCCGGCGTCGGGTGCTGATTGATCCAGTAGATCACCGCGCCATGCACCACCAGCGCCAGAACGCCGAGCAGAATCGTTTCGCGGCGGCTCAGAATGCCCTTGGGCGCACGCTGCAAACGCAGCTGCCCCAACGGTACGCGATGAGGCCGGCCGAGATCGACCAACTCGCCGCTCGGCGCCTGGCGCCACAGCACCTCCTGTGCACTGACGGCGGTCTGGACATTGCCCATTGATTTACTCCCTGCGGTCTCTTTGCGTTTTTTCGCGTAGCCGATTCGCCGCTTGTTGAATCCCCCACGGCGTGATCGATGGGTCAATCATTGGGCTAGAGGCTTATCTCCGAAAGTAATCTTTCATGTTATGAATAGACGTTTATGGAATATAAGAAACGGTCACTTCCGCCAAAGCCACGGCCCGCAAGGCCTCCAGCGATTCGTCAGAATCGACATGCTTTCCCGGCATAAAAAGTATTCATCCAAGGCATCGGGTTATCGACACTCCGGCATTCAGTGACAACTAATACCAAGGTGATAGTTGACGAACTTTTTCAAGAGACAAATAAAAAGGCCGATGCATGTTTAATGCATCGGCCTTCGACTTACAAAATTTCTTATTGCTTCACAAACTCCCCTGCCAGACCGACTACATCACCGTCAAAGTTTGTACGAGAACCCACCGCACGAACTTTCGAGTAGTTGTGATCCGGCGAGAACAGGGTCCATGACTGATAGCCAGTGCCTTCATTCAGAGCCGCGAAAGTAATGATCGTAGGCTGCCCGGTGCTGTTCTGGAAGTGGTAGTGACCGTACGCGATGTCGTAGTTCACGCCGTTCTGGCTGAATTTGCCGCTGAAGGTGCCGTTGGAGTCGTTGCCATCGGTAATCGTCAGTTTGGCGCCAGCGTTAGCGTTTACATAGTTGCCATTAATGCTCGACATAACGAGATTTCCTTTATCGTTGGATAAGTGTCTTCCGATGAGAGCAAGTTTCCTCCTGGAAACTCACGAGACTCAGGATGGTTCGCCATTCACTTATTGTCCACGCGACTTTTCAACGATGTTGCTATATGCACTGCTCATGTCGTTCATAACTTATTTCGAAACCGAAGCGCCTTAATCACCTTTCAACTAACGGCTGGCGTTTATCCGCTGCCCACCGATTGCCGGCGCAATCACTGCTGTCTCCGAACGCGGCGTTCCGGCCGGCACCCAGTCATAACTCACAGGCAGTGCTCGATACACCCAGTTGCTGATCGCATCGCTGCCTGGCGCCTTGCCCAGATACGGGCTGACGTATTCCCAGACGTTTTCGCCATTGGCCGTCACCTGGAAAAACCGCCCGTTCATGCCCTCGTCGATCAGCGTGTTGCCGTTGGGCAAGCGTCGCGCACTGCTGATGAACGAGCTGTAGAACGCCCACCCCGGCTGCTTCGAATTGGCGGCGCTGTACTGCCAGACGATTTCGTTTTTCACCGGGTCGATTTCCAGCACCCGGGAGCCGGAAATCAGCCCCAGCGTGACGTTCGGATAACCCGCCGAACCCTGGTTGTCGAACACCAGCAGATTGCCCGCGCCGGGCAGTCCAGCCGGGATGATGTGCGCGTCATGCTGGCCGACGAACTGGTCCACCGGACGTGGAATCTGCTGCGCGGTTTTCGGGTTGGCCAGCGGCAGGTTCGGCCCCAGGCGCCAGACCACTTTGCCGCTGTGCTTGTCGATGATCGCAATGAAGTTGGCGTTGCGAGAATCGAGCAGCAGGTTGTCCGGTTTGAAGCGCTTGTCGCCGGCGTCGAACCACTTGTTCGGCCCGACCAGGCTGAGGTTGTTGATGTGCAGGTAATCCGGATTTTCACTGGCACGCACCAGCCTCAATTGTTCGGCACTGAAACCGAATTCGTTCAAGTGATCCGACGCCAGCCACTGCCATTTCACCTCGCCTGCGGGGCTGACTTCATAGATCGCATCGTCGATCACCTCGGGCACTTTGAAGCCTTTGACCTTGTGCACCTTGTTCGCCAGCACCACGGTGTTGCCGTTGCTCAGGCGACGCTGATCGTGATGCTGTTGCGCAGCGCCACCGGGCGCCTTGTCGCCCCACTGCCAGACGACTTTGCCGTCCCAGTCCAGCTCGCCGACGCTCTGATTGCCGAGGCCGTTGCCGGCGGAACCGAGCTTGCCCGGATCCTTGTCGCTCAGTTGCAGCAGGACATGACCGCGCTCGCCACCGACCAGTTTCGGATCGATGATCGCCGACGGGAAACCGGCCTGAGCCCAGTTCTTCACTTCGTTGCCGTTCATGTCGATCAGGTGCGTCTGCTTGTCGGCACCGCTGAAAATCACATATTGGTTGAAGGCCTTGGCCGGGTCGTATCGAGTGACTCCGGTGGGATAAACGCTGGGTGCAGCGAATGCCCCGGTACTAAGCACTGCGCCGGACAACAACACCGGTAAAGCGGTTTTGATGCGCAACATGATGCAGCTCCTTGAGGGATCGATCAGAAGTCGTAGCGACCGGTGACGCCGAGGGTGCGCGGCGTGCCGAGCAGGCCTTCATAACCGCCGTTGCCGCCGGTCCACAGGGTCGTGTAATAGGTTTTGTCGAAGGCGTTTTTCAGCCACAGCGATACGTCCCACTGGCCCTGATTGAAATCGCCGCGCAGGCCGGTCGAGAGATTGACCACCGCGTAACTCGGGATCTGGCCGTAGTCGGAATCCTCGACCGTGCCCACCGCTTTGGAGCGAAATGCGTAGCTGCCGGTGACGTAAGGTTGCAGCCCGTTGGCCAGATTCCATTCGTATTTGCCGTTGGCGTTGCCGATCCATTTCGAGGCGCCGACCACCTGATGGCCGCTGAGATCGCAAGAGGCCGGAGCACCCGGCGCCTGACTGACTTCCGGCGGGCACGGCGCGTCCTTGTAGGAGAGATAGCTGACGTCGTTGTACGAGCCGTTGAAGTTCAGGGTCAGGCCACGCAGCGGGATCACGGTGCTTTCGAATTCCACCCCGCGCGAGCGAACCGAGCCGGCGTTGGTCAGGTATTGCACGCGGTTGACGTCGTCGTAGGCGTTGGTCTGGTAAGCGTTGACCTGAGTCCAGAACACGTTGGCGTTGAGCTGCAAGCGGCGGTCCCACAGGGTGCTCTTGAAGCCGAGTTCAGCGTTGTTGGCGCGCTCGGTGCCGATCAGCAGCGAGTCGGCACCGGCGGTCGGGGCCGAGCCGACCACGAGGTTGACCCCGCCGGATTTCTCGCCGTGGGACAGCGTGGCGTAGCCAAGCAAATCATCGGTGATGCGATAGCTGAGGTTGAGCAATCCGGATGGGCTGGAGCTGTACTGGTTCAGATCGCCGGAATCGTAGGCACCGGTCCGACCGCGTCGTGCGGTAGCCGCTGCGCCGGTGACAGCGGCGCCACCGACCGGTGCATCGCGAGTGACCCAGGCATTCTTTTCTTCATAGGTGCCGCGCACCCCGGCGGTGAAATCCAGGCGCTCGGTGAGGTGCCAGGTGCCTTGGGCGAACAGGGCGAAACTGTCGGTCTTGATGTGACCGTTGCCGACGCTGCCGACGTTGGCCAACGCGCCCCGTGGCGTGCCGTTCCAGATGTCGGCCTGCGGGCCGTAATAGGCGAAGGATTTGTTGTCCAGATCCGAACCGAAGTAGTACGCGCCTACCACGTAATCAAAAAACTCACCCTTGGGCGAGGCGAGGCGAAATTCCTGCGAGTACTGTTTGTCCTCGACGGAAACGCCGGCGTTGTAGGTCGCCGCGACATTGAGGCCATCATCGTTGGCCGGGGTGAAATTCCAGAAGCGATAGGAGCTGATCGACGTCAGGGTGAAGTCGCTCGGCAGCGTCCAGTTGGCTTCCACCGATGTACCGCCCTGATGCACCGTGACGTGCTGGTCGTTGTCCAGATTGACCTTGCGGTGCGAGCCGTTGACCAGCGTCGCGCCGGCAGCATTGGCCCGCGACTGATAGAGGTTGACGCCGTTGATGGTCGGCCCGGTGTTGTACAGCACGCGGGTGCCCGCGCTGGAATCCTCTTCGTTGTAGTCACCGATCCAGCGCAGATTGAAATTCTCGTTGGGCTTGAACAAGAGCTGCGCACGGAAGCCGTCGCGGGAACCGCCGTTCAGGTCATGGCCGTTGAATTCGTTTTTGATGTCACCGTCGCTGCGGGTGCGATAGGCAGAAAAGCGCCCAGCCAGCTCATCGTTGAGCGGCCCGGAAATCGTGCCCTTGGTCTGGAAATATCCGTCCTCGCCGACCGAGGTTTCGATGCTGCGCTCCGGGGTGAAGCTCGGCGCGCGGGTATTGATGTTGATCACCCCGGCGGTGGTGTTCTTGCCGAACAACGTCCCCTGCGGTCCGCGAAGGACTTCGAGCTGCTCGATGTCCATCAGGTCGAACACCGCCATCCCCGGGCGGCCCAGATAAACGTTGTCGATGTACAGGCCGACGCTGCCTTCCAGACCGTCGCTGGCCGGGTTATTGCCCAGGCCCCGAATCGACACGCTGGACTGGCGCGCATGCATATAGGCGACGTTGACGCTGGGCACCAGTTGCTGCAAATCCTGGATTCGATAGACCCGTTGCGTCTCCAGGGTCTGGCCGCTGACCACGCTCATCGGCGTCGGCACATCCTGAGAACTTTCTTCGCGACGGCGGGTGGTGACGGTCACGGTTTCCAGTTGCGAAGTGGCGGTCGCAGTCTTGCCTGCCGGTGCCGGCACAGGGGTTTCCGTTTCCGTAGCGTAGCCGTTGGTCCAGCTGGCACTCCCCGCCAGCAACAGGGCCAGGGGCAGACGTTTGAGCCGTCGTGGCGGCGGCGGTGAAGCGAGGTTCAACGGACTCATGGGGCTGCTCCTGGTCAAAAAACACGCTGACATCTTCTGTGCCGCATATTCTTTTAAGTTATTTATTTATGTTTTTACAAAGATTTACTGCATAAGAGATTGCCTTTATAAGGAGTCGACCTAATGCATATCCAATGCATTTCCCGGATATTTTTTATGTGAAAAATGCATATCGACTTGCGCCAGCTCCGCCACTTCATCGCCCTCGCCGAACAACGCAGCTTTGTCGCGGGCGCGCAGGCGGTGAACCTGTCGCAGTCGGCATTCAGCCGCAGCATTCAGGCGCTGGAGCACAGCGTCGGTTGCCAATTGGTGGATCGCGGGCGCAAGGAATTGCCGCCGACCAAACAGGGCCAGGTGCTGCTTGAACACGCGCGTCGGCTGGTCAGCGGTGCGCAGCAAATGGCCAACGAGATCAGCCAGTTCAACGGGCTTGAGGCAGGGGAATTACGCTTCGGTTGCGGCCCGGCACCGGCGGCAGGGTTGATACCGCGAGCGATCGGCAGCTTCATCGGCCGATACCCGAAAGCGCGGGTGCATTACCAGGTCGATGACTGGCAGAGCCTGAGCAAACGGCTGCTGAGTGAAGAGTTCGAATTCTTCGTCGCCGACACCCGACATTTCGAAGCGGATCCGGATTACTTGACCCACCGATTGCGGCCGCGCAAATGGCATTTCTGCTGCCGTGCCGGGCATCCGCTGGCCGCTGTTGATCGGGTCACCGCCGAGCAATTGATGAGCTATCCGATGGCCGTCAGCATTCGCCCGCCGAACCTGCGCAAAGTCATCGTCGACCTCAGTGGCCGCCCGGATTTCATACCCAATGTCGAGTGTGAGAACAGCGCCAGCCTGCTGGGCGTGGTGTTGCGCTCTGATGCGATCGGCATCGTCGGCGCCTATTCGGATGCGCTGCACCAGGCCCGGGGTGAACTGGTGTGTTTGAAGATCGAAGGGTTGGCGGATGATCTCGAGGAGCTCTACACCCGTTACGGAATTGTCAGCCGCGCCGGGTATCGGCTGTCGCCGTTGGCCGAGGCAATGATCGAGCAGATCAAGGCGATCGATGCGGTGGAAGAAGAGGTGTGTTCACTGGCGAACCTCGCCGTCTGAGCCCATGCGTTTCATGCATGGCAAGCATTCCCCGAATGCACTTGCCGAACACCCTCGCCGAAAGCGAAAAACCTCGCCTGTCTTTCTGACTGGTGAACCCCATGTCCAACCCGCAAAACCCTGTGCGCAACGTGCTGTACATCATGTGCGATCAGCTGCGCCGCGATTACCTGTCCTGCTACGGACACCCGCACTTGCACACTCCGAACATCGATCGCCTGGCCGCTGCCGGCGTGCGCTTCAGCCGCGCCTACACCCAAGGCACGATCTGCGGGCCGTCACGGATGTCGGCCTACACCGGGCGTTACGTCAGCAGCCATCAAGTGGCGTGGAACGCTGTGCCGCTGCCGCTGGAAGAACTGACCATCGGCGATTACCTGCGGCCCCACGGCATTCGTACTGCGCTGGTCGGCAAGACCCACGCCACGGCCAACGTGGATGCCTTGCAGCGGTTGTCGATCAACCCTGACAGCGCCCAGGCCGAAGTACTCAACGAAGTCGGTTTTGAGCCGTACTTTCGCCACGACGGCATCTTCCCCGACGACCCGCTGTTCGACGACAAACGCGAATCCGCGCCGTACACCCATTACCTGCGCGAACAGGGTTTCGAAGGCCGTAACCCCTGGCACGACTGGGCCAATGCGGCCGAAGGCGACAACGGAGAAATCCTCAGCGGCTGGAAAATGCGCAACGCCCATCTGCCGGCGCGAATTCCCGAGCAACATTCAGAGACTGTCTACACTACAAATCGAGCCATCGACTTCATCGGTGAGCAAGGTGAAAAACCATGGTTTTTACACCTGTCCTATATCAAACCCCACTGGCCCTACATCGTACCGTCGCCGTACCACACTTTGTACAGTACGAAATCGATTCTCGAACCGGTACGTAATGCCTCTCCAAGCGACCACCCCGTCTATCAGGCCTTTCGCCAGCATGAGGAAAGCCTGAGTTTCTCCAAAGATCCGGTACGACAGAACGTGATCCCGACGTACATGGGCCTGGTCAAACAGGTTGATGATCAGTTGGGGCGGCTGTTCGATTTCCTGCAAAGCAACGGACGTTGGGAGGACACGCTGATCGTATTCACCAGCGATCACGGCGACTTCCTGGGTGATCATTGGCTGGGCGAGAAAGAGTTTCTGCTGGAGCAAGCGGTGGGCGTTCCATTGATCGTGCGCGACCCGCGCGCAGCGGCGGATGTCACACGGGGCACGGTGGACGAACGCCTGGCGGAAACCATCGACGGCGTGCCTACATTTCTCGAAGCGCTGGGCGTGACAGGTGCCGAGCATCGACTGGAAGGTCGCTCGCTGATTCCTCTGCTGCATGGCGACAATCCCGAATGGCGCCGCTATGCGATCAGCGAATACGACTACGCCTTCCAGGCCCCGGCACGGGAGCGACTGGGCCAGCCGATCGACCGTTGCCGCATGACCATGGTGCGAAGCGAACGCTGGAAATACCTGGCGTACGACGGCTTCCGTCCGCAGCTTTTCGATCTTTTGAATGATCCGCATGAGCTGCAGGATCTGGGCGCGGACCCGGCGTATGCGGCGGTGCGCGAGGAGCATGCGGGGTATTTGTTCGAGTGGGTACGCGGGTTGAAGCGGCGCACGACCATCAGTCATCAGGAGATTGATTTGCGGGGGCAACGGTTTCGTTATGGGGAGCCGGAGACCGAGAAGATGGTTCAGATTGGGGTTTGGTAGAGATCAAGCGGAGGCAAGAGCAAGAGCGCCCTCTCCCTAGCCCTCTCCCGGAGGGAGAGGGAACTGAGCACGGGATGCTTGAGGGCTACATCACCTGATCTCGCTTTACCGAATCCACAATCGACACAGCTTTTACAGGTCGATGTATGACGTAACACACCTCGGTCAGCTCCCTCTCCCCTTGGGAGAGGGCTGGGGTGAGGGGCTTTTGATCTTCTGATCTTAATCGCGCCCTTTGATGGTCTGACTACGCTGCCCCGAAGCCCCAACCGGCACTTCCCCCTTGAGCGTCACCCGACGCACCACCCGGTCCTGAGTGCCGTAATCATCAATCGCGTAATGTTGAGTCGAACGGTTATCCCAGATCGCCACATCACCGGCCTTCCAACGCCAGCGCACGGTGTTTTCCTGACGAATCACATGGCTCTGCAACAAGCCGAACAGGTGCGCCGAATCAGCCTGGGAGTAACCCTTGATGCGCTTGACGAAATGCCCCAGCAGCAAGCTCTTTTCACCACTGATCGGGTGCACGCGCACTACCGGATGTTCGGTTTCGTAGACGGTCGAGGTGAAGATCTTGCGATAGCGCTCAAGCTTCTCCGCCGACACGTCCGGCTTCGCCCCGGCGTAGTCGTATTCGTTGCTGTGCACGGCCACCAGCTTGTCCGCCAGCTCACGCAGCTCGGTCGGCAGTTCGTTGTACGCCGTCGCAGTGTTGGCCCACAGGGTGTCGCCACCGAATGCCGGGGCCACCACCGAGCGCAGGATCGAGGCTTTCGGGTAGGCATCGACGAAGGTCACATCGGTGTGCCAAGAGTTGGCGCGCTGCCCTTCGGCGCCGTCCAGTTCCAGCAGGTAACGGGTGCCCTCGCGCGATGGCACGGTCGGATGCGCCACCGGCTCGCCGAGCAGATGGGCGAAGGCTTCCTGGCGCTGATCGTCGAGCTGGGTCTGCTCGCGGAAGAACACGACCTTGTACTGGACCAGCGCCTGTTGAATGGCTTCAACCGTCGCGGCATCCAGCTCACCGGACAGGTGCACGCCACGGATTTCGGCGCCGATACGGCCGGCCACCGGATGAATCTCCAGCGCGTGGACAGCGGGTTTTACAGCGAGTGCGGCATTGCTCATGGGTAGACCCTCATCGACTGCTTGCGGTTGGACGGCAGCGAAACAATGCTCTATCTATATTCCATTTACATCTAATAGATATTCACATGCTTCGTTGACGGAATAAGAGCTTGCATTTAAAACCTCAAGCAGCCCTCGTCGCAAATGCCTTCGAGCTATTTTTAGGATGCCGGAAAAGCATATGGATCTTCGCCAGTTGCGCTACTTCATCGCCCTCAACGAACACCGCAGTTTTGTCCGCGCGGCCGACGCCATGGGCATCACTCAACCGGCGTTCAGCCGCAGCATTCAAGGGCTGGAGCAGGAGTTCGGCTGCGTGCTGGTGGATCGCGGCAACAAGGATCTGCGCCCGACGCCCGAAGGCCAGGTGGTGCTGCAACACGCCCTGACGCTGGTGCAGGGCGCAGCATTGCTCAGCGCCGAAGTGACGCAGATGACCAAACTCGACGCCGGCGAACTGCACTTCGGTTGCGGCCCGGCGCCGGCGGTGAAACTGGTGCCGGACGCGGTGGCGCAATTCATCAATGCGCACCCGAAAGTGCGCACCTGTTTTCAGGTGGATAACTGGGAAAAACTCAGCCGCGCCCTTAGCCGCGAAGAGATCGAATTCTTCATCGCCGACATCCGTCATTTCGAATCCGACCCAAACTTCCAGACCCAGCCGCTGACGCCCAAGCGCGGGGTGTTTTTCTGTCGGCCGGGGCATCCGCTGCTGGCCAAGGAAAGCCTGTCGACCAACGACATGTTCGACTATCCGCTGGCGACCACGTTGATCCCGCCAGGCATTCGCAAACTGCTGGCGAATCTCAGCGGCCGGATCGATTTTTCCCCGACCATCGAAACCGAGCATTTTCCGGCGCTGGTGAAAGTGGTGCTGCAGTCCAACGCGATCGGCGTCGGCACTGAAGAGGCGTTTGTCGAGGACGTTGCCCAGGGCTCGCTGGCGCTGCTGCACTGGCGCAACCTGCCGCAGAATCTGGAGAGCATGAATGCGCGGTGCGGGATTGTGAGCCGCACTGGATTCCGGCTTTCACCGGCGGCGCGGGCGATGATCGAGACGTTGGTGGCGGTGGATAAACAGGAAGTAAGCGTCGCGGTTTAAGGATCATTCCCACGCTTTGCGTGGGAATGAACACATCACTCAGAGCTTCGCGGCAGCCAACTCAGGCGCCACCCAATCGGTGACCTTGAACGGCTTTCTGATCAGCCTCTCCTTCGCCGCCAGGTCCACCGAATCCTGCAATTTGCCGAGGAACACCGGATCCAGTGTCGACGGGAATACTTCACTGAGTTTCTGATCCGCCAAATCCTTGGTGAGAATCACCGGTGGATAACTCGCCAGTCCCGACACCAGTTGCACGTAAGCGTCCTTGTTGCTGTCCTGGGTCAGCCAGTCCACGGCCTGTTGCTGAGCCTTGAGCAGTTTCGCCACCACGTCCGGATGTTCATCGACAAACTTGCCGGTGCCGACCAGCACCGACTGCACGCTACCCGCACCGCCCAGATCCTTGGTGCTCAACGGCAATTCGGCCAGCCCTTTGGCTTGCAGCGCGCTTAGCCCAGCGCTCCCCCAGGAAGCATCGATCTGTTTGGCCGCCAGTGCTGCGACGGCGGCATTGAAGTCGAGGTTGATGACTTTCAGGTCCTTTTCACTCAAGCCCTGACTGGCCAAAGCGGCATCAAACGACAACTGGGTCGCGGTGCCCTTGAACACCGCCACGCGTTTGCCCTTCAGATCCTGCAGGGTCTTGATCCCCGACCCCGGCAGGACACCCAGATAGTGTTTGACCCCGCGAGCACTGGCACTCAGCAGACGCGTGTCCAGTCCGTTGGACTTGCCGATGATCGCCGCCAGGTCTCCGAGGTAGGCGAGATCCACCTGGCCGTTGGCGAATGCCTCGTTGATCACCGGCCCGGCGCCCTTGAAGAAGCTCCACTGAACCTTGATGCCCTGATCGGCGAAAGCCTTTTCGAAGATCTGTTGATCACGCAAAACGTCCACCACGCCACCGCCACTGTGCTGGGTGCCAGCGCTCAGGTCGGGAACGGCGATCCTGATTTCCTTGAGTTCATCGGCGTGGGCGGTGAACGCCAGCAGACCCGCCAGCGCCGGCACGGCAAACAGACTGATGACACGTTTGAAGGGAAGGTTCATGGGTGCGGCTCCTGATCACGGCGGGCATTGAGGAGCCGAAAGTAGGCGTAATCCGCATCAGCACTTAAATACTTAAAAAGCACATTTTTATAGCTTTTCAAGCTAAGCCAGCAAAGTCGGGACATGCAGAGCGGTATGCATGGAGAGCATCAAAAATATTCTTCGAATGCATTGGATGCGTGCAGGGCTGGAGGCCTTAAATGGCGCTGCTTATCTCCAAAATGGTTATTTTTTAATTCACTTATGACAATTGGTTTTTAGCTAATTCCGCTGATTCGATCCAACCCGACAACGGAGGTCATCCATGGCCCGTGAATCCTTGCTCAGCCTGCCACTGGCCGCGCCGCCGTTGAAAAACCGGCGCACCTGGCCAAGCCTGAGCCACCGCGTTTTACCCTGGATATTGCCGCTCGGACTGTTCGCCCTGTGGTGGCTGGCTGCACGCAATCAATGGATGAGCGAACAGATCCTGCCGGCGCCGTCGCTGGTGTGGAGCAGCGCCGTCGAACTGTCACAGGGCGAGTTGTGGAGTCACTTGTGGATCAGCCTGCAACGGCTGTTCTGGGGCCTGCTCGCCGGGATCTCGGCCGGTGCCGTGCTCGGTGCAGCGCTGGGGTTCAGCCGTCGCCTCGAACGCCTCATCTTCCCGACCTTCGCCGGTTTGGCCCAAGTGCCGACGCTGGCATGGGTCCCGCTGTTCATGGTGTTTTTCGGCATCGGCGAGACGCTGAAACTGGTGGTGCTGGTCAAAGCCATTGTGGTGCCGGTGACCCTGCACACCCTGGTCGGTGTGCGTGACGCACAACCGAAATTGCGTGAAGCCGCCGCCGTGTTGCGCCTGCCGCCACGCCTATTGATCCGCCGACTGGTGTTGCCCGCCGCCCTCCCCGCATTCATGGCCGGCGTACGCCTGGCACTGGCCGCCGGCTGGACTTCGTTGCTCGCCGTGGAATTGCTGGCCTCCAGCGAAGGCATCGGTTACCTGATGGTCTGGGCGCGTCAGTTGTTCATGCTCGACATCGTGTTCGTGTGCATCGTGGTGATCGGCCTGATCGGCGTGGCGATGGATCGCGGCATCGGTCTGCTGGACAGGAAACTGGTGCACTGGCCGCATCCGGCTACGGCTGAAATCCGTCGAGGCCCACGCTATGAAGGCTGGCAGCGCGCGCAGCCGTGGCTGTTGCCGCTGGGGTTGTTTGCGCTGTGGCAACTGGCGGTCGATCAGCAATGGGTCGATGCCAACATTCTGGTAAGCCCGGTCACGGTGCTGGAGGCCACGAAGAACGGCCTGCTCGACAGCACGCTGATCAGCGGCATGGCCCTGAGCCTTGGCCGCACCCTCGGCGGCTTGCTGCTCGGCGGCGGGCTCGGCTTCGCACTAGGCCTGTTGCTGGGGCTGTCGCGCACCAGTGAACGCGTGCTCGGCCCGACTCTCGCCGCCCTGAGGCAGATCGCGATTTTCGCCTGGGTGCCGCTGCTTACCGCGTGGTTCGGTCTGGGCGAACTGGCCAAGTGGGTATTCGTCGCCCTCGCCGCGTTTTTCCCGCTGTTCATCGCTACCCAGCGCAGCGTCGCCAACCTTTCGCCACAACTCAACGAAGCCGCGCAAGTACTGCGTCTGAGCCTCGCTCAACGCCTGCGCCGGCTGGTATTGCCGGGCGCCGCGCCGGGGATTTTCGCCGGGCTTCGACTGAGCCTGATCTACGCCTGGCTCGGCACCATCGGCGCCGAATATTTCATGCCGTCCAACGGCGGCATCGGCAGCCAGATGATCGGCGCCCAACAACTGCTGCGCATGGACCTGATCATGTCCGGGATGCTGCTGGTCGGCCTGACCGGCGCCCTGCTCAACCTCATTGGCCAACGCCTGGAAATCCGCGCCACCCGCTGGAGACACGCATGAACGCACCGATTGTCAGCTTTACCCACGTAGGCAAATCCTTCGACGTCGACGGTTTCGAACTGGAGGCGATCCGCGAATTCAACCTGGACATTGCCGAGGGCGAATTCGTCGCCATCGTCGGCTCCAGCGGATGCGGCAAATCCACCCTACTGCGGTTACTGGTGGGTCTCGACACGCAGTTTCGCGGGCAGATCACTGTCGATGGCAAAGCCGTCAGCGGGATTGGCGGCGAGCGCGGCATTGTGTTTCAGGAACACCGTTTGTTCCCGTGGCTGACGGTGGCTGACAACATAGGCCTGGGCCTGGTCAACGAGCCGCTGGCAGCCGCTGAAAAGCAGCAGCGCATCAACGACTTCATCGAGCTGGTAGGCCTGCGCGACTTCACCCGCGCCTATCCGCATCAACTCTCCGGCGGCATGGCCCAGCGCGTGGCGATTGCTCGCGGGCTGGTGGCGAGCCCACGAATCCTGCTGCTCGACGAACCCTTCGGCGCCCTCGACGCGCTGACCCGCCAGCAGATGCAGGACGAACTGCTGGCAATTCGCGAGCGGGCAAAAATCACCACGATTCTGGTCACCCACGATGTCGAGGAAGCGATTTTCCTCGCCGACCGCGTGGTGGTGATGGAACCGCGCCCCGGCCGGATCAAACAGGTGGTGGACATTGCCCTGCCCCATCCGCGCCAGCGCAGCAGTTTCGACTTCCATCAGTTGCGCGAAGAACTGCTGCACGAACTGACCAGTGATGACCATTACCAACCGAGCGTGCCGGTACAGATCCGTGATCTGCCGTTGTCGTTCATTGCCTGCTGAACAGGAGCCTGTTGATGTCGCAACGTCCCAACTTTCTGGTGATTCTGGCCGATGACCTCGGTTTCTCCGATATCGGTGCCTTCGGCGGCGAAATCGCCACGCCGAACCTCGATGCCCTGGCCAACAACGGCCTGCGCCTGACCGACTTTCACACCGCACCGACCTGCTCGCCGACCCGCTCGATGCTGCTCACCGGCACCGACCATCACATCGCCGGTATCGGCACCATGGCCGAAACCCTGACCCCGGAGCTGATCGGCAAACCGGGTTACGAGGGTTATCTCAACGATCGTGTCGTCGCGTTGCCGGAGTTGCTGCGCGAGGCGGGTTATCAGACTTTGATGAGCGGCAAATGGCACCTGGGCCTGACCGCCGAACTGGCGCCCCATGCCCGTGGTTTTGAGCGTTCGTTCTCGCTGCTGCCCGGCGCGGCCAACCACTACGGATTCGAACCGACCTACAATGAACACACGCCCGGCCTGCTGAAATCCACCCCGGCGCTGTACATCGAGGGCGACACTTTCATCGACGAATTGCCGAAGGATTTCTATTCCTCCGACGCTTTCGGCGACAAGCTGTTGCAGTACCTCAAGGAGCGCGATCAGAGCCGACCGTTCTTCGCGTACCTGCCGTTTTCCGCGCCGCACTGGCCGTTGCAGGCGCCCGCCGACATCGTCGAAAAATATCGCGGTCGCTATGACGCGGGGCCGGAAGTGCTGCGCCTCGAGCGTCTGGAAAAACTCAAATCGCTGGGGCTGATCGAGCCGGATGTCGAACCGCATCCGCTGATCCAGCTGACTGCGCAGTGGGCTGCGCTGAGCGATGAGCAGAAGCAGATTTCCGCCCGTGCGATGGAGGTCTACGCCGCGATGGTCGAGCGTATGGACTGGAACATTGGCCGTGTCGTCGACTATCTGCGCCAGCAGGGCCAGCTCGACAACACCTTCATCCTGTTCATGTCGGACAACGGTGCCGAAGGCGCGCTGCTGGAAGCCTTCCCCAAGTTCGGCCCGGAACTGGTGACTTACCTGAGCCAGCATTACGACAACAGCCTCGACAACATCGGCCGCGCCAATTCCTATGTCTGGTACGGGCCGAACTGGGCGCAGGTGGCGACTGCGCCGTCACGCCTGTTCAAGGCGTTCACCACCGAAGGCGGGATTCGCGTCCCGGCGCTGCTGCACTATCCGCGGCTGCCGCTAAAAGGGCAGATCAGCCATGGTTTCGGCACGGTGATGGACATCACGCCAACCATTCTCGATCTGGCCGGCGTGCGGCATCCCGGCAAGCAGTGGCACGGTAAACCGGTGGCGGCGTTGCGCGGTAAATCGTGGCTGGGTTTCCTGTCCGGCGAAACGGCGCAGGTGCATGACGAACACACCGTCACTGGTTGGGAATTGTTCGGGCGCCGGGCGATTCGGCAGGGGCAGTGGAAAGCGGTGTGGATCCCCGGGCCAGTGGGGCCGGCGACGTGGCAGCTTTATGATCTGGGCAGTGATCCGGGGGAGATTCATGATCTGGCGTCGAGTCAGCCGCAGAAGCTTGAAGCGCTGATCGAGCATTGGCAGCGGTATGTGGAGGAGACCGGGGTGATTTTGAGTGAGTCGCCGTTTCAGCCGGATTAAGGGGGGGGCAAGATCAAGAGCCCCTCACCCCAGCCCTCTCCCGGAGGGAGAGGGAGCCTACCGAGGTGTCTTTCGCTATACATCGACCTGAAAAAACCAGTCGACTATGGATTCAGAACAGTTCGTTCACGTCGGCGTACTTCTCCAATATCCCCCAATCAGTCCCCTCTCCCCCCGGGAGAGGTTTAGGGTGAGGGCTGGCTCTCAAGCCGAACATGCAAAGTCAATTCACCTCAATTGC
This sequence comes from Pseudomonas sp. HS6, assembly GCF_023375815.1. NCBI lineage: Bacteria > Pseudomonadati > Pseudomonadota > Gammaproteobacteria > Pseudomonadales > Pseudomonadaceae > Pseudomonas > Pseudomonas sp. HS6. Next base: position 6,139,290 of record NZ_CP067412.1, on the reverse strand, counting down.
CTTCCTCGCCAACTCCTCATGCTCCCTGCGAACAAACCGATTCGCCCGCCCAAACGTCCCGAAATCATTGAACCGAACCCCCATCTCCCGCATCACCTTGTGCGCCACCGGCACGGTCAACTGGCGAATGTAAAACGGCTCCTTCACCACAAAATGATGAATCCCGTGACTGCTGCCGAAGTTGAAGCAGAACGCCTGCAACGGCCACAGCCACCATGGATTCAATACCTGGCACTGCTGCAGCACATTACCCGCTTCGATGTCGCCGTAGTAATGCATGTTCGAACTGATGAAGTGCAGGCAAAAGGTGCGCAACACGTTCGGCCCGATGATCACTACGGCGGCGATGTCGATCACTTGCATCACCGACAACGTGGTCGCTGACCATTCAATCGGTGAGCCCATCAAATATGCGATGCCATTGGCCGCGTGGAACCCGAGAAACACATACCACGCCCCCCAATGCACCAGCGCCAGCGGCGCGTAGACCTTCAGCGAACGCTTGATGATGCTGAACTTGTGCGTCCAGGTCTTGGCTCGCAGCATGCGGATGAACGCCGACATCACGTTGTCACCGACCATCAGCAACCGCGCAAAACCCCAGGGTTCGCCGTTGGTGATCGCCCGCTCTTCCATGTCGGTTTCGGTGCCGGACACCTTGTGGTGATTGAGGTGCAGATGCCGGCGGATCCACGGGTTGATCGTGCTCGGCCGCGCCAGCCACACCAGGCCCATCATCAGGTTGTGCGGCACGCGCTGTTTGCGGAAATACATGCTGTGGATCAGGTCGTGTTCAAGCTCATGGGTCAGCGAGGCGAAAAACGCGTTGAGCAGGAGACACGCCCACCAAGCCATGTGCCCACTGATGTAGAGCGCCGCTGAGCCGATCATTCCGGCCAAAGCAAACGCCAAAATCCCCGCGCCGAGGGCGTCCTGATGGTTGAGAATCGGGTAGCGCTCGCGCAGCTCGACGCCTTTGGCCAGCACCACTTCGCGAATATGCGCTGAACGCTGGGCAGCATTGTGTCGCTGGGGACTTGCAGAAGTACGGTCCATGCTTCCATCCTCTGGTTATTGATGTTCGTATCCTGCCCCGCGCAGGGTTCGGACGCGGTAGCCGAGAACGCCAACCTGTTGACCGGAAGCGCCAATCAGCATGAAGGAACCGACTTCTCTCGCCAGCTGGACCCGTGCCCTGCGCAAGCAACTCGACGCGCTGGGGCTGGACAGCACTGCGCTGTGCCAGCAGGCCGGGCTCGATCCGCAACTGATGGACGACCCGAACGCCCGCTATCCGTTGTCCGCCACCACACGCCTGTGGGAAATCGCGGTGCAGGTCAGCGGCGATCCGGCGATCGGTTTGCGGGTGTCACGGTTCGTCAGCCCCACAACATTTCACGCGTTGGGTTATGCGTTGGTGGCCAGCGGCAGCCTACGGGAAGTGTTCGAACGGATCGTGCGTTATCACCAGGTGGTCAGCGACGCGCTGGAGCTGGAGCTGACCCGTACCGAAGACCGCTATCGGTTTCGCCTGAAAATCCCGACCGACAACCCGGCCCCGGCCTTCGAAGCCATCGACGCCTTCGCCGCGATCTATGTGCGCACCTGCCGCAATCGCCTGGGCCGCGACTACGCGCCGCTGACGGTGTATCTGCGTCGGCCTGCACCGGCCGATGAACACCAGTGGCACAAAGTGTTCCGCTCGCCAGTGCATTTCGCCGCCGAAGAAGACTGCATCGAATTCGCCCTCACCGACTTCGACAGCCACCTCGACGACGCCAACCCGGAACTGGCCGAGCACAACGAAGCGGTGCTCAAGCGCACTCTCGCCCAACTCAAGCCCCTGACCTGGGAGCGCAAGGTGCGCGACGCCATCGAAGAACAACTGCCCGAAGGCGAACCCAGCGCCGAACGCATCGCCCAGGCCCTGCACTTGAGTCTGCGCAGCCTGCAACGGCACCTGGCGGACGAGGGTTGTCGCTTCGACACCCTGCTGAATGAAAGCCGCGAGAACCTCGCGCTGCTGCACCTGCGCGATCCGCAATGCTCGCTGAGCGAGGTCAGTTATCTGTTGGGATTTGCCGACACCAGCAGCTTCAGCCGCGCGTTCAAACGCTGGACGGGCATGACGCCGGGGCAGTTTCGGGATCAGTTGCGCTGACGGGTCTGGAATTTGTACTGAATCGGCCTGCCTCTTCGCGGGCAAGCCCGCTCCCACAAGGATTGGGGCATACAAAAATCTGTGTCACATCTCGACTACTGTGGGAGCGGGCTTGCCCGCGAAGAGGCCATTCAGATCGCTGCAAATCCAAGCTCAAAAGCCGTACCCGTTGCATCACTACTCACCCGCACCTGCCCCCCATGCAATTGCATGATCGACTGCACGATCGCCAATCCCAATCCGCCGGAATCTCCCGGCTCCGCGCGAGACGGGTCGACGCGGTAGAAGCGGTCGAACAGTTTGCCCAGATGCTCATCAGCGATAACCGGGCCGCAGTTGTGGACTTGCAGCCAGCACACGCCTGGCTCATCGCGCCGAAAAAGACTGATGACCGAACCGGCGTCGGCATGGCGTACGGCGTTGGCCAACAGATTACCCAAGGCGCGTTGCAGCAGTTGCTGATCCGCCAGCAATTCCCCGCTGAACGCGTTTTCAAGGCGGATTCCCCGGTCATCAGCCAGGGCTTCGAAGTAATCGCACAACTCATCGCCGATTTCGCGCAGATCCAGCACCCGCAAATCGAGCGCCCGTTCCGCCTGCTCTGCGCGAGCGAGAAACATCAGGTTTTCGGCCATGCGCTTGAGCCGTTCGAACTCTTCCATGTTCGACGCCAGCACCTCCTGATACTCCGCGCTGCTGCGTGGGTGATTCAGTGCCTGGCCGTTGCTCGCGAGCAAGGTGTGCAGCGGCGTGCGGATCTCGTGGGCGAGGTCGGCGGAAAACTGTGAGAGGCGCTGGAAGCTGTCGTCCAGGCGCGCCAGCATGCCGTTGAGCGCCTGCACCGGTTCCAGCAACTCTGTTGGCGTGCCTGCGGCCGGCAAGCGTTGATCGAGGCTGCGCAGATCGATGCCGCGCACCGCCTCGCTCAGCTTGCGCAGAGGAAGCAAACCCCGGCGCAACAAAACCAGTCCGAGGGCAAAGGCCAGTAAAGCACCCAGCCCGATCGCCAGGTACAGACGCAGACGATAACTGCCGAGCATCTGGTCGCGTTCGCTCAGCACCTTGCCGGCAATCACGGTCAGCAACTCGCCGTTCGGGCCTCGGGCTTCGCCGGACAACAAGGCCAGCTCAGCACCGTCGGGCGCTTGCCAGGTCAGGACATCGCGGCGCTGCGGGGTTTGATCGCGGGGGATCGCGCTCATGTCCGGCAGGCTACGCTGGCGCGGGTTGATCGCGATCACGCTTGAGCCGTCCGCGCGGCGCACCAACAGCAAACTATCGAGGTTGCCGAGCATGTTCTGGTACAGCCGTGGCCGCGCCTGCAAGGCGTCGAGGCTGTCGCTGTCTGCGAGCAGCGCGCGCACCTGTTCCAGACGGCCGAGCAAGGCCATGTCGTCGCGCCAGGCGAGTTCCGAGGCCAGCGAGCGATACAGGAACACGCCGATCGCGCTGAGCACCAACGCACAGACGGCGGCGAACGCCAGGGCCAGGCGCCAGGCGATGGATCTAGCGGGCATCGTCGGGCGCTTCGAGTTGATAGCCGACCCCGCGCACGGTGTGGATCAGTTTGGGCATGTACGGATCATCGACTTTCGAACGCAGCCGACGCACCGCGACTTCGACCATGTTGGTGTCGCTGTCGAAATTCAGGTTCCACACCTGCGAAGCAATCAGCGTGCGCGACAGCACTTCGCCCTGTCGGCTGGCGAGTAGGTGCAGCAGGGCGAATTCCTTGTTGGTCAGGGCGATGCGCTGACCGCCACGGCTGACCCGGCGGCGCAGCACGTCGATTTCCAGATCGGCGATGCTGTACGACTCGGCTTCGCGCATCGGACCGCGCCGCAACAAAGTACGTACCCGCGCCAGTAGTTCGGCAAAGGCGAATGGCTTGAGCAAATAGTCATCGGCGCCCAGTTCGAGGCCGCGCACGCGGTCTTCGATGGCGTCTCGGGCGGTGAGGAACAGCACCGGCGTGGCACCGCGCTGGCGGATCAGTTGCAGCAATTGCCAGCCGTTGAGGCCCGGCAGCATCACATCGAGGATGATCAGGTCGTACTCCTGCTGCTCAATGAAGTAGCGTCCGTCGAGGCCATTGAGCGCCACGTCCACGGCGAAACCCGACTCTCCTAGCCCTTTGGCGAGGAAATTCGCGGTTTTGGCTTCATCTTCTACGACCAGCAAACGCATGGCACACCTCGATTATTCAGAGGCACAGGCTAGGCCCCTTCGGCGGGGTTGCCCATTACAAACTTGTAATCCGACTGACGAGGTTTCGACGGGGACCGGCAGATAAGGTGGCGGCCTTCGCTTTTGGAGCCTGTCCATGACCGTCAAATACCTGATTGCCAGCCTGACAATCGGCCTCAGCAGCGCTGCGTTTGCTGCGCCTGAACTGCCGCGCCACGCCGATCTCGATCTCAAAACCGCACGGCTGCTGGCAGACGCGGCGCTGGAAAATTGCGCGGGCACGGTGTCGGTGCTCGACCGTGGCGGCAACCTGCTGGTGACCTTGCGCGGCGACGAAATCGGCCCGCACAACACCGCCGCCAGCCAACGCAAAGCGTATACCGCGCTATCGACGAAAACCCCGACCCGATTGTTCGCCGAGCGCGCCCGCAGCAACCCGGAAACCGCCAACCTCAATACCCTCAACGAGCTGCTTTTACTCGGCGGCGGCATCCCGCTGTTTGCCGGAAAAGAACTGGTCGGCGCCATGGGCGTAGCCGGTTCCGGTGGCGGTGAGCAGGACGAAAATTGCGCGATCAAGGCTGCCGAAGTTGGCGGTCTGTCCATCAACCGTACCTGAACCCAGGAGCATCACCATGACCTTACTCCGCATGACATTTACCGCGCTTGGCCTGAGCGCTTTTTCAAGCCTGGCGCTGGCCGCCGGCAACCCGCTGAGCGTGCACGTGCTCAATCTGGAAAACGGCCTGCCGTCGCCAGGCATCAACGTGACATTGGAGAAACACGTGGGCCAGGATTGGCAGCCGCTGGCCCAGGGCACCACCAATGAACAGGGTCGGATTGCCGAGCTGTTCCCGGCGAACAAGCCGTTCGAGGCGGGTGAATATCGGGTGGTGTTCAAGACGGGCGAGTACTTCGAGAAGGCGAAGCATGAGACGTTTTTTCCGGAGATTCCGGTGATCTTTAAAGTGCAGCAGACGGATCAGCACTATCACATTCCGTTGCTGCTCAGCCCGTATGGCTTCTCCACTTATCGCGGTTCTTAAGCCACATACAATTCCCTGTGGGAGCGGGCTTGCCCGCGATGGCGTTGGGTCAATCAACATAGAGGAATCTGACAGAACTCAATCGCGGGCAAGCCCGCTCCCACAGGGATAGTGGTGAAACTAAAGTGTGGCGAGTGCGCGCAATCGCGCGGCGTCGAGGATTTCGATCTCGCCATAACTCAAGCCGATAATCCCCTGCCCCTGCAACTCCTTGAGGATCTGGTTGGTGGTCTGCCGCGACAGCGACAACATCGACGCCAGCTGTTCCTGGGGCAGTTGCAGCACGCGGCGGGGCGGGTCGAGTTCGCCATAACCTTCGGCGATCATCAGCAGACGATGAGCCAGACGGGCCGGAGCCGGCAGCAGACTCAGCTGTTCGAGATTAATGAACGTCAGGCGCAGTTTGTGGCTCATCAGCAACGCCAGATGCCGCCAGTAGACGGGGTGTTCGTCGAGCAACTTCAGCAGCGTGGTTTGCGGGATATTCAGCAACAGACACGGGCCGACTGCGTAAGCGTCATGGGTGCGCGGCTGGCCGTCGAACAGGCAGATTTCGCCGAACCAGTGCGGCGCTTCCACCAGACTCAGCAACGCCTCCTTGCCCTGCTCGCTGACCGCCCCGATGCGCACGGCGCCGTCGAGCACCGCGTATAGACCGCACGGCGCATCACCGCGTTGGAACAAGCGCTGCCCCGCCGCCAGCCGCCGCTCCCGGGCCGCCGCCAGCAGACTATCCTGAAAGGATACCGGCAGATGACTGAACCATTGCCCAGTCAGCAGGCGCGCTCGCCAGACCTTATCCATGCGTTCTCCTAAAGATTGTCGCCTGCCTGACAGAGCGATCCGTTTACCCGGGGCATGATTCGATCACCCTACAGGAGGAACAACAATGAAAAGCCTCGTCGATCATTTGAGTCAATACGCCGCTTACCACCGTGATCCGCGCAACATCGCCAGCCACTTTATCGGGATTCCGCTGATTGTGGTGGCGGTGGCCGTGCTGTTGTCGCGACCGGATTGGTCGGTGGGCGGGTTGTGGATTTCGCCTGCCGTTATCGTGGCGCTGGCCTCAGCGTGGTTTTACCTGCGACTGGAACTGAAGCTCGGGGTTTTGATGACCGTACTGATGGGGCTGTCGGTCTGGGTCGGGCATGTTCTAGCGCAGCAGAGCACCATGGTCTGGCTGAGCAGTGGTCTGGCGATGTTTGTGATTGGCTGGGCGATCCAGTTTGTCGGCCATCACTACGAAGGGCGCAAACCGGCGTTCGTCGATGACTTGAGCGGGTTGATTGTCGGGCCGCTGTTTGTGGTGGCCGAACTGGCGTTCATGCTCGGGATGCGGCATGAGCTGAAAGAGCAGATCGAGGCACGGGCGGGTGTGGTGCGGGTCAATCCGAATCGCGCGGCCGTATAGATCGCAATCGTCGGATCGCCGCCCGGAACAAGCCCGCTCCCACAGGGATCCAGTCGTTCACAAATGTCGTGTTCGCCGAAAAACTGTGGGAGCGGGCTTGCCCGCGATGCTTTTAGAGGTTGGCGACTTTCTGCCAGACCTTCGGCTTGAAGAATAACGTCTCACCTTTCGCCAACCCGGTCAGGCTGTCGTGGTCCTTCACCACTTCCGCCTCGATCAGATCAGTCTGACCTTCAACCTTCAACGTCACCCGCGTGGTCGCGCCCAGCGGCCGGATATCGCGAACTTCAGCGGCGTGGTGATCCTCCAGCTCATGCCGCGACAGCGACACTTCGTGCGGGCGGAACAGCACGTGGTTGTCATCGCCCAGATGCAGACGGTTCGAATCGCCGAGGAAGTGATAGACGAAATCGCTGGCCGGGTTTTCGTAGACGTCGCCCGGTGAGCCGATCTGTTCGATCACACCCTTGTTCATCACCACGATGCGGTCGGCGACTTCCATCGCTTCTTCCTGGTCGTGGGTCACGAATACCGAGGTCAGGTTGATGTCTTCATGCAAGCGCGCCAGCCAGCGGCGCAGCTCTTTACGCACCTTGGCGTCGAGGGCACCGAACGGTTCGTCGAGCAGCAGCACTTTCGGCTCTACCGCCAGGGCGCGGGCCAGAGCGATCCGCTGACGCTGGCCGCCGGACAGTTGCTCCGGATAACGATCCGACAACCAGTCCAGTTGCACCATGTTCAGCAGCTCGTGAACCTTGGTCGCGATCTGGCTTTCGCTCGGGCGCTGGTTTTTCGGCTTCATGCGCAGGCCGAATGCGACGTTGTCGAACACGGTCATGTGGCGGAACAGGGCGTAGTGCTGGAACACGAAACCGACGTTGCGATCCCGCACGTCGTGGCCGGAAACGTCTTCGCCGTGGAACACGATGTTGCCGTTATCCGGGGTTTCCAGACCGGCAATAATGCGCAGCAAGGTGGTCTTGCCGCAGCCGGACGGGCCGAGCAAGGCCACCAGTTCACCGCTGTGGATGTCCAGGCTGATGTTGTCCAGCGCCTTGAACGCATTGAAATTCTTGCTGACGTTACGCACTTCGATCGACATGAATTATTCCTCCGCGGCGCTGGCGCGCAGGCGGTTGATACGGTTTTCGCTCCACTGCTTGGCCAGCAGGATGAATAGCGCCAGGATCAGCAACAGGCTCGCCACGGCGAACGCGGCCACGTGGTTGTATTCGTTGTAGAGGATCTCGACGTGCAGCGGCAAGGTGTTGGTCACCCCGCGAATGTGCCCGGAAACCACCGACACCGCACCGAACTCACCCATGGCCCGCGCGGTGCACAGCACCACGCCATAGATCAGGCCCCATTTGATGTTGGGGACGGTGACGTGCCAGAACATCTGCCAGCCATTGGCGCCGAGCAGGCGCGCGGCCTCCTCTTCCTGAGTACCTTGCTCCTGCATCAGCGGGATCAGCTCACGGGCCACGAACGGCACGGTAACGAAGATCGTCGCCAGCACGATGCCCGGCAGGGCGAAGACGATCTGGATGTCGTGGTCCTGCAGCCACGGCCCGAACAGGCCCTGGGCGCCGAACATCAACACATAGACCAGACCTGCGATCACCGGCGAGACCGAGAACGGCAGGTCGATCAGCGTCACCAGCATGCTCTTGCCACGGAACGAGTATTTGCTCACGCACCACGCGGCGCTGACACCGAACACCAGGTTCAGCGGCACCGAAATCAGCACCGCGATCACGGTGAGTTTCAGGGCCGACAAGGCATCCGGTTCAAAGATCGCGGTGAAGAACGCACCGAGGCCGTTCTTCAATCCCTGTGACACCACGATGAACAGCGGCAGTACCAGAAACAGGAAGAAAATCAGCCAACCGAGGCCGATCAGCACCCTGCGCGAAGTGGCACTGCCACGGCGGGCGGCGTTGGCCGAGGAAGCGGCAGCAATAGACGATTGGGACATGGTTCGCGCCTCCTTATGGGGTTTCGATGCGCCGCTGCAGCAGGTTGATCAGCAGCAACAGGACGAAGGAAACCACCAGCATCAGCACGCCGATGGAAGTGGCGCCGGTGTAATCGTATTGGTCGAGCTTGACCATGATCAGCAGCGGCAGGATCTCGGTTTTCATCGGCATGTTGCCGGCGATAAAAATCACCGAACCGTACTCGCCGACGCCGCGGGCAAACGCCAGGGCGAAACCGGTCAGCCAGGCTGGCAACAGTGCCGGCAACAGGATGTGGCGGAACACTTGTAGCGGCTTGGCGCCAAGGCACGCGGCCGCTTCTTCGACTTCACGCGGGATGTCGGCCAGCACCGGTTGCACCGTGCGCACCACGAATGGCAGGGTCACGAAGGTCAGCGCCAGGGTGATCCCGAGCGGGGTGTAGGCGATCTTGAAACCGAGGTCGGCAGCGAATTGCCCGACCAGCCCGGTCGGCGTGTACAGCGCAGTGAGCGCGATACCGGCCACTGCGGTCGGCAGGGCGAACGGCAGATCGATCATCGCGTCGATCACCTTGCGTCCCGGGAACGTGTAGCGCACCAGCACCCACGCCAGCAGCGTGCCGATGATGCCGTTGATGATCGCGGCGCACAGCGCGGTGCCGAAGCTCAGCTTCAGTGCGGCGAGAACGCGGGGGGCGGAGATGATCGTCCAGAACTGATCCCAGGTGAGCTGTGAGGCGTGGATGAACATCGCCGCCAGCGGGATTAGCACAATCAGGCTGAGGTACACCAAGGTGTAGCCCAGCGTCAGCCCGAAGCCGGGTATGACGGGGGAGATACGACGCGACATAAAAGTCCTTGGTCAAGAAACGCACAAAGCCCCGAAGGTAAATCCGGGGCTCGTTTATGGCTATGAAAAGTTACTGCGCCTGATAGATCTGGTCGAACACGCCACCATCGTTGAAGAATTTCGGCTGTGCGGTTTTCCAGCCGCCGAAGTCCTTGTCGATGGTCACCAGTTCCAGTTTCGGGAATTGCTGGGCGTACTTGGCCGCCACGTCCTTGTCACGCGGGCGGTAGAAGTTCTTCGCCGCGATTTCCTGGCCGGCCGGGCTGTACAGGTGCTTGAGGTAGGCTTCGGCGATCTGCCCGTTGCCCTTCTTCTCGGCGTTCTTGTCGACCACGGCCACCGGGGGTTCGGCGAGGATCGACAGCGAAGGCACGACGATGTCGAACTTGTCCTTGCCGCCGTCTTCTTTCAGCGCCAGGAAGGCTTCGTTTTCCCAGGCCAGCAACACGTCACCCTGACCGTTGTTGACGAAGGTGATGGTCGAACCACGAGCGCCGGTGTCCAGGACCGGAACGTGCTTGAACAGGGTTTGCACGTATTCTTTGGCTTTGGCTTCGTTGCCGCCGTTGGCTTTCAGGCCGTAGGCCCACGCCGCGAGGAAGTTCCAGCGCGCACCGCCGGAGGTTTTCGGGTTCGGGGTGATCACCGAGACGTCGTTCTTGACCAGGTCGCCCCAGTCCTTGATGCCTTTCGGGTTGCCCTTGCGCACCAGGAACACGATGGTCGAGGTGTACGGGGTGCTGGCGTCCGGCAGACGCTTCTGCCAGTCGGCCGGCAGGGTCTTGCCGAGCTTGGCGATTTCGTCGATGTCACCGGCCAGGGCCAGGGTCACGACGTCGGCGCGCAGACCGTCGATTACCGCACGGCCCTGCTTGCCCGAACCGCCGTGGGATTGCTGGATCTTCACGGTGTCGCCGGCATGCTCTGCCTGCCAGTACTTCACGAATTCGGCGTTGTAATCCTGATACAACTCGCGAGTCGGGTCGTACGAAACGTTGAGCAGTTCGTAATCCTTGGCAACCGCGGAACCGGCAAACACAGCGCTGGCCAGGGCGGCCAAAGCGTAACGGCGAATCGACGACATGGTGAAAGCTCCTGGAATTCTTGGTGGTGGCTTTTTCTTATGGATTTCGAAAATCGGGTTGCCTGTAAAGATCACCGCCTGCGCCCACTCTTGCATTGATCCCCGGCAAGAGCGGGCGCAGGCTGGAATCTTTTTGGATTCAGCTCGGTTTGTTGCCCGGTTGCTGCAGACGGAATTTCTCTTTGCGTTCGATCTGGACCACTTGGGCGTTGTGCACAGTGATTTCCACCGCACCGAAACGCAGGTCGCGCAAGGCGCTCTGGATTTCGCGCAAGATGGTGGTTTCGTCCTGACCGTCAACGCTACGCAGGGATGCGCTCATGGTGCTGCTCCTTTGTATGGGATATGCCTGGCAGTGGGCGGCACTGCGTTCGGCGTGGGAGCAATATAAGAGAGGCGCGGATATTCTTAAAAAGACTATTTAAGAATGTTTATATAACTGGAAAACATTATGTGATGCAGCAAGGGTTTGCGGCGGGTTTGCCCGTTCGCAAACCCGCTGTGCACAGCCGTCAACCGATTACCGGCGCACGGGTCCAGTCGATTTGTGCCTCCGGAACCGGCCGCCCGAACCAGTAGCCTTGCCCCAGATCGCACGCCTGCTCCAGCAGGAACGCCGCCTGCTCGGCCTGCTCGATGCCTTCCGCATGCACCTGCATGCCCATGCTGCGGGCCAGGGCAATGATCACCCGGACGATCGCTGCGTCGTCTTCGTCCCACGGCAGGCCGGCGACGAAACCCTGATCGATCTTGAGTTTCTGCACCGGCAGGCGCTTGAGCCGCAGGAGCGACGAATAACCGGTACCAAAGTCATCGATGGCCAGGCGAATGCCCAGTTCGCGCAGTCGATGCATCTGTTCCAGTGCAACTTCCGGATCGTCCATCACCGCACTTTCGGTAACTTCCAGTTCCAGATAGGCCGGGTCCAGACCAGTGTCGCGCAGCACCTGCGCCACCTGTTGATACAACTCGCGGCGAGCAAACAGTCGCGACGACACGTTCACCGCGACAAATGACAGCACCACCCCGGCCTGCTGCCATTGGCACATCTGCCGGCAGGCTTGCTGCATGACCCAGGCGTCGATTTCCGAGATCAGCCCGGTACGCTCGGCAATCGGGATGAACTCCGCCGGCGACACCAGGCCCCGTTGCGGGTGCTCCCAGCGCACCAGCGCCTCGACGCCGATCAGGCGGCTGGTTTTCAGGTCGTGCACCGGTTGGTAGTAGACCCGTAGCTCCTGCTGCTCCAGAGCGCGGCGTAACTCGAAGGCAATTTCGACCCGTTGCTGAGCGTGGGCGGTGAGTTCTTCGGTGTACAGCGCGTAGCCGTTGCGGCCACTGCTCTTGGCCTTGAACAGCGCCGCATCGGCGTTGCGCAACAACTGTTCGGCACTCAACGCATCGCTGGGGAACAGGCTGATGCCGAGGCTGGCGTTGATGAACAGCTCATGGCCGTCGAGGCAGAACGGCTCCTTGAGCGCATCGAGAATGCGTTGAGCCAGCGCCGCTGCCTGCGCAGGCTGTGGACAACTTTCCGCCAGCACCGCGAATTCATCGCCACCCAGCCGCGCCAGGGTGATACCGGACCCGAACAGCGCCTGCAAACGCGCGGCAACCGCCTTGAGCAAGCGGTCACCAATGTTGTGGCCGAGGCTGTCGTTGATCAGTTTGAAGTGGTCCAGATCGATCATCAGCAGCGCACAGCCGCGCTTGTGCGTCTGCGCCGATGCCAACGCCTGCTCGGCGCGGTCGCTGAACAACAGGCGGTTGGGCAGGTCGGTGAGCGGATCGTGGTGGGCAAGATGCTTGAGTTCGTGCTCGGAATCCTTGATCGCACTGATGTCGGAAAATACCGCGACGTAATGGCTGAGCCGACCGTCTTCGTCACGAATCACCCGGATCGTCTGCCACTGCGGATAAATCTCGCCGCTTTTACGGCGGTTCCAGATCTCGCCGCTCCATTCATCCTGCGCCTGCAACGTGGCGAACATCGCCTGATAGAAACCCGGAGGATGGTGCCCGGACTTGAACAGGCTGGGTTGCTGTCCGAGCACTTCTTCACGTTGATAACCGGTGATTTCCATAAAGGCGCGATTGACGTGCACGATCAGCCCCTGCCGGTCCGTGACCAGCACGCCTTCGCGGGTGCAATCGAATACCGCAGCAGCCTGACGCAGGCGTTCGCGATCTGCCTGGCGCTCGCGCAACCGGGCACCGATGCCCAGGCATTCGAACAAGCGCGCCCGGGCAAGAAAGATCAAACCGGCGCTAAGCACCACAAAGGCATAGCCGTTGATCAGTTGCCAACGCAGCAAGTCATCAGAGCTATCGAAGAAACTGTTCAATAAATAGCCAATACCTTGCAGCCAGACAACGGCAAGGACCAGGTAAAGCAGCGCTGCACGCAAGGCATCGCGGTATGAGGCAGACATTCGGCCGTCCATGTCCCTACAAAAATGTCGGGATTATAGGTCAAGAAACATCCAGCCATCTCTTATCTGAAAGGGCGACTGGTTTTATCTGTGTGCTTGGTGATAATGCAACGGCTGTTTTTTCTTTATCGAGGGCCCTATAGCCTATGTGGTACGAAGGTTTTCTTGGCTTGTCGGCCTGGTCACTGGTCGCCGTCACCCTGCTGATGACCCATGTGACGATCGTTGCCGTCACGGTCTACTTGCACCGCTACTCGGCCCATCGCTCCCTGGAGCTGAATGCCGGGCTGAAGCATTTCTTCCGTTTCTGGCTGTGGCTGACCACGGCGCAGAACACCCGCGAGTGGACGGCCATCCACCGCAAACACCACGCCAAATGCGAGACCGCCGATGACCCGCACAGCCCGGTCGTCAAGGGTTTGTCGACCGTGCTGCGCAAAGGCGCCGAGCTGTACCGCGAAGAAGCGCAGAACGCCGAGACCCTGCGCATCTACGGCAAGAACTGCCCTGAAGACTGGATCGAGCGCAACCTCTACAGCCGCCACCGGTTGCTGGGCATTGCAATCATGGCGGTCGTCGACCTGCTGCTGTTCGGCACCATCGGCATCACCATCTGGGCGATCCAGATGATGTGGATTCCGGTCTGGGCGGCCGGCGTGGTCAATGGTCTCGGCCATGCCATCGGCTACCGCAACTTCGAATGCCGCGATGCCGCGACCAATCTGGTGCCATGGGGCATCCTGATCGGCGGCGAAGAGCTGCACAACAACCATCACACCTACCCCAACTCGGCCAAACTGTCGGTCAAGAAGTGGGAATTCGACCTCGGCTGGGCCTGGATCCAGGTCTTCAGCTTCCTGCGCCTGGCCAAGGTGCAGCGCGTCGCGCCGATCGCCCACCGCGTCGAAGGCAAGGGTAGCCTGGACATGGACACCGCCATGGCGATCCTCAACAACCGCTTCCAGATCATGGCCCAATACCGCAAGTTGGTAATCGGGCCGCTGGTCAAGCAGGAGCTGGACAAGGTCGATCATTCGGTACGCCACCAGTTCCACCGCGCCAAGCGCCTGCTTTCCCGTGAAACCAGCCTGCTGGAAGATCGCCACCACGCGCGTATCCAGAGCATGCTCGAGCACAGCCAGGCGCTGAAGGTAATTTACGAGAAACGTCTGGCCCTGCAGCAGATCTGGGTCAAGACCAGCGCAAATGGCCACGACATGCTCGCGGCCATCAAGGAATGGGTACACGAGGCCGAGGCCAGTGGCATCCAGTCCCTGCGCGAATTCGCCGACCAGCTGAAAACCTACTCGCTGCGCCCTGCCGCCGTCTGATGCCGTTGATCGGTGCGCCCGGTTCCCGGGCGCACCCTTCGGAACTTCACCCCCGATCCTCTATCTCAAAGACACTTCGCCACCCCCGGCGGGCTGTACCGTGGCCGCTGTCGACTGATCGGCATGCCCTTTGAGATCCGTGTCGATGGTCAACAACAATCAAAAAGACTCATCCCTTCCCCAGTGGCCCGAAGCCGCACAAACCCTGATGGCATTGATGCACGCCCAGGGCGAAGTGGCGCGCCTGAGCGAACGCGAACAGCTGTTCAGCTCGCTGCTGGTCAGCGTCAACGCCGTGCTTTGGGCCTTCAACTGGGAAACCCGCCAAGTGCTGTACGTCAGCCCCGCTTATGAACGGATTTTCGGCCGCTCGGCCGCCCTGCTGCTGGCCGACCATAACCAGTGGCGCGACAGCATCTACCCCGAAGATCTGGAATACGCCGAACGCAGCCTCGCCGAAGTGCTGCACAAAGGCGCCGTGGAAGACCGCGAATACCGAATCATCGACGCCGACGGCCAGGTGCGCTGGATCAGCGACAAGTGCTTCATCAACCGCCAGGAAGAACCGGGACAACCGGTGATCATCGTCGGCATTGCCGAAGACATCACCGAAAAGAAACAGATGGAAACCGAGCTGCAACGCCTGGCGACCACCGACGTCCTGACCCAGAGCAGCAACCGTCGACACTTCTTCGAATGCGCCAACCGCGAGTTTGAAGAAGCCCGCCTGCAGGGTGCGCCACTGGCGTTTCTGCTGCTGGACATTGATGACTTCAAGGTGATCAACGACACCTACGGTCATCCGGAAGGCGACCACGTGTTGCAACGAATCGCTGAAAGCGGCCGGGCCTCGTTGCGTCGGGGGGATCTGTTCGGACGGATTGGCGGTGAGGAATTCGCTGCGGTTTTTCCGGGCTGTGCGCCGGACATGGCGATGCAGGTGGCCGAGCGGCTACAACAGGAAATCCAACGCTTGAGTTTCAGCCACGGTGAACAGACGTTCGGCATTACCGTCAGCCAGGGCCTGACCAGCCTCACCCCGGAAGACGAAAGCCTCGACGATCTGTTCGCCCGGGCCGATGCGGCGATGTATGAGGCCAAGCGTCAGGGCAAGAACCGGATCATTTCCGCCTGAACACTGCTCTGATGCGGGAAAAGCGCTATTTGCGCATCCGCATCAGCTCCGGCAAACCGATCTTGAGCAAGCGCGCAGTACGACTCTTCGCCAGCTCCTCAACGCCCTCATGCTCGGTCAGCCGCGCCATCTGCGCCGCCATGTTCATCACCAGCGCTTCGCGGGAGTACACCCCGCCACCGAGCTGGTAGACCGAGGCAATCAACTCACGCAGCTCCAGCGGCAAACGCCAGCGAGTACGCAACGCCGAGCCGTACGCCGCACCGAATTCCGCCAGCGCATCGCCGACTTCCTCCAGTTCATCCAGCTCGCCGCCGGCCTGTTTCCACTCCTGCAAACAACGCAGCAACGCCAGATCGCCGAGACGATGGAGCATCCCGGCGCAATAGCAGCGTTCCTGATCCAGATCGAGCAGACGCGCCAGGGTACGCGCGTATTCAGCGGTGTGCAGCGACAGGCCCCAATAGCGTTCGGCGTAGTCGGCGAGGCACGGATCACTGAGTCTGGCGCTGCGCTTGAGGGCCAGGCCGAGGATCAGGTTCATGCTTTGGCCGGTGCCCAATCGATGTAGCGCCTGAGCCAGGGTCTGCACCGCCGCACCGTGATGCTGAGCGGCACTGTTGGCTGCGGCGATCAACACCGCAGTGATCTGCGGATCGGTACGGATTTCCTCTTCCAGCAGCTTCAGGTCCAGCCCGTTGGGGTTGAGGCTGCGTTTGACCGCCACTTGCACGTCGGTCATCAACGGTGCGCCGTCGGCCTGCTCGCGGCGACGCTCGAGGAACACCGACAGCGTCATGCCCGGCGCCAGTGCCGGCACTTCGCAGAACACTTCCTCACCGGCATTGAGCAACAGCCCCTGCAAACGCTCGGTCAGGCTCTCCATGTTCAGGGGTTTAGCCAGATAGGCCGTCGGCGCCAATGGCAGGGCTTCGCGCACGCTGGCGCTGTCGTTTCGGCTGCTCATCAGAATGAACGGCAGCGGCGGATTGCGTTTACGCTGGCGGACGCTGCGCAACACGTTCAAACCATCGACGCCAGGCAATTCCCAGTCGACGATCGCCAGGTCATAGGGGACTTCGCTGAGCAGCGTCATCGCCTGCTGGCCATCGGCGCACAGATCCAGCCGCGCATCGCAGCGCACGTTGAGCAAAACCTGTTTGAGCAAATCACGCGACCACGGGTCAGCCTCGGCAATCAGAACTCTCGGTACGGCGGGTAATACAACGGCAGTCATGCGCGCTCTCCCTTGCAATGCCTAAACCTTAGCCAATGCTGGCGTTTCGATACAGCACGAATGCGGGGTATGTGTTTCAGCAAGCGTAAAAAAACCCGCCGAAGCGGGTTTTTTGTCGATCCGATCACACGGTGCTACGGATTACAACTCCGAGAAGCACTCTTCGATGATCGCCAGGCCTTTGTCCAGTTGCTCGTCCGGCGAGGTCAGCGGTACCAGGACGCGCAGAACGTTGCCGTAGGTGCCGCAGGACAGCAGGATCAGGCCCTTGTCGCGGGCCTTGGCCACAACCGATGCCACCGCAGCAGCGTTTGGCTTGTGGCTGTCACCGTTTTCGAACAGCTCGACGGCGATCATCGCGCCCAAGGCTCGGACTTCACCGATGACCGGGTACTTGGCTTGAATGGCTTTCAGGCCGGTGACCAGACGCTCCCCGACAGCCTTGCAGCGGTCCAGCAGTTTTTCTTCTTCGAACACTTCGATCACGGCCAGGGCCGCGGCGCAAGCGATCGGGCTACCGGCGTAGGTGCCGCCAAGGCCGCCTGGAGCGATGGCGTCCATGTATTCGGCCTTGCCGCACACACCCGCCAGCGGGAAGCCGCCAGCGATGGATTTGGCGAAGGTGGTCAGGTCGGCGGCAACGCCCATCTGTTCCATAGCGAAGAAAGTACCGGTACGGCCAGCGCCGGTCTGCACTTCGTCAGCGATCAGCAGGATGCCGTGCTGGTCGCACAGGGCACGCAGACGCTTCATGAATGCTTGAGGCGCGACGTAGAAACCACCTTCGCCCTGAACAGGCTCGATGATGATCGCAGCGATGTCTTTCGGCTCGGCGTCGTTCTTGAAGATGCGCTCGATGGAAGCGATCGAGTCGTCGATGCTCACGCCGTGCAGTTCGTTCGGGTACAGCGCGCGGAAGATGCCGCCTGGCATCAGGCCCATGCCGGCCGAGTAAGGCACGACTTTACCGGTCAGGCCCAGGGTCATCATGGTGCGACCGTGGTAAGCGCCGGTGAACGCGATCACGCCAGCGCGGCCAGTGGCGGCACGAGCGATCTTCACGGCGTTTTCAACGGCTTCGGAACCGGTGGTCACCAGCAGGGTTTTCTTGGCAAAGTCGCCCGGTACGCGAGCGTTGATTTTTTCGCACAGCTCAACGTACGGTTCGTAGGCCAGTACCTGGAAGCAGGTGTGAGTCAGCTTGTTCAGCTGTTCGGTCACGGCGGCGATGATTTTCGGGTGCACGTGGCCGGTGTTCAGCACGGCGATACCGCCGGCGAAGTCGATGAATTCACGACCTTCAACGTCGGTCACGGTGGCGTTCTTCGCGGACTCGGCGAAGATTGGGTGAATCTGGCCAACACCACGTGGAACAGCTGCGGTACGACGGGCCATCAGTTCAGCGTTAGTCTTGCTCATTACAGTCCTCATTCACCGCTCATCGGGCGGCGTGGTTCAAGGATTAAGCGGGAGGAATCGGCGGTGGCAGCATGCGATGATCGACTGCCACGGCGTTCCCGGCCGCAGAGAAAATTCCGGTTTGAAACGACGCAAAGGGACAGCGCTCTCGTGCCCTTTGCGTTTGCAGCGATCCCTTTCCCGGCTTAGATGCCCAGGCAGAGGTATTTGATTTCCAGGTAATCTTCGATGCCGTACTTGGAGCCTTCACGACCCAGGCCCGAAGCCTTGATGCCGCCGAACGGCGCGACTTCGTTGGAGATCAGCCCGGTGTTGACGCCGACCATGCCGTACTCCAGGGCTTCAGCCACACGGAACACACGGCCCAGGTCGCGAGCGTAGAAGTAGGAAGCCAGACCGAACTCGGTGTCGTTCGACATCGCGATCACTTCGGCTTCGTCTTTGAAGCGGAACAGCGGCGCCAGCGGACCGAAGGTTTCTTCCTTGGCCACCGCAGCGTTTTTCGGCACGTTGGTCAGGATGGTCGGCTCGAAGAAGTTGCCTTCCATCTGCTTGCCACCGGCCAGCACGGTTGCGCCTTTGGCAACGGCGTCAGCGATGTGCTCTTGCACCTTGGCCACAGCTTTCTCGTCGATCAGCGGGCCAGTGGTGGTGCCGTCTTCCAGACCGTTGCCGATCTTCAGTTTGGCGACAGCCACTTTCAGCTTCTCGGCAAACGCGTCGTAGACCGAATCCTGAATGTACAGACGGTTGGCGCAAACGCAGGTCTGGCCGTTGTTGCGGTACTTGGAAATGATCGCGCCTTCGACGGCCTTATCCAGGTCCGCGTCGTCGAACACGATGAACGGCGCGTTGCCGCCGAGTTCCAGCGAGACTTTCTTGATGTCCTTGGCGCATTCCGACATCAGCTGACGACCGATTTCGGTCGAGCCGGTGAAGGACAGTTTGCGCACGATCGGGTTGCTGGTCAGCTCGCTGCCGATGTCGCCGGCGCTGCCGGACACCACGCTGAACACACCTTTAGGGATGCCGGCGCGCTGGGCCAGTTCGGCCAGGGCGAAAGCGGAAAACGGGGTTTGCGATGCAGGCTTGAGCACCATGGTGCAACCGGCAGCCAGGGCCGGGCCTGCTTTACGAGTGATCATCGCCGCCGGGAAGTTCCACGGGGTGATGGCGGCGGTTACGCCGATCGGCTGTTTGATCACGATCAGGCGCTTGTCAGGCTGGTGGCCCGGAATCACGTCACCGTAGATGCGCTTGGCTTCTTCGGCGAACCACTCGATGAACGAAGCGGCGTAGACGATTTCGCCCTTGGCCTCGGCCAATGGCTTGCCCTGCTCGAGGGTCATCAGGCGAGCCAGGTCTTCCTGGTTCTCGATGATCAGCTCGAACCAGCGACGCAGTTTGCCTGCACGTTCCTTGGCGGTCAGTGCACGCCAGGCCGGCAGCGCCTTGTCGGCAGCTTCGATGGCACGGCGGGTTTCGGCAGCGCCCATCTTCGGCACGGTGCCCAGGATTTCGCCGGTGGCCGGGTTGTTGACCTTGATCGTCTGACCGTTGTCCGCGTCGACCCAAGCGCCATCGATGAAGGCTTGCTGGCGGAACAACTGGGTGTCTTTAAGCTGCATGTCGGCTTTCCTTAACAGCACCGCGGCCAGCGCGGAGCAAAATTATGATTGTAGAAAGGCGCCTCGCAAGGCTGCCGTCAGGGAAATCATTCACCGGGCTGAAGCACCTGATTAGTGCACGGTTGCAAACACGTGCGGCTCGGCACCCGATCAAAGAGCGTTTGAAATCTCAAACGGATCGTAGGATCAAAGGGGGTAAAGGACAATAGGTCGTTCGAAAAAAAGAACAAAAACGCCGCTTTTGCCGGATTTTTCAGATCAACGAGCAATCAAGCCTGCGCCGCAACGAAACCTTAGTTCAGTCCCGCCAAAGCGCCAAGCGAGCCTTTTGCAGGACGTTACAGCTTTATGGAATGCAGCGCTTTCGACCGACACGCGCACTGACAATAAGCGCCAAAACCCGGCATGGACGCCCCGAGCCGACCTAGGTATGATGTCGCCCGCTGCACCAGTAGCTCAGCTGGATAGAGTACTGCCCTCCGAAGGCAGGGGTCGTGGGTTCGAATCCCGCCTGGTGCACCATGAACAGAAACGAAAAAGCCTCAGGCCGTATGGTCTGGGGCTTTTTTGTGGGTGCTGCCTGGCGACTCACTCCGTCGTCCAGTCAAACTCATCGTATTCATCATCGTCTTCTTCGTCCTCGATCAACTCATCATCAAGAACGTCTTCCTCCAGATCCTCTTCTGCCTGCTTGGCCAGAAGAAACTCCTTTCGACTCTCCGTCACCGCTCGCCGCAGTTCCTCACCCTTCACCGGGCAGTTGAGCATTTGGGCGATGCGGTCGATTTTTTGGGCCACGGCATCCTCCAGCGCATCGGCAATGGCCTGATAGTGCGCGTTTTTGCGGGGCAATGCCAAATGGCTGAGAGATCACCCGGTCAGTTCTGGCGGATTTGTTCGAGGCGCAGGTCCAGATTCACGCTCGGGTAACGCTTGTGCAGATTGTTGTACAGGGTATCGGCAGCCTGTGATTGGCCGGATTCGCGCAGGCGCAGGACTTCGCGCAGTTGCTCGTCGAGGCCATTGGCTGGGGCGGCGGCGCGCTTGCTGACCTTGGCTTCGTCCGCGCTGTCGGCGCTGATCGATTCGCTTTGCATCGGCGCGGCCATCTCCGCCATCGGCGCAGGCGCAGGTGCGGAGAGGGCTCCGGCGGGGGCTGATAATGTCCGGGATTCGATGGCCTCCTTGCGGGCCAGTGGTGCGGCCGGTTTGGCGGCAGGGGCGAAATCGTAATGGGCCACAGGTTCCGGGGTACGGTTCACCAGCGACAGCATCAGCGCGATGCCGACCAAGCTTGCGAAAGCTACCTGATAGCGCGGTGTCTGGCAGGCCTTGACCCAGCGCTGCCACAGGCTCGGTTTCGGTGCCGGGATCTGGCGATGCGCGGCATTGAGAATCAGCGCGTCAATATTCGCCGGCGGTTCGCCGTTCTGTTGCTCGCGGTAATGCTTGAGCATTGGCTCTTCGGGTGTCTGGCGGGTGTCCGTCATGTCAGTACCTCCTCGGCCAGCAGCCGACGCAATTTTTGCTGGGCGTAGCGCAAGCGGCTCTTGACGGTTTCCAGCGGTGTTTCCGTGAGGCTGGCGATTTGCGCCAGGTCGAGGTCGCCGTGGGCGCGCAGCAGGAACACTTCGCGTTGATCGGCGGGCAAGGTTTGCAGGGCGCTGTACAGGCGCTGACTGTTGCGGCTGAGGCTCAGCAGTTGCTCGGGGTCGCTCGCATCGGCACTGACCGCATGGGCCTGTTCGTCGTAGCTGTCATGCAGCGGTTGATGGGCGCCATGCTTGCGCCAGTGATCGATCAGACGGTTGCGGGCAATCTGGAACAGCCAGGTACGAAAAGTCGCCCGGCCTTGTGGCTGACTGCTGCTGCGGATCAGGCTCAGCCACGTTTCCTGATACACCTCTTCGGCCAGTTCCGGTTTGCCGCTCAACCCGAGCAGAAACCGGTACAGACTCTGGCGGTGACGGGCGTACAGGATCTCGAACGCCTTACCGTCGCCCTGGCGATAACGGGCCAGCAGCGATTCGTCGCTGCTGGCCTCAAGGCTGTCTGCGGTGGCAAACAGCTGGCTGATAAACCCTTTCAGGCCGCTCACTATTCAACCCGTCGTTCGGTCGGCATCGCGATGGAGGCGGTCGAAGTTCGCAGGCTCTGCACCAGTTCCACCAGTTGCACGAACTCGTTGCGCAGGCCGAAGCGGTCATCGCCACGGGCACCTCGGGCCAACGCTTCAGTGTCCTTGAGGCTAAAATCACCGGTGTAGCGGCCGTCCTTGAGTTGCTGGGAAAACGCGGCGACAGCAGCGGCAAAACGCAGGTCTTCACTGGCGGGCGCAACCTGACTGGCAATTGGCCGCTCGATCAGCAGACTTTTCCCACCTTCAGGTTTTTGATATCGCACACGCAGCATTGCCAGTTCTCCTTTCTTTTCAGAAACCACTGCATCGGTTTTTCTGTAACGCAGTGGTTCCAGCCAGCCCTTTTCGCCTGTCGGGACAATTTCATACAACGCCGTCACCGTATGCCCCGCACCGATCTCACCTGCATCGACCTTGTCATTGCTGAAATCCTCACGCTTGAGCGCGCGGTTTTCGTAACCCAGCAGCCGGTATTCGCTGACCTGCGCCGGGTTGAATTCCACCTGCAATTTGACGTTTTTCGCCACCACGGCGAGGGTCGAACCGAGCTGATCCACCAACACCTTGCGCGCTTCACGCAGATTGTCGATGTAGGCGTAATTACCGTCGCCGGCATCCGCCAGTTGTTCCATCAGATGTTCATTGTAGTTATCCACACCGAAACCCAGTGTGGTCAGGGAAATGCCGGTCTTGCGTTTATCCACAGCCATTTGTTTGAGGCTGTCGAAGTCGCTGACGCCGACGTTGAAGTCACCGTCGGTGGCCAACAGGATGCGGTTGATGCCTTTGGGGATGAAGGCTTGTTGCGCCATTTGGTAGGCCAGTTCGATGCCCGAGGCGCCTGCGGTCGAGCCTCCCGCGGTTAATTGCTCGATGGCTGTGCGAATTTTCGCTTTTTCCCGTCCGGAAGTCGGCTCCAGTACGACTCGCGATTCGCCGGCATACACCACCAGCGATACGCGATCCTGCTCACGCAACTGATCGACCAGTAGTTTAAGGGTGCTTTTGACCAGCGGCAGTCCTTCGCGACGATCCATCGAGCCGGACACGTCCACCAGAAACACCAGGTTGGCCGGGGCCAGTTCCGCTACTGCACGGTCGGACGCCTTGATGCCGATGCGCAGCAACCGGGTGTGCGGGTTCCACGGCGAAGCGGCCAGTTCGGTGGTCACGCCGAACGGCGATCCGTCAGTGGGCAGCGCATAGTCGTAGGGAAAGTAATTGACCATCTCCTCCAGGCGCACCGCACCTTCTGGCGGCAAGCGTCCCTGATTGAGCAGACGGCGGACGTTGGCGTAGGCGCCCGTATCGACGTCGGCACTGAAGGTCGAAACGGGCGTTTCGGCAACGCTGTGGATCGGGTTATCGGCCAGGGTTTCATATTGCTCGCGCGGCTCGGCGCGATAGTCCTGTGGATAACTTTCCCCGGCCGGCATCGGCGCAAAACTGGCCATCGGCGCCGCCAACGCGCTGCGCTTGGCCAAGGAGTGATCGGCCATGACCGCTTCTTGTTGCACCACGGGTTTCGAGGGGAGCTGTGCCGGTGGCGGTACGACAGCGGATTCCGGACTGGAGGAAATGCCGCAACCGGCGACGGCCAACAGCACACCGGCAGCAAGGGGTCGCAGAAGCATCGATGGAAGAGACATGGGGGCTGACCTCGAGGAAGAATTGATCCATTCAACCTCTGAGACGGACAGCCCTTTCAGTTCGGGTTAAACGCCGCCGAAATTATTTTCAGCGGTGATAACGCCGCACTGCACTGCTGTTACGCAGCACATGGCCTTTGATTTTTTCCAGCAGTTGGGCGCGAGTCAGACCGGCCGGCAAGGCGTCGGGGGCCAGGTCCAGGGCGTAGATCTGAATGATGTAGTGGTGCGCGCTGTCGCCGGTCGGCGGGCATGGGCCGACATAGGTGGTCGTGCCTTTGCTGTTGGTGCCGCCCAGGCCTTCGAAGGTCGGCTTGGTGCCAATGCCGGCCGGGATCTGCCGCGTTGTGGCCTTGATGCCGTAGTGAACCCAGTGATCGACGCCAAGGCCTTTCTGGCCGTCCGGGTCATGCATCACGATGGCGTAGCTCTGGGTCGCGGCCGGGCCGGCGTTCCAGCTCAGCGCCGGCGACTGGTTCTTGCCGCCACAACCGGCAGCGTCACTGGCTGCCGCCGCGGTGAACAGACGGTTGTCCGAAACACCGGGAATGCTGAGGGTGAAGCGCTCCTGGGCCTGCGCCGGAAACTGCACGCAAAGGGCGACGGCAACGGCCGCCAGCCAAGGGTTGAGAGAGGTCAATCGGGTCATTCCGGGAGCACCTTGTGCAGTTGGGCCGTCTTCGGCCTGCAGACTATAGCTGTACCGTTCGTGCCGTGGCAGTGGCAAATGACGCCCCTTGGTATCGCCGCGCTTACAGACGGTTCACCGGCTCACGGTTATCGTCGTCCTCGGCGTGCAGAAAAATCACCCGCGGATGCTCCAGTGGCGCCAGCGGCGGCGGCAATTCCGCCTGTTCCACCGGCCACAGGTGCGGCACCACATGGCTGACATCGCCGTCCTGATTGTTGTGGATAGTGATCACTCCCGGGCTGCGAAGCTTCTGCAGACGGTCATCGCACAGCTTGAAGCTTTTGCTCAGGCCGTCATCGTCGACCACAGGTGCCGCCAAGCGACGTTGGGCGAAACTGCGGCTTTTGCGCTGTTGATAACGTGCCCAGGAAATCAGGATGACGGCGTTGACCAGCGCCACCCACAGGTAAATCTGTAAGGTGCCCAGGGCGTCGAATGCCGAGTTGTCGATGCGCGGCCCGCCGGCATGGGTTTCGATCAGCGGCCATAGCCCGCGCACCAACAGAAACAGCAGGCCAACCCAGGCCAGCACTGTGAGGATCACATCGATCACTACCAGAAAGGGTCGCTGGCGGGTCCGGATGATTTTCATTTGATGACCTCCTCTTCGTCGTCCCCGACCGGTTTGATACCCCGGTCAGGGCTGACCCAACGCGCACGCTTCTGATGCTGGCCGAAAAGCACCTTGGGAAAACTGACCAGCGTGGTCAGCAGGCTGATGAACCAGAACACCAATGGATACCAGACCACCCAGAACATGGTCCGGCCCAGGCCCGGCTCATAGCGCCGGTCGATGATGATGCTGACCGCGAACTGCACCAGGCAGACAAAGGCCAACAGCAGCCCGGTAAACGCCGGTGGCATCAGGTGATGCACAGCGATCGCCTCGGGCATGACCATGAATTTGCCCATCCCCCAAAAAATCACCGACAACAGGAAGGTGAACGCCCACCCGGTCGACAGGCAGTACTCGAACAGCAGCGGCCACAGGTAACGATGGCGGTACTGCCAGATCCCGCGAATGTTCTTGAACAGCACTTCGGCACCGCCCTGGGCCCAGCGCAGACGCTGCTTCCACAGCCCGCCCAGGGTTTCCGGCATCAGAATCCAGCACAGGGCGCGGGGCTCGTAGAAGATGCTCCAGTGGTCCAGTTGCAGTTTCCAGCTGATGTCGATGTCTTCGGTGATCATGTCCGGGCTCCAGTAGCCGACCCGGTTCAATGCCGTGCGGCGGAACGCGACGATCACACCCGACACGGTGAAGATCCGCCCGAACACCCGCTGGGTACGCTTGATCAGCCCGATGATTGAGGAGAACTCGCCGACCTGAACCCGCCCGACCAGCGTCGAACGCGTACGAATCCGCGGGTTGCCGGTCACTGCGCCAAGTCGCGCGTTGTCGAGCATCGGCGCCACGAGGTAAGCGGCGGTGTTCGGCGCCAGCAGCGCGTCACCGTCGATGCACACCAGATATTCACTGCGTGCAGCGATGGCGCCCATGCGCAGGGCCACGGCCTTGCCTTGGTTCTCCGCCAGGTGCAGCACGCGCAGCCGTGGATCTTCCTTGGCCAACGCATCCAGCACTTGCGCGGTGTTGTCCTTGGAGCCGTCGTTGATCGCAATGACTTCGATGTTCGGGTAGTGCTGGGCCAGCGCCGCGTGAATGGTGTCGGCGGCGTTGTCGCCCTCGTTGTAGCAAGGGATCAGGATCGAAATCAGCGGTTCGCCTTCCAGCGGCGGCGGCAGCGTGTCGTCCTTCCACGGCCAGTGCCGCTCCCAGTGCAGCCAGAAATACAGGCCACCGGAAATCCACAACCCGGACATGAACAGCGGGTAGAAGAACACGAAGTCCATCAGGAATTGCCCGGTGACCAGGAAGATCAGCCCCAGCGGTACGCCGAGGACAATCGCCAGAACAAGCAGGGCCAGCAGTCTATCCAGCATGTCATGGGTTCCATTTGTTGGAGAGCGCAGGCCGCACGGTTTTCAGGTCCGGCAGGTTCTCGAGGAAGTTGTCCGGGTAGTAGCCGAAACTCGTCGCGCCCTGACGCTTGAGGCGGCCCATCCAGTCGGCCAGTTGTGCACCGTCGATGTCGGCCTGGTCCTTTTTCGTCCAGTCCCGGGCCTGCAATTCGAACACCGTGCGATCCAGCGCACCGGGGCGCTGTTTGATCTTCGCCACCAGTTCTTCCAGCCACGGGCCGGATTGCGCATGGGTCTGTTTTTCCATGAGCGGCATGGCCATCGGCGCCGTCCAGTCGTAGCTCACGAGGAAGTCGTCGAGGTTCTGCGCGAACCACGCTTCGCTGTGTGGATTGAGCACCGGCTCGGCGAAGATGTTGCGTGCGGTGAGCACTTGCGGGCCACGAATCGCGCGTACCTTGGCGGTCAGTTCGTTGGTGAAGTCGATCAGGTAGCGGCTCTTGAATCGCGTCCAGCGCTGCATGGCTGCCGGATCATCGCGCAGGGCGGCAATCGAGCCCGGCAGACCGTGGGCGGCATAGGCTTTCAGAGCCTCGGGGCTGGCGTCCTCGAAATCCGACAGCACGGCGTCGTCGTGGTAGAGGATGCCGTCGACCGAAGTCAGGCGCGCCACGTCTTCGTAGATTTCACCGATGATCCGCCGTACTTCGGGGTCGAACGGCGACAGCCGCTTGTACTGATCCGGGTCGACAGACGTGGTGCCGGTCTTCGGATCCCAGCGCGTGACCCGTGGCAATTTCGAATCCAACGCAAAACTCAGCACCGGCATCCAGGCGAAAACCTTCACGTGAGCCCGGGTGCGCAGCTGCCAGGCGACACGGTCGAAGATGTCGGCACGCATGGGCAGATGACGGTTGGGGAAGTACAGCGAATGCACCAGGCCATCGCCTTTCGGATCGGCGAAGGCTTGCAGGAACACCGTGTTGGCACCCATGTCGGCCATGCGCTGGATCAGCTTGCCGAGGTTCACTTCCTGTTGCGCGGGGTCCGGGTCGTAGACGTTGTCCAGGTCCACATGCACCACGCGCATGGCGAAATCGGACTGCACCGCCACGATGCTGTTGGCGAAATGCTCGCCGTCCGGGTCGGAGGCGACGAGGAACCGTGGGCTGCTCATCAGGTTGTCGAGGGCATCGAGACCGTCGTCGAGGGTCAGGGCCATTTCATAACCCTGCTCGCTCACCACGGTCAGCGAAGTGCCGTCCGCCGTACCGTATGGCCAGACCCAGATGCGCGGTTTCTTGCCGGTGGCCTTGCGGATTTTCTCCGAAATGGTGGCGACGTCAGTGCGGATCCGCGCCTGGAAATCCGCCTCGGACTCATAACGTTTGGTCACTGGATCGTAACGACGGGTCGCGGCGGCCGGCTGCATGTTGCCTTGCGGGTTGGCGAGGATGCCTTTGTGGCTGGCGTCGGTGTGGGCGGCGATTTCCACGAGGCCAGATTGCGAGATTTCGCGCACCTGATCCCAGGTCAGGAAGTCGGAACGCGGGCGCATGGCGCCGGCGAAATCCACTGGCTGATTCAGCGGTGTGTCGATCCAGACGCCGACCGGTGCCAGTAGCGCATGCCAGTTATAGGCGCGCAACACCGGCATCACGCGAGTGTAGAAGCTCGCGTAACCGTCATCGAAGCTGAGCAGGATCGCTTTGGGCGGCAGTTCCGGCCCGCCCTTGCGCGCGGCCATGATCTGATCGACCGTCACTGGCTTGTAGTTGTTTTCCCGCAGCCACGCCAGTTGCTCGATCATGCGCTCGGTACGCACCGCCACCACCGCCTGATCGGGATCACGGTCTTCGATGTCATGGTAGGCAATGCCAAGCACGTGGTTTTTCGGCCATGGTTTTTCATTGGCCGCCACCGGGCGCTCGGACGGCGGTGCGAAGGCCGGAGCTTGCTGGGCGCAGGCGCTGACCAGCAGCACTCCCAGCAGAAGGATGAAACGCGAAATAAAAGGCATCTTCAAACTCTTCTAGAAGCGGAAAGTGAGGTCGACGAGCAGACGCAGATCGGTTTCCCGGTCACCGTCGTAGGGCCGGTTGATCACACTGAACAAACCGCCCACCTCGAACACGTCGTTCCAGGCATAGCGCTGGCCGTAACCCAGCAACGCCATGCCGCCGGTGCCGTGGTCACGCTGGCTGTACGTACCTGCACCGGCCTGGAACTGCTGGCTCCAGGAGGTTTCGTAGCGGTGGTAGAGCACGTGGTTGACGTTGACCGTCGGCATCACGCTGAGGTCCGCCTTCGGGTTGAAGTACGGCACGTCTTCGGAATTGGAGTTGTGGCTGGTGGCGACTTCCAGACCGGCGTCGACCTGCACATGAGTGGTGCTGTAGACGCCTTCGCGCCCGGTCAGCAAGGCTTCGACGCGGTTGTTGCCGTCGCTGAAGTGCGACGGGCTGACCGACAGTTTCCACTCGCGGCTTTCATTGGCTCGCCAGCGGATGAAACCGCTGCCGCCATTGGCCTTGATGTCGCTGTTCAACGCGCGCAACGGGGTGTCGGCCGACAGATATTCAAGGCTGCCGCCGTACTGCCAGTTGTCATTGATATCCCGGGCAATCGCCAGACGCGCGCCCTGCTTGTCGCCGTAACCGTAGGAATGGTTGGAGACTTCGGCTTCAAGGGTCATGTCACGGGTACGGCGTTCCAGGCCAACGCGCTGGAAGCGATGGTTGCCGGTGCCCTCGGCGAAGTCGCCGGTGGCGTAACCAACCCCGGCGAACACACGCCAGTCTTCATCGATCGGCGGGCTGTACAACGTGCTCTGGATGCCGAAGTCCCGGCTGCCGCTGACCGCGCCGGCATCGCCACCGCTGCCGCCATTGGCCTTGCCGCCGTAGGCTTCGACGCGCAACTCGGACATGTCATGCACTTCGCGCTCGCGAGCGGCGCGCTGCACCTGACGATTGTCCGGATAACGTTCCACGACGTCGTCGGTCAGCGCATCCATCTGCCGCCATTCCTGAAGCGTCATGGCCGTACGGGCCTGAGCGACTTCCAGGCCCATGTCCCGCGGGACCATGCTCTCGACTTCCTTGAGCTGGCTTTCGGCGCGACGGGGCCACTGGCGAGCCAGGTACAGATCGGCCTGGGACAAGCGCAAGCCGATGTTGCCCGGCGCCTGATCGACCAGCGTCTGCAAGCGATCCTCGCCGTGGGGCAAATCCGCGCCGTAGGTGCCGGCAGCCTGTGCCGACAGCAATTGCGCATCCATCCAGTCGTCGCTGGGGTTGCCGATCGGCAGGCCCTTGAGCTCGACGCGCGGTTTTTCGTTCTTGGCCAGGTCTTCGGCGACCTTGCGCGCCTCGTCGGCCCGGTCGCTCTCCAGCAACGAGTAATACAGCGCAGTGGTGTCTTCGAGGCGATCGCCGGCATCGGCGTCCGGCGCCGAGAGCACCTGGCGATAGAGATCGGTGGCGACTTCCGGTTGCCGTCGATCCAGATAAGACGCGGCGACCCAACGCAAAGCGTAGGTCGGAATCTTCACGCCTTCCGCTTGCAGCTTCTGGTATTCGGTGATGACGTCGGCAGTGCGCGCCCGGGCCTTGAGGGCGCCCATGCGGTCGATGCGCCAGCGGGTCACGTCATCGTGGGCGCTGGCGTCGGGGGTCCAGGTGGCGAGCAATTTGTCGTAGTCGGCCAACGCGCGGTCGGCGATCACATAACGTTCTTTTTCGCTGCGAGTTGCGTACTCGGCGAGACGCACGCGTTCGGCAGCCAGATCGCCTTCGAGGCGACGCAGTGTCACAGGATCGATCAATCCCGGACGCTGGTTGGCCAGGCGCAGCGCGGGCTCGGGCAGACGGGCCTTTTGCAGGGCGACCACGTATTCGCGGGCAACTTCCGGTTTGCTGCCGGCGAGAGAGAAGGCCTGATCGTATTCGAACAACGCGTCGTACTGTTTGCCGGCACGGGTCAGGGCGTAGCCCAAGGCGAGGCGGCGGGAAGGATCGTCGGGTTTGGCCGCCACCAGCGCTTTCGCGCGGGTCACGGCCTCGTCGGGTTTGCCGGAATCAGCCTGGGTCAACGCCAGACCGAGTTGCAAGTCGGCATTGTTCGGCTCCAGCGCCAGGGCCTTGGTGTAGACCTCGGTGGCCTGATCCCAGCGCTTGAGATTGCGATAGGCGCGGGCGGTGGCAGTCAGGGCCTGGATCGGCAATGCGCGGCCGCGTCCCTGGGTCTCGTAGACCTGCACCACTTCGGCATCAAGCCCGGCCCAACTGGCGATTTGCAAGTGATCGCTGACCTGCCCGGTGGAGGCCTGGGCCGGAGGCACTTGACGCAAAGCGGTCAGCGCGGGCGTGTAATGCCCTGCCCGGGCATCGAGCACCATTTGATCGTAGGCCGTATCGGCCAACGCGAGCACCGGCCAGAGCAACTGGCTGCACAGCGCGACTCGAAACAAAGGGCGTAAACCACGATGTAATACGGGAACATCAGTACGCGGCATTCGTCAGCATCCTTACATGGCCAGCCGGGTTGCAATGCCCCCCCTTGCCCAATTCGTAACGGAGGCCAAGTCAGAATCACTTGGCCAAGCTTATCCAAGCAGTCTTGCACGCAAGCGTAGACCAATATTCAGAACACAATATTTGTTCAGATTCGTGACCGGAAACGCTGGCGCGCGCCGCAAACGCAGATGCCAGACAGCAAAACGCCCGGCGTCTGCGGGAAGCAAAGGCCGGGCGTAGAGGTGTAGCGAGGGGTTTTACTGTTCCTGGCTCACGTTGACGCCAGCGAATTTGCTCATCAGGAAACCGACGAACTGCTCGACCGTCATCTTCTGGCCGTTGAACTCCACCTGATTGGCGGCGTAATGCAACTTGGTCGTCACATTGGTGCCATCCAGCGTTGCCAGCTGCGAACCCACGGCCATGCCGGAGAACATGTCGGCGGCGCCGCTGGCCTGGTCAACGATGGCCTTGGCGTCGGTCTGACCATCGATCTGGGCCTGAACGCTGAGCAGGTCCACCAGCATCGGCTTGGACACCTGCACATTGACGTCGAGCAGCGCGATCAGTTGTTTGCCCAATTGATCCGGCGGCAGGTCCATCGAGGCCGGTTTGGTCAGGTCGAGCACCAGATTGGCACGGCTTTCACCGTTGGCGGTTTTCAGCGACAAGTCTTCCAGCGCCAGTTGCGGGCCGGCCGCCAGCAGTTTCTGCAGGTCAGCCTTGACCTGGGCGGACTCGGCTTCAGTCAGGTTCAGCTCAGGCGCCGGCAGGCCGGCGGCAGTGGCTTCGGCAGCGGCTTTTTCGTACGGCTGCAGCTTGGTCTGGTAGATCTGCATCAGCGACAGGGCCGACGGAATGTCGAGGTTTTTCAGGCTCATGGCCAGATTGGCCGAACCGATTTTCTTGTCGTTGAGGGTCACTTCACCGATTTTGTAGTCGGCACGACCGGAAGCGTTGGTGCCGTTTTCTTCGGTGAGGTTCTTCATTTCGAAGTTCTTCACACCCAACACGGACTGCTTGGCGCCGAAGGTGGTCTTGCTGCTGGTCAGTTCCAGGGTGTTTTCGCCGGTGTAATAGCCGTAGCTGCTCTTGGCGAGGTTGCTGGCCAGGGTCAGGCCGCTGAGTTCGATCTGCACCGGCGCCTGGTCTTCCGCCACGGTGGTCAGGTGCAGGCTATCCATGTAGCCGTTGGCCTTGACCTTCTGCGCCTGGGCACTGGCGGAGATGTCCAGGTTCAGGCCGGAAAATTTCAGACTCGACTGTTCGTCCAACGCGGTTTCCAGCGGCAGCAGTTCGATGTTGCCGGTGGTGGACTGGTCGTAGCCGATGTTGACCACACCCTTCAGAGGCGCGGCACCCTTGGTGGCGGCGAACCATTTTTCGGTGATCGGGGTCTTTTCCAGCTCATAGTGACTGGTGGCCATGACCGGCAGCCATTTCAGCGACACCAGACGCGAGAATGGCAGCGGGCCGTGTTCGATGTGGTCGACGAACAGTAATTCGACCGGCGCTTGACCGAACATCTCGCCTTCGCCCTTGAGGCGATAGTGTGCGGTGCTGCTGAAGGTGTGGCGTTCCAGCGACACCAGTTCCAGCGATGCGCTGCCGTTGGAACCGGCCATGGCGGTCTGCAGTTCTTTGTTGGCGTCGACGACGGCGTTGTTGAGCACGCCTTCGATCTTGGTGCCGGTGTACCAGGCCCCGCCGACGCTGATGGCGCCGATGGCAACAACGATTCCGAGAAGCACGCCTGCTGATTTATTCATGAATGACCTGATCGATTTCCGTGGCTGAAAGTGTGGTCGTCTTCCGTGAACCCGTGACCGGGCCGTGGTTCGACTCCGCTGAATTTAGCGGTGGAGATTAGCACTGGCAGCGCGAGGCGGCCCATTGTTTAAATGGTTAAAGAGTGTCCATGGGACATGGACAAACAAAAAGATCGCCGGGTTCGGCGATCTTTTCAGGATCAGGAATATTGGACCTCGATCTCATCGAGCTGATGATCGAAGCTTTTCAGACGTGCGGTCCACGTATACACCAGCACCTCGAAATCCCGGTCGATCACCGCCCCGCCCGGCCCGTCGCCGCGTGGGTCGCAGAAATCCAGCTGATAGCGTTCGCGGGCCATGGCCGTGGCGACGTCGGACAATTCACGGGCATTGTTCAGCCAGTGCCAGCCGTCCTCGGCGACTTGTCTGTCGAGTGCCAGGCATTGTTTTTTCAGGGCTTCGAGGCTTTTTTCCAACGGGGTGCCGGTGAGCTCGCCCATAACCTCGGCAAAGGTGCGTCCCGGTTGCCAGTAGCTGCCCCAGAAGTAGCGGTCGAATACGGTTTCGACTTTGCGCAGCGCGACTTTGGTGTCCCAGATCAGCAGCAGGGTCTTGCTTTGTTCAAGCTGCCTTTTTTTGAGCTTTTGCACCTGCACCAACGACCAGGCCACCACCACGATCGCCATCACGGCGATCAACGCGGTCGCGCTATCGAGGAAGACCATCGCCTTGTCGATCTGATGGGCCAGCATGATGCCGTAGAAATAGGTGGCCGACAGCAGCACCAGTGCGACCAGGGCGCACCAGAAGCCGAGAGCGTAAGGGTTTTTCATTATTGGTTTCCCCTTGACCTGCGCTAGCAATGTGCACTGAAAAGGCGCCTGGTTCGGGGCGCCCTTTCAATACTTCAAAGCATAGCAACGGCCTCAGGGTTTGCTGGCGCTCGAGGCTTGCGTTCGTCCGCTTTCCCAACCGCCGCC
Organism: Pseudomonas sp. HS6; assembly: GCF_023375815.1. NCBI lineage: Bacteria > Pseudomonadati > Pseudomonadota > Gammaproteobacteria > Pseudomonadales > Pseudomonadaceae > Pseudomonas > Pseudomonas sp. HS6. The sequence continues at coordinate 6,105,734 of NZ_CP067412.1, read as the reverse complement.
AAGTGCGAGGAACAAATCGATCTGGCTCATGGCAACCTGGGTGTTGGCTGCGGCCAGTTGCGCGGTGACATCGGTGTAGGTGCGGGTGGCTTGCAGGTCGGCGAGGAACGATTCGCGGCCCGCCTGGAAAAAGCGGTGAGTCTGGTCAGCAGCCAGCTTCGCCGACTGCTCGGCATCGGCCAGCGCATCGCGACGTTGCAACAGCGCGGTGTACTGGGCCAGACCGGTCTGGGTTTCGCGAATGGCGTTGAGCACCACACCGTCGAAATGCGCCAAAGCGCCCTGGGTCGAGGCTTCAGCTTCGCGGATACGTGCCCGGGCGCCGTTGGTCGGGACCTTCCAGCTCAGCGACGGGCCGAAGCCCCAGCGGTTGGTCGAAGGGTCGCCTAGGTCGGAGACAATGCCGACAGTGCCAATGGTCGCGCCAATACTGATGTCCGGGTACAACTCGCCAGTGGCGACACCGATTCCGGCGGTCGCGGCTGCCAGTCGACGTTCGGCCTGACGGATATCAGGGCGGCGTTTGAGCAGCGCAGCGCCATCGCCGACCGGTACCAATTGGGCGATTTTCGGCAGCTCAGCGCAGGTCGCGGTGCCGGCCGGCAATTGATCGACCGGTTTGGCCAGCAGCATCGACAGGCGGAACAGCCCCGCCTGACGCGCCGCTTCATAACGCGGCATGTCGGCGCGCAGGGATTTGAATTGGGTCTGCGAGCGGGTGACCTGTGTTTCGTCGCCGCGCCCGGCATCTCGCAGACGCTGGATCAGCGTGGTGCTCTGGGATTGCAAGTCGAGGGAGTGCTGAGCGATTTCCCGTTCTTCGTTGGCCGCACAAACCTGGGTGTAAGCCCGAACCACGTCGGCCACCAGGGTGATGCGCGCGGTGTCGGCAGCAGCCTGGGTTGCATCGGCGTTGGCTTTCGCCCCTTCGATCCCGCGCTGCAGAACGCCCCACAGGTCGAATTGGTACGAAGCGCTGATGCCGATGTCGGCGACGTTAGCCACTGGGACTTTCTCCGGCAGCAGGAACGCCTGACCGGATTCCTGCAAGCGCTGGGCGCCCATCTTCACACCGCCACTCCAGCCACCGGCGGCCTCGGCCTCATCGACCTGGGCACGGGCCCGCGACAGGTTCGCCGCCGCCACCCGCAGATCGGTGTTGGAGGCCATGGCTTGCTGCACCAGTTGGTCCAGACGCGGATCGCGATACATCCGCCACCAGTCCGCCGGCACCGGCGACGAGACCACCGGCTTGCCGGCCACCGCCAGATCGCCCTGAAAATCCTTGCGCTGGATCGCCGCATCACCCGGCAGGTGATAATCCGGCCCGACCATGGAACAGGCCGACAACATCACGCCCAGCCCGGCGATCATCAGGGCCCTGTTCATTGCGCGGGCTCCTGTTTGTCGTCGATGATCGACACCGTGGCGGTACGCCCGGCGATCATGCGGAAGTCGTCCGGCACGTCGTCGAAGGCAATGCGCACCGGAATCCGCTGCGCCAGGCGTACCCAGCTGAAGGCCGGATTGACGTTGGGCAACAGGTTGCTGCCGCTCGAACGGTCACGGTCTTCGATACCGGCGACGATACTTTCGACATGCCCGCGCAACCGTGCGCGGTCGCCGATCACGCGGATATCCACCGACTGACCGACGTGGATACCGTCAAGTTTGGTCTCTTCGAAATAGCCGTCGATATGGAACGAATTGCTGTCGACCACCGACAACACCGGACGCCCGGCCGTGACGAACTCCTGCGAACGCGGCGCACGGTCGTTGACGTAGCCGTCGACCGGGCTGCGGATCACCGAGCGGTCGAGGTTGAGCTGAGCGCTGTCCACCGTCACCAGCGCTTCGGCCAGTGCCGATTGCGCGCGGGCGACTTTCGACTGGCTTTCTTCCAGCTGTTCCGCCGGCACCAGATTGCCCAGGCCACGGTTACGCTTGGCTTCACGCTGGGCCTGAGCCAGGGTTTCTTCACGGTCGGCAACGGCTGCTTTCGCCTGACGCAGCGCCAGTTTGAAACGGTCCTGATCGATGCTGAACAGCACCTGGCCGCGTTTCACCAGCTGGTTGTCCTTGACCTCGACCTGCTGGATCAGCCCGGACACGTCTGGGGCGATCTGCACGATGTCGGCGCGGATGTGGCCGTCGCGGGTCCAGGGCGCGAACATGTAATACATCACCATGCGCCAGACCACGACGACGGCGAAAGTCACGATCAGCAAGGTCAGCATTACGCGACCGATGGTCAAAAACGGTTTTTTCATGTCATCAGGTATCGACTGAGTGAGTCCACGCCGTACAGCATCACGGCGTAGAGGGCCACGTTGAACAATGCCCGGTGCCAGACCAGACGGTAAAAATGCAGGCGCGTGAGCACGCCATGTACCAGTACAAACAACACATACGTGATGCCCATCAGCACCAGCAGGGTCGGCAGGAAAATGCCGCTGATGTCCAGATCACCGATCATAGGGGCGCTCCTTCGGGCAGCGGTTCTTCGGGCTCGGCGCTGGAAACGAATTCAACGCCGGGCAACAGCGCCAGACGCAAACCGCTCAAGGCGTGCAACAGGTGTAGTCGGGTTTCTTCATCGCCGTGGCCGTTGAGCGCGCGACGGGTGCGATCCATGGTCATCAGCAGCGGGCTCGGCGCCGGCAAGCGTTCGCCAGCCTTGAGGCAGGCTCGAAAATACTCGCCGACCTCGGCCACCACTTGCTGCAACAACGCGTTCGGTGCGCCGGTCACGCGCGGGGTGTAGGCCAGCAGATCGAGCAGGTTCAGACCCACGCGCACTTCGCGCATGGCAATGCCGGTGTCCTGACCGGTCAGCGCCAGGCGCGGCAGGTGCTGCATCAGGCGGTCGAGCAGTTGCACGCCCAGTTGCCGGTGCTCGGCGAGGATCGCCGGTTCGGTCATGCTGACGATGTCTTTCCAACTGAAACGGGTCAGGCGCTTGGCCGCCAGTTCAGCACCGAAGGGCCGGGCGATCAGCGTCCAGATAAACGCGAACAACAACCCCATCGGACCCGCCAGGTTGGAGTTCACGAAGGCGAAGAAGTCCGCATCGTAAGCGCCCGAAATGCTGATGAACGACGAGGTGTTGACCAACGTCAGCAGCATGCCGAGGTAGAACCGTGGCTGCACCGTCAGGGTGCCGACGCAGATGAACGGGATGGCAAACGCCAGCACCAGCATCGGGAAGTCATGCAGGTTCGGCAGCACCAGAAACAGGTAAAGACTGGCGAACAGCACCGACATTCCGGTCCAGAAAAAGAAACGGTAAATCTGCGGCGCCGGGTCGTCCATCGAGGCGAAGAAACTGCACGACACCGCCGCCAGAATCACCGCGCTGCCGCCGTCAGTCCAGCCCAACAGAATCCACAATGTCGAAGCGACGATGATCGCCAGAATGGTCGAGGCCGCCGAATACAGCATCAGCCCTCGGTCGAAAAAAGGTGTCAGGCGACCGAGCCGCCAATGGCGATAGACCGCGCGCCAGCTGTCCTGGCGATCACACAGGATCGCGTCCTGCAGACTGCGGCAGTCCTGCCACAGATCGATGAATTCGCCGAGGCGGTACAGCGCGTTGGAAAACAGCAACTGCTTGCGATCTTCGAGGGCTTCGGCGCTGGGTTGCAGGGCTTCAAGCTGATCCCGCAGGGCTTGCCAGCGGTCGAGATCGGCGTCTTTGTAGCCGAGCCATTCGCGGGTGGCGCTGAGCAGCGGCGCGAATTTTTCCACCAGCTCCGGCGTACGCCGTTCAAGGGCGTACAGCGAATCTTCCAGTGCATCGATCACCGGTAGAAGGTGGATCATCCGCCCGCGCAGCTCCTTGGTGTTACGCACCGTCTGCGGCCGCGCGCCTTCGTGGGGCAACTGGCCGATCATCAATTCGAGGCTGTTGAAACTGCCGACCATGGCCATGCGCAGGGTGGTGACTTCTTCGGGCTGCACGTCGCGGCTGAGGAATTTCAGGCTGTAGGTTGTCGCATCGGCAAACCACTTGCCGACTGCATCGTTGAACACCGGCGCCAAGCGTCGTGGCCAGAACATCGCGCCGACCACCGCCGCCACCGCGATGCCAAGGAAGATCTCTTCGGTACGCGCTTCCGCCACATCCCATACCGCCAGCGGGTTATCCACTGTTGGCAGGGCGATCAGCGGCAAAGTGTAGCCCGCGAGCATCAGCGCGTAATTGTTGGCGGTGCGCAGGTGCAGGGACAGGAACAACAGAGTCCCGGTCCACAACGCGATGACCACCACCAGCACATACGGACTCTGGACGAACATCGGCACGAACAGCACCGCCGCCGCAGCGCCGAGAAAGGTCCCGATCGCCCGGTACAAAGCCTTGGAGCTGGTCGGCCCAAGGAACGGGCTGGAAACGATGTACACCGTGGCCATCGCCCAATAAGGACGCGGCATCTGCATCAGCAATGCGATGTACAACGCGATCATCGAGGCCGCAAAAGTACGGATCCCGTAGAACCAGTCCCGGGCCGGAGGAATGCCGGAAAAAAAGCCGTTCACGGATAGATCACCGCTGGCGGACTGGCCGCCTCAAAAGCTCTCAGTACACGAAGCGTAGCCTCCAGATCACTCTGGTCGATGCCTTCGAGCACCTCATTACGCAGACGCACCAGCTCGACTTCCACCGCTTGCACCAGCTCACGACCGGTGTCGGTCAGGCTCAGACATTTGGCCCGGCGATCCTGCGGGTCTTCAGTGCGACAGACGTAGCCGGCGTGGCACAACTGATCGAGCAGGCGCACCAGCGAAGGGCTCTCGATCCCTGCCGCCTGAGCAACTTGCACCTGATGCACGCGCTCCCCCAGACGCCCGATCATCAACAACGGGACGGCACAGGCTTCGGAGATTCCATAGTTGACCAGCGTGGTCTGGCAGATCTTCCGCCAATGCCTGGCGGCCACCACCATGGCACTACTGATGTTCATCTGGAGAGCGTCGAGGGTATTCGGCACGAGGGAATGCACACACTGTTAGTTTGCTAACTATCAATATGGCATTGGAGGGGAAAATCAGTCAAGTTTTGAAACAAATTGCTTTGAGCACAAGAAATGCCCCTCGTTGAAACTGCGCCGACACCGACACCCGAGAGCACTGACCATGACGATGAAATTCACGACCGAGAACCCGAATTCCGAACAACATCCGATTGAACGTCTGCCCGACACATCAGCGTACGCAGTATTTTTAGAGCAAAAAGTCAGCATTGCCCGTGAATCAATGGCCTCCGGAATCGGTTTATCCAATCTTGAGGTTGAAGCGAAGTTCTCTTCCTTGAGAGCTATGACTGCCAAGGGATAGGTTCGATGATTACCCCGCCCGCCCCTTCCTCAACATCACATCCAACTGATCCACTACCTCCGCCCAATCCGCATCATCGAGAATCTCGTCCCGCAGGAAATCCGCCTGGCTCTTGGTCCAGAAAAACGCGTCACTCAGATGCAGTTCGGGCTTGAGCGGGGAATGGGTGGCGATGAATTGGTCGATGCTGACCGGGTCGTTGGGCAGGCCGAGTTGTTTGAACAGGGACGGGAGGCTGTGCGTCGGGTTTTCCATGGCTCTACTCCTTCGAAGATTCAGTGGATGAACACATTTCGCGAGCAAGCCGCATTCCCACAGATTCACTGCAGAACCTGCTCGCGATTGGCGTCGCCACAGACGCTATCAAAAACCTACTGACTCAACTCCCGCACCTGCGCATGCGGCACCATTTTCAGGAACTCGGGCATGCTCATGTGCAGCAGGTTGTTGTGGTTGCCGGCCTCCAGGTAAATATCTTTTTGCCGGGTCACCAACGGGTCGATGACCATGTCCAGCCCGTAGGAGTCGCCCAGCGGCGGCACTGCACCACGTTCGCAGTCGTCGAACAGGTGCGCCAGGGTGCTTTCGCGGGTGATCTGCCACTCGCCGCTGGTGCGTACTTTGCTCAGGTCCAGATGGCGGCTGGCGGGCAGCACGGCCATCAGGTAATGCCCGTGGTGGTCGTCGAGGATCACCGACTTGGCCACCCTGTCCGCCGGAATCCCCGAAACCCGCGCCGTTTCCAGGCTGCTGCTGGAATGCGGATGGGAGAGGACGTCATATTCGCATTGCGCCCGGGTCAGGCTGCTTTGCACTTTTCTTGCCATACGCATGATGCACCTCGGTGCCCGTCGACGCTGTGTGGCGGGCGGTGATGAACGTTGTTCCTGTCCTTGAAAGTCTAGTCGGGCACGCTGCAACTGAAGGGAATTCCGCCCACTGGCGGCACTAGCAAGGTTGATCAAAATTCGTCCAGCGTCAGGCTCAACTAGACTGTAAAGAGAACCCATGACTCTCCCGGAGGGTCACGTGAACACCCGTCGCTGTGCGCTTGTCCTGTTGATGCTGCTGAGTGGATCGGCCCTGGCGGCGGACACCCCGTTGCACGCCGTCGATCCCATCGGCCTGTGGCTGATCACCCTGGGCATCGCGTTCCTGATCGCCGAAGCCGCGCTGCCCAACTACGGTGTGATTGGTCTGGGCGGCATCGTCATGTTCGTCATCGGCGCGCTGATCCTGGGCAATGCCGAACTGCCGGTGCCGATGATGATCGGCCTCGGTCTGGTCAGCGCCCTGCTGCTGATTGCGCTGCTGATCCGCGCCCTGAAGACCCGACCGCGGCATCCGGTCAGTGGCGACGCCGGCCTGCTCGGCAGTGTGACGGCGGTGACGGTCGTGCAGCCGCAAGACGCTCGCAACGGCTGGGTGCAATTACAGGGAGAACGCTGGCAAGTTCTGAGCGCCACGCCACTGCATGCCGGGCAACCGGTGCGGGTGGTCGGACGCAAGGGCTTGTTGCTGCAAGTGGCCGCGACTGACGCGGCGCCGCTCGGAGAGTGATCATGGGTCTGCAAATCGGTTTTGTCGCGCTGCTGCTGTTACTTATCGCCCTGGCGGGCTCGACGTTCCGCATCCTGCGTGAATACGAACGCGGTGTGGTGTTCCAGCTCGGGCGCTTCTGGCAGATCAAAGGGCCGGGGCTGATCCTGTTGATTCCGGTGGTGCAGCAAATGGTCCGGGTGGATCTGCGCACCATCGTACTCGACGTGCCGCCGCAGGACGTGATCACCCGCGACAACGTTTCGGTCAAGGTCAACGCGGTGCTGTATTTCCGGGTGCTCGACCCACAGAAAGCGATCATCCAGGTCGAAGATTTTCTCATGGCCACCAGCCAATTGGCCCAAACCACTCTGCGCGCGGTGCTCGGTAAACATGAGCTGGACGAACTGCTGGCCGAACGCGAACGCCTGAATATCGACATCCAGCAGGTGCTCGATGCCCAGACCGACGCTTGGGGCATCAAGGTCGCCAATGTCGAAATCAAGCACGTCGACCTTAACGAATCGATGGTCCGCGCCATCGCCAAACAGGCCGAAGCCGAACGGGAACGGCGAGCCAAGGTGATCCATGCCGAAGGTGAATTGCAGGCCTCGGAAAAACTCATGCAGGCCGCCGAAATGCTCGGGCGCCAGCCAGGCGCCATGCAGTTGCGCTACATGCAGACCTTGAGTTCGATTGCCGGTGACAAGAGCTCGACCATCGTCTTTCCGTTACCGATCGAATTGCTCAAGGGGATGGCGGATCTGTCGGCCAAGTCGTAAAAGCTCCAGCGCTTCGTAAGGCGCCCGCGCACAACGTTCCACTTGCGTGCGCAACAGAGTGGAAGCCTCAAGGCGTTTGCTTTCGCCATCGGCGACAAAGGCCTGTGACGGCTGTTTCGCGTGCTGCGCCACGCCTGCCATGGCGTGTTCACATTGCGCGGCACTCAACTGGAAAAACCTCGCCAAACGTCCCGTCATCGCCTCGGGCAACTCGCTGTAATTGACCGCCAGTCCGCCGAAATCAGCGCAGTGCAAACGCGCCGCCTCCAGCAGGCGCCCCAGCCTCCGGGCGATGAATTCTTCGCGTCCTTCGAATGGCAGGTCGTCGTCCAGCACGCATTCGCCGAGCATGCCGGGGACCATGTGCATGCCGGGGCGACGCAGATGTGAAACGGCGATTTCCAGCGGATCGCGGTAGACAAACAGCCATGGCGTATCGGGGAAGCACTCTTGAACCAGCGGCCATTCGCCGATGTTCCAGGCGTCGAGCTTGATCACCAGCCGTTGCTCCACACCGCGCCGACGCTGACCGTAGGCCGAGAGCAACCCGGCGATGGCCGCACGGCGTTCGACGGCCGGCAGATCGCTGCGCAGCAAGGCATCGAGGGGCGGCGGTTCCGAGATCACGATGTGATCGTCGAGTCGGGCGAGCATCTGGCTGATCAGCGTCGATCCGCAGCGCGAGGCGTGGAGTATGAAGGCGCTGGGCGCCAGGCCAGGACTGAGCGCCTGCCAATCCGTGAGTGCCGACAAGGGTGTTTGCCGGCGAAACGCCTGATTGAACGGCAGCCGCAGCGCTTCTTCCACCGCATCTCGAAAAAACGGCTGATGCAGCTGCGTATCGCCAAACCAGCACCAATCCACTTGCCATTGGCCGGTGCTTTCCCAGATCCGGATCGGCAGCCAACCGTCGAAACTCAGGCTCGCCATTGTTCGTTCCATGACCGGCGGCCCTTGCGCATCGCCGCCTCCAGTTCCTCCCGGGAGAAGGACAAGCCATGCTCTGCGGCCAACGCCAGTGTCTGATTGATGAACGCTTCGGGGTCATGCAGTGCCTGCAAGGTCACCGACAACGACGGATCCACGGCCAGCAGACGATGAAACCGCTGCAACGCCGAATCTTCTGCATCGGGCTGTGGCGTGCTCGGCAAACCGTCGGTAATCATCCGATCCAGCCAGGCACCGGGGCGGCAATCGAGTACCAGATGAACCCGCGCCGTACTGTCGCGATTGTAGACCCGATGCGGCCGAGCAAGATCGAGAAACCAGCACTCGCCCGCTGACATCGGCATGCGCTGTCCGTCGAGCCAGAAGTCCACGGCGGGCGGGCTGAGCAGTGGAATATGCAGGCGAAAGTCTGCGTCCGGCCCCTCGAGGTCGTAGTCGCGATGTTCGTGAATCTGTCCGCCCGGGCCCAGTCGCAGGAGTCGGGCGCTGACGATATCCAGCGGCAGATCACGCAACGCCTGCTGCCAGCGATTATCGATCAACCAAGGGGCACGCTGCACGGGCTCCGCGCTTCCCGGGGACAGCTCGGTCAACGCGTCGGCCGCGGAAATCAGCGCCACGCCACTCCAGTCACCGCTGAAATACGCGGTGTTGAAATGGCCCCGCCAGGCGCCGTCCGCAATCGCCGCCAATGCCTGTAACAGCAACGGCAGATCCACCGTGACCGGCAGGCGTGCATACGCCGGCCGGTTCATCGATCACTTCGCCACGGCACGGGGTGCCGGCACCGAAATATCCCCCGACGCCCAAGCGGCTTCACGGTTGGCCAACGCGGTGGCGATCGACTGAACTTCGGTCGACTGCACCTGATCCGGCAATGGATCGAGGCCGGCACTGGCGAAGATCTGGCCATAGGCATTGCGCAGATCGGCGTAGGACAGGTCGCGACGCAAGTCCGCTTGCAGGTTGTTCAGTTCGCCCTGGATCAGATCCAGTTCGCCGATGCCCGCCGCTTGGTGGCGGTTGCGCAACTGACCGACGATTTGCCCGTCGATGTCCGACAGTTGCTGGTTGGTCTTGAACTGGCGCAACGCCTCCTGATAGTTGGCGTTGGCCACGTACAACTGCGCCAGCACCGCAATCGACATCGCCTGACGGCGTGCGGTGGCGACCTCTTCGCCGGCCTTGGCCACGTCAATGGCCGCCGGGGCGGAGATCACGTTGAACAGGTTCCAGGTCACTTTCACGCCGTAGTCGGCCCAGCGGTCGTTCACCAGGAACGAGTTGCTGTCGTAGTGCCCGCCGGCGGAAAACTCCAGCCCCGGCAGCATGCGCAACATCGCCTTGCGGGTTTCAGCGGCGCTGATCCGGGTCTGGTAATCCTGCTCGCGCAGTTCCGGACGGCTGGTCAGTGCTTCCTGTTCCAGTTTGGCGATATCGACCTTGAGTTCCGGGATCTGATAACCGTCGTCGGTGGCCAGCGTCAGGTTGGTACCCATCGGCAGGTTGATCAGGGTCGCCAGCTCGGTTTTCGCCAATGACAGCGCGCGGCGCTGCTCTTCCAGCTGTCGGGTCGCTTCGATCAGCGAACGTTGATAACCGAGAGACTGCACTGGGTCGCCGATGCGCTGCTCGCTCATGCTTTCGCTGTTGCGCCGGGCGGTGTCGACCCGCGCCATCAGGCTGTCGATCTGCTTGAGCAGACGTTCGGCCGCCATCGCCCGCCAATAGGCCGAACGCACGTCCTGAACGATGGTGTTGATCACTTTGCGCCGGCGTTCCTGAACGATCAGGCGCTGGTCGCCCTGCTGCTTGGCACTGATGTAACTGACGCCGAAATCGAGGACGTTCCAGACCATGGTCAGGTCGGCGACGTTGCGGTCGCGGTCCTGGGAGGTCGACGGTTCCAGAGATTGGGTGCCGGTGCGCACACTCTGGCTGCTGGAGGCGCTGACGTTGTTGCGTCCGACGTAGCCGGCGTCCAGCGCCATGCGCGGCAGCATGTCGAAACTGGCGAGGTCGAGCTGCCGCTTGGCCAGCGCTTCCTCCATGATTTTCAAACGCCCTTCAAGGTTGTACTTCACAGCGCGGGCCATGGCCTGATGCAGGGTCAGCGGGCTGCTTAACGGCTCCTGACCCTTGTACATGGTTTGCAGGTCGGCTCGGGCCCGTTGCTCACTGACACTGCGTTCGATCGGTTCACTGGTGACTGCACATCCGCTGATCGCCAGCGCCAGCAGGCTGGCGCCGAACAACTTCTGACTTTTCTTCATCCCTGGATCGCCCCTAGGTCCCGCACATATTGAGTTGTTGTGTGTTGTCAGGCCGGCATTTCGCTGATGCCGACCTGTTGCAGAGCCGCCGCCAGGTTGTCGACCCGGTGCTGCTCGCTGTCCTTGATCTGTTGCAGTTGCTGACCCAGGGTCGGCGCGCCGAACACCCCGCGCAAGCCTTGGGAAACATCCCCGCCCCGGATTGAGTGACTGTCGAAAGCGTTCAGCGAGTCCCGGTCGGCGGCGCTGTCCTGATTGAACAGACTCGACAGCGTGCTGGTGCCAAACACCCCGCCATCGCCACCGCCGAATCCAAGGAAACCATGGCCGGAACCATCACCGCCGCTGTCGCTGCTGGTGAAAACCTGGGCAATGAAACTCGGGCTCAACGCGCCGTGGTTGATGAAAATATCGCCCAGTGGACGGATGCCGTCACCGATCACCCGCTGTTCGAACAACGGTGCAAAGGTCAGCGGTGAACCGAGGTTGCCGGTGGGCGGCGCAAAGATGATCGGTTGCAGCGGCACATAGGGGGCCGGTGGCTGCACGACCGGATCGCTGCTGCGGAATTGCGGATCCGGCGTCACCACGATCAACGGCGAGGTCGGTGTCACCGGTGGAACGACCGCCGGCACTGTGTTGATCACATAGTTACCGGACTGACTGACACCGCTGCCGCTGTTGCCGGCCAGGTCGCTGACCCCGGCGCTGTTGACGCTGATCGCATTGTTGGCGCTGCTGACATTGGCGTTCGGTGTCAGGGTCGCGGTCCAGGTCTTGCCGCCGTCGCTGCTGCTCAGGTTGGACAAGGTGCCATTGGCCACGCTGAGGTCCGACAGGTCGAAACCGGTCACCGCTTCGTTGAAGGTGATGAACACTTGTGAAGTCTGGCCGACGCCCAGATTCGGATTGGCGACTACCACCGTGGCGGTTGGCCGCTCACTGTCGAGGGCGTAGTTGTTCGACACCGCCACTGTGCTGCCGGCGTTGCCCGCCAGGTCGGTGACGTTGCTGGTGTCCAGCGCAATGAAGTTGCTTGGGTCGGTGACATTCGCGGTCGGTGTGAAGGTCGCGGTCCAGGTCTTGCCGCCATCGCTGCTGGTCAGGTTGCTCAGGTCACCGTTGGTCACGCTCAGGTCGGACAGATCGAAATTGTTCACCGCCTCGCTGAAGGTGAACGTCACCGTGGTGCTCTGGCCGATGCCCAGATGCGGGTTGGCAACAACGATGTTCACCGTCGGCCGGGTCGCATCGAGGATGTAGTTATTGGAGATGGCGATGCTCGCCCCGAGGTTGCCAGCCAGATCCTGAACGCCTGCGGTATCGATCAGGATCAGGTTGGTCGGGTCGTTGACGTTGGCCGTTGGTGTGAGGGTCGCGGTCCAGGTCTTGCCGCCGTCATTGCTGATCAGGTTCGACAACGCGCCGTTGGCGACGCTGATGTCGGACAGATCGAACCCGCTCACGGCTTCGCTGAAGGTGATAGTCACGGTGGTGGTTTCACCGATGCCCAGTCGATTGTCCGCGACCACGATAGTGGCGGTCGGCAGCGCGGTGTCGATGGCGAAGTTGTTGGAATCGGTCGTGCCGACGCCACTGTTGCCCGACAGGTTGGCCACCCCGGCGTTGTTCAGGGTGATCAGGTTGGTGGCATCGGTGATATTGGCCGTCGGCGTGAACGTCGCGGTCCAGGTGATACCGCCGTCACTGCTGCTGACATTGCTCAACGTGCCGTTGGCGATGGTCAGGTCGCTGTTGTCGAAACCGCTTACCGCTTCGCTGAAGGTGATGGTCACCAATGAGGTTTCACCGACCTTGAGCGCATTGTCGGCGATGACGATGGTCGCGGTCGGCACCTCGGTCTGCACCTGGTAGTTGGCCGAACTGGTGGTGCCAGTGCCGGTGTTGCCGGCCAGGTCGGTGATGCCGGTGTTGTTCAGGACAATCAGGTTGGTCAGGTCGGTGACGCCAATGTTCGGCGTGAACGTGGCCGTCCAGGTGATGCCGCCGTCGCTGCTGCTGACGTTGCTCAGGATGCCATTGGCAACGCTCAGGTCGGCGTTGTCGAAACCGGTCACGGCCTCGCTGAACGTGATGGTCACCAGCGACGTTTCACCCGGACGCAGACTGGTGTCGTTCATGACAATGGTTGCCGTCGGACGCTGACTGTCGACCGCGTAATTGTTGGAGTCGGTGGTGCCGCTGCCAGCGTTGCCCGCCAGATCGGCGATGCCGGTGTTGTCCAGTGTGATCAGGTTGGTGGTGTCGGTGATGCCCGCCGCTGGCGTGAAAGTGGCTGTCCAGGTGATGCCGCCATCGCTGCTGCTCACCGCACTCAGTGTGCCGTTGGCAATGGTGAGGTCGGCGTTGGTGAAACCGGTCACCGCCTCGCTGAAGGTAATGGTCACCAGCGAGGTCTGGCCGACACCGAGTGCCGTATCGGCAACCACGATGGTCGCGGTCGGGCGCTGGGTATCGATGGCGAAGTTGTTGGAGTCGGTAGTTCCACTGCCGGCATTGCCCGACAGGTTCTGTACACCGGTGTTGTCCAGAGTGATCAGGTTGGTGGCGTCGGTGATGTTGGAGGTCGGCGTGAAGGTTGCCGTCCAGGTGATGCCACCGTCGCTGCTGCTCACCGCCGTCAATGTGCCGTTGGCGATGGTCAGATCGGCGTTGGTGAAACCGGTCACCGCTTCGCTGAAGGTGATGGTCACCAGCGAGGTTTCGCCGATCTTCAGACTGGGGTCGGACACGATGATGGTCGCGGTCGGCAGCACGGTGTCGATGGTGTAATTCGCCGAACTGGTGGTGCCGGTGCCGCTGTTGCCAGCCAGGTCGGCGATCCCGGTGTTGTTCAGGACAATCAGGTTGCTGGCATCGTTTACACCCACGTTCGGTGTAAACGTCGCCGTCCAGGTAATACCGCCATCGCTGGAGGTGACGTTGCTCAACGTGCCATTGGCGACACTCAGGTCAGAGTTGTCGAAGCCGGTGACGGCCTCGCTGAAGGTGATGGTGACCAGTGAGGTTTCACCGGCACTGAGATTGCTGTCGGAGAGCACGATGGTCGCGGTCGGACGCTGACTGTCGACCGCGTAGTTGTTGGAGTCGGTGGTGCCGCTGCCGGCGTTGCCCGCCAGGTCGGAGATGCCGGTGTTGTCCAGGGTGATGATGTTGGTGGTGTCGGTGATACCGGCCGCCGGGGTGAAGGTGGCCGTCCAGGTGATGCCACCATCGCTGCTGCTCACCGCACTCAGCGTACCGTTGGCGATGGTCAGGTCGGCGTTGGTGAAACCGGTCACCGCTTCGCTGAAGGTGATGGTCACCAGGCTGGTCTGGCCGACGCCGAGCGCGGTGTCGGCAACCACGATGGTGGCAGTCGGGCGCACGGTATCGATCGCGTAACTGTTCGAATCGGTGGTGCCGCTACCCGCGTTGCCGGACAGGTTCTGTACGCCGGTATTGTCCAGGACGATCAGGTTGGTGGCGTCATTGATGTTGCTGGTCGGCGTGAACGTTGCCGTCCAGGTAATACCGCCGTCGCTGCTGCTGACCGCCGTCAGCGTACCGTTGGCGATGGTCAGGTCGGCGTTGGTGAAACCGGTGACCGCCTCGCTGAACGTGATGGTCACCAGCGAGGTCTCGCCGATTTTCAGCGCGTTGTCGGAAATGATGATGGTCGCGGTCGGCAGCACGGTGTCGATAGTGTAGTTATTGGAGTTGGTGATGCCGCTGCCGGCGTTGCCCGCCAGGTCGGCGATGCCGGTGTTGGCCAGGCCGATCACGTTGGTCGCGTCGTTGACGCCCACGTTCGGGGTGAACGTCGCCGTCCAGGTGATGCCGCCGTCGCTGCTGCTCACCGCCGTCAGGGTGCCATTGGCAGCCACCAGGTCAGTGTTACTGAAGCCGGTCACCGCTTCACTGAATGTGAAGGTCACGAGGGTGGTTTCACCCGCCGTGAGGTTGCTGTCGGCGACCACGATGGTCACGGTCGGACGCTGGGTATCAATGGCGTAGTTGTTGGAGTCGACGGTGCCGCTGCCGGCATTGCCGGCCAGGTCGGCGACGCCGGTATTGTCCAGCGTGATCAGGTTGGTGGCATCGGTGACGTTGGCGCTCGGGGTGAACGTCGCGGTCCAGGTGATGCCGCCGTCGCTGCTGCTCACCGCGCTCAGCGTACCGTTGGCGATGGTCAGGTCGGCGTTGGTGAAACCGGTCACCGCTTCGCTGAAGGTGATGGTTACCAGCGAGGTTTCGCCGATTTTCAGAGCGTTGTCGGCCACCACGATGGTCGCGGTCGGATGCTGGGTGTCGATCGCGTAATTGTTTGAATCGGTCGTGCCGCTGCCAGCGTTGCCGTTCAGGTCAGCGATGCCGGTATTGTTCAGCGTGATCAGGTTGGTCGCGTCGGTGATGCTGGCGCTCGGCGTGAAGGTCGCGGTCCAGGTGATGCCGCCGTCACTACTGCTCACCGCCGTCAACGTGCCGTTGGCGATGGTCAGGTCAGCGTTGGTGAAACCGGTCACCGCTTCGCTGAAGGTGATGGTCACCAGCGAGGTTTCGCCGATTTTCAGAGCGTTGTCAGCCACCACGATGGTCGCGGTCGGGCGCGCGGTGTCGATCGCGTAGTTGTTCGAGTTGGTGGAGCCGCTGCCAGCGTTGCCGGCCAGATCGACGACCCCGGTGTTATCCAGGGTGATCAGGTTGGTGGTGTCCGTGATGCTGCTGGTCGGCGTCAGCGTGGCGGTCCAGGTAATGCCGCCGTCACTGCTGCTCAAACCGCTCAGGGTGCCGTTGGCCACCGTCAGGTCGGCGGTGGTGAAGCCGCTGACCGCTTCGCTGAAGGTAATGGTCACCAGCGAGGTTTCGCCCACCGCCAGATTGGTGTCGGCAACGACAATGGTCGCCGTCGGCCGCACGGTGTCGATCACATAATTGGCCGAATCAGTCGTACCGCTACCGGCGTTGCCGGCCAGGTCAGCGATACCGGTGTTGTCCAAGGAAATAAGGTTGGTGGTGTCGGTGATGCTGGCGCTCGGGGTGAACGTTCCGGTCCAGGTGATGCCACCGTCGCTGCTGCTCACTGCCGTCAATGTGCCGTTGGCGATGGTCACATCGGCGTTGGTGAATCCGGTGACCGCCTCGCTGAAGGTGAAAGTCACCAACGAGGTATCGCCGATCTTCAATGCCGTATCGGACATCACGATGGTCACGGTCGGCCGCGCGGTATCGATCGCGTAGTTGACGGAATTGGTCGTGCCGACACCCGCGACACCATCGCTGATCGCGGTCACCCCGGTGTTGTCGAGGGTAATCAGGTTGGTGCTGTCGGTAATGTTGTTGGTTGGCGTGAAAGTCGCGGTCCAGGTCAGGCCGCCGTCGCTGCTGCTCACCGATGTCAGCGTGCCGTTCGCAATCGTCAGGTCGGCGTTGGTGAAACCGGTCACCGCCCGGCTGAAGGTGATGGTCACCAGCGAGGTTTCGCCGATTTTCAGGGCTGTGTCCGACATCACGATGGTCGCGGTCGGTGGTTCCACATAGGCGGTATTGAGCGTGCCGCCGTTGTTGTAGATCGCCGCGAAGGCCAGCGGTACAGAGCCCGTCACGCCGCCGCCCAGTTCTGTACCGCCGGCGCCGCTGCCGGCCGCGTTGCCGCTGATGGCGCTGAAGTTAGCGGCGGTGATCAGTACCGTGCCGCCCTGGTTCCAGATCGCGCCGACACCCCGACCGCCGTCGCCGCCGTTCAGGTTGTTGCTGCCCTGGCCGCTGCCGCCACCGCCACCGCCGCCCGCACCAATGTTATTGCTGATGACCGAGGTGCCGACGATTTTCAGGGTGCCGGTCGAGGCGTTGTAAATGCCGCCGGCCGCATTGCCGCCGACGCCGCCAACCTTGTCCCACCCGGAGCCGCCACCGCCGCCGCCAATGGAAATCGTGCCGTTGTTGGCCGTGCCGCCATTGCCGCCGTTACTGTAATAGGACACGCCCACACCGCCGGCACCGCCCGTGGTGGAGCCGCCGCGGCCACCCATGTGAGTCGCGTCGTAGCCACCACCGTAGCCACCGGCGCCACCGCTGCCGGCCTGGCCGCCCAGCGTACCGGTGCCCGGCCCGGCAGTACCGCCATGACCGCCGCCCTGACCACCAAGACCGCCGCCACCACCACCGCCACCGCCGTAGTTGGCGCCCGTGACACCACCACCGCCGCCACCACCGGCCGCCGCGTTACCGGTGACTGAAACGTTGTTCAGGGTCAGGATGCCGGCATTGAAAATGCCGCCGCCCATGGCGCCGGTTGCGCCGTAGCCGCCATTGCCGCCGTTGCCCGAGACCAGACCTCGGGTGATGACCAGACCATCGAGCGTTACCGTACTGCCGGAGGTGATTTCCACCACCCGGGTCTTGTACTGGCCATCGAGCGTGACGTCGGCGACACCGTCGTTGTTCAGGTCGCCATCGACCGTGATGTTCTTGTTGATCAACAATTCCGACGTGAGCTGCACCGTCATGCTGGTGCCGAAGGTCACGATGTCGCCGTTCTGCGCCGAGGCCAGCGCTGCACGCAGCGAACCGACCCCGGTGTTCGCGTTGTTGGTGGCGGTCCAGGTGGCGAGGCCCCACTGGTACTCGCTCATCGACAGGGTCGACAGCACGTTGGCGCTCTCGATCTTGCCCGTGGCGATTTCCAGATCCCAGTCGCCGCCCACGCCGGTGCGGTTGTTCGACGCCGCCACGTCGCGGCCGGTCAATTGTGCCAGCGAGTCGACGAAGCTCAGGCCACGGTCACCCTCAGCGGTGTAGCAGCCGTAAATGAGGATGTCGCCGCCGACGTTCATGTCCTTGCCGATTTCCGCCAGCACCGCACTGCGCTGCGCGACGTTGTCTGCCGACAGATAGCTGTTGCCGAGCCAAAGGTCGCCCGCGTTGCCGTGAGCGATGATCTGCACCGAGCTGACGCCCGAGTGCTGGTCGAGGTAATCGGCGATCTGCTGCAAGCCATCCTTGCTGGCATCGAGCTTGACCACTTGCGTGCCGGGGGCGACGCCTTTGAGCAGGCTGTCGGCATCCTTGACCCGGGCATCGACGAACACCACGCTCTGGCCCGGCACTGCGACTGGGCTGGCGGCAGGCGTGGCATCGGCCTGGCCGTGGGTGTCCTTGCTGGCGACCGGATGATCGGCCGTCGGCGCCTTGGCCGCATCGGCGGCGGGATGGCTGTCGGCCTGGGCGGCTGTATCAGCGACCGTGGCCGCGACGGCGCCGTCGAACAGCATGCGCGGTTCCAGCGACATGATCAGCGGCGCAGCCAGCGTCCGTTGGCCTTCGGTTACCCGCGACTTTTGCTTGCTCCACCACATGTTGCTCACCCGGACTCGAACAGTTGTAACGCATCAATGAAAAACGCCGCGATCAACTGATCGCGGCGTCGGACTTCATACGAATGACATTGGCAGCGCTGGCTGAGCCATCGAGCCAAAAGGACAAATCGGCGTATTGCTTGAACAGGTCCGGCGGCAGAATCGTGCGCCGGGACTGCAGGGCGACCTTGGGTTTGACCTTGTGCAGGCCGGCCACGCCAAGGGCCTGGTCGAACTCCGGCGCGTCATAGGCCAGGTGCTCGAAATCGTGTTCGAACCAGGGTTCGCCGATGAAGTCGTAGACCAGCCGCAGCACGCGCTCCGGGGCCTGGGTCAACAAGTCGTAATCGACGATCAGCAGCGAATCGGCGTGCTCGCCGTAATAGGCTTCCTTGAGCGCCGCCCAGGCGAATCCCACTAGACGGTTGCGCTGGGCCAGAGTTTCGCAGCGGCTGTAGACCGTGTTGCGCTCGATGGCATCGCCGAACAGCTTGGTATTTTCGTAGGGATTGGCGCGGTACAGCCGTTCCAGGCTGTCCATCACCCAGGCGACGTTGCGCACGCAGGCGATGACTTTGGCTTTAGGGAACAGGTCATTGATCGCCGGCAGGCGCGAACTCCACTGCCGGTTGGTGTCGAACACCACCGGCTTGTCGGCCTTGTCGGCGTAGTAGGAATCGAAGAGTCCGCGCAGCAGGCGACGGCGCATCTGGGTGTCGATCACCGCGCCGAATTCGCTGCCGGCGCTGCATTGCTCAAGGACACCAGAGAATAATGCGCCGACCGGACTGGTCATGCCGGCATGAAAGCGCGGGTTCTGCAAAAGGATCGCAGAAAGCAGTGTGGAACCTGAGCGCGGCAAGCCGGAGATAAAGTGGAACTGCTGCAATCCCTTCACCGTATTTGTAAGTCCCTTTGTCCGACGAGCGTAGTCCAACAATACCCTTTCGACTAGTAGTGTTTTGATATCAACATAGAGCAAAACGGATTATAAAAATCCGTTTTTATCGCGAATAAAAAGGTGAAGCGTTTAAGTCATCTGACTTCTGCCCCTTCCGCTGTTTTCAACGAAAAAAGTCGCGCTTTCGCGCCACCGGCGTGGGTCTGGTCACGCAATTCCCAGGTCGGCGGCAAGGGTGCGAATGGATCGGATACATCCACGTCCAGATCACCGATCAGCCAAACTCGAGCGCTGTCCTTCGGCAGATCCCCCAGCCGATCCAGATAGACCTCATCAGATACCAGCGTGCCAAAGCCATAGTGGTTCGGACGCGTCGAACGGCCATCGACGGCGGGCGGCGTATATAACCGGATTTGAGCATCGGTGCGGTTGTAGTAGACGTAACTCAAGTACCAGAGCATGTCGCTAGTGACGATCCGGTCGCCGCTGACGAAGTTACGGTTGATGTGATCAACCATGACATTGAACTGGTCGTGCGGATCGACCGTGGCGTTGGTGTTCACCCCGATCATCTCGACCCCGATCAGCGATACCAGCACCGCTATCGCGAGCACACGAACACGGCTGTACAAACGATCGATGGCCAGCCCCGCCAGCATCGGCAGCCCCAACGCATAGGCCGTCAGGTAACGTTCGATAAACACAGGGCTGATGAAAGACACCCCGAACACCAGCAACAACGGCACTCCTGTATAGAGCGCCAGCAGCACGCTGCCATGATTCACGCTGCGGTCGCGGGCCACGGCCACGCCCGCCAGCGCCAGCAAGGCCAGCGGCACACCGCCGAACAGCACTAGCGGAAGATGGTCACCATCGTTCTGGATCAACCACAGCCAGACCATCGACGGCAGCGAGGACAAGGTCACCGGATCTTCCCAGCCGACATCACCGCCGGCCTTGAGCTCTTCCATGTGTTGCATCAGATCAAGCAGGTTCGGCAGCCACGGCAGGTAGAGCACGACAATGGCCAGGTTGGCCAGCCACCAGTCCTTGCGCTGCAGATGCCGCAGGCGATAACCCGGCAGCAAGCGGATCAGCCCCAAATACAGCCAGTGGCTCAGCGCCGCCAGCACGGCAAAATAATGGGTGTACAACGCGGCAGTCATCAGCAGCGCGTAGATCAGCAGATACCGACGACGCTGAGGGCGCCTGACCCAGCAGATCAACGCCAGAGTGGTGCCGATCAGCAGCAAGCCGAGCAGCGAGTACATGCGCACTTCCTGGCTGTAGCGCACCGCCGTCGGCAGCAGCGCCAGCAGCACCCCGGCGATGATCGCGGCGCGGCGAGTGGCCAGCCGATCAACCAGGCACACACCCAGCCCGACCGTGGCGATGCCGGCCAGCGCGCTGAGGCTGCGGATCGACAGGATGCCGTCGCCGAACAACCCGATCCAGCCATGCAGCAGCATGAAGTAAAACGGCGGGTGCACATCGAAAGCCGCGTGCTCCCAGATGCCGCCCAGCGAATAGTTCGCCAGCAGCAGGCTAGAACCTTCATCGCCCCAGATCGCGGCAGCGGTCAGGTCATAAAAACGCACGACCGTCGCCAACAGCAAAATCGGTATCAGCCACTGCTGGCGAGCCCAGCGCAGCAATCGCCGGACACCGGCATTCGGTGCGGCAAACGGGTCCTGGGTATCCCCCAGCGGAGTCTCGCGACGCGCTTCCATCAACCTTCCCTTACGGTATTCCGAGTAAAAAACAGCGCCATTCATTGCGCACACTGTAGGCCAGAGCTGAAGCCGACGCGCGGCCACGACGACGTCCGGCAAGTCCGTCGATCCGGGTCTACGCTACGGCTTGGCGTGACCTGCCCGCGCAAATGGAAGGAGTCAGTAAAGCGATTCGACCTGCCCGGCAGTAAAGGCTACCGCGCGGCGCGCCGACCACATAACAGAAGGATGAGGAACCATGGAAGTCTTTATGGGTACGATTCAACCGTTCGCCTTCAACTTCGCTCCCAGCGGCTGGGCCTTGTGTAATGGACAAATCCTGGGCATCTCGCAATACCAGGCCTTGTTTGCCTTGCTGGGTACCTACTACGGCGGTAATGGTACGACCAACTTTCAGCTACCCAATCTGCAAGGGCGCACGATGATCGCGCAGGGGGCCGGGCTGGGGCTGACGCCGCGTGTCATCGGTGAAGTGTCCGGCACCGAAAGTGTTACCGCCACCATTGCCAACATGCCCAATCATACGCACGCCATGACCGGTCTCACCGCTAACACGGCCTTGAAACTGGCCGTGCCCGCGAGCAATCCGGCGACCACGCCAACCGCCACCAACTCCTACATCGGCGCTTCCGGTGGCGGCCCGGGCTCGGCGAATATCTACTCCGACGCCCAAGGTGCCACGCCGATTCCGATCAAAGGCCTGACTACCACCGTCACCGGGGACATTTCCTCCACCGGCGGCAGTCAGCCGCTGGGCATCATGAACCCTTACCTGGTCCTCAACTTCAGCATTGCCCTGAACGGCCTCTTCCCTTCGCGCAACTGAACAACCGCCGGAGGCTTCGGGCCCCCGGCCGTTTCTCTTTTCACTGGAGTCAGACCATGCTGCAAGCGGTTCAGATTCAACACGCCCAGGCCTTGCTGGGGCAACAACACACGCTGCACCTGCCGGATGGCACGGCACTGCCGATTCAGATCGAATACCTCGAAGAAGTCCCTGCAGCGAAAACCCGCTTCAGCGAACGCATGCCCTTCTGCCTCGAATTCAACAGCCTGGTACCGACCGAGTTTGTCGACGGTCTGTGCGCACTGGAGCTGCCGGAGCTCGGACGGGTAGAGGACATTTTCGTGTCGCGGGTGCCGGCGATGGGGCGGGATCCGCAGCTGGGCTACTTCTGTATTTCCTTCAACTGAAATCCAAGGCTTACTGCGGATACCACACCAACCGTTCCGCCGCCGGATTGCGCTCTTCCACGGCAAACCCCAGCGCCAGGTAATGCTGGCGTGCATGGGGATTGTTGGCCCAGACCACCGTCGCCACCGGGCAGCGCACTTGTTGCGCGGCCTTTTGCACGCCTTGCAACACCGCGCGGCCGTAACCCTTGCCTCGGGCCTGGGGGATGAAGGCGATGTACAACACGCGGATTTCGTTGGGGCCGAAGTCAGTGCTCAGCGCGCCGATGGCCGTGCCGAGCTTTTCCACGACGTAGTGCATGGCATTGGGATGGTTTTCACCCAAGCCCTGTTCCTGCACCTGAAATTGCTGTGCGATCACTTGCTGCACCACTTCCTGCTCGCCGTCGATCCATTGCAGATCCGGGCGCGCCGACTGATAGAGGCTTTGCAAAAACGGCCCGTCGGTGGCCCGTGAAGGCCGCACCACCAATCCGTCTGCCGCCACTGCTGCGTTGTCCGCCATGTTCACGCTCCCTAGAAACCGCTTTCCCTGACCCCCAGCGCCGCCAACCGGCGCCAGGCCACGCCGAGCACCGATTCGCCGCTGCCCTGCAAAACCACCACGCCGCGCAACGGTTGCACGGGGGGCGGTGGCTGATCCAGCGTAGTCAATCGCGCGCCGTATTGCGCCTGCACCGGTTCCGCCCGTTGCTGTTGATCGCGGCGCACGGCAATCGGCCCGTGGTGATCGGACGTCAGCGCTTCCTGATCGACATAGGCCACGCCATTGGTATCGATTTCATCGAGCTTCACGGTGATCGCCGGGTGCATCGGATCATCAGCGATAAACCGCCCGGTGGCGCCCGGTTTGACCCGCCACAGTTCAGCTTCGGCCACATAACCACGCAGGCGCGAACCGTCCTCGACCACTCGCGCCAGCGCATCCTTGCTCGACAGCCAGCGACCCGGCGTCAGGTTCGGCAGCAGATCACGCACGGTACCGGCATGGGGCGCACGCAGCAGCAGGCGTTCGCGGCGGGCGGCCAGGCCACGGTATTCCGCCACGGCTTCGGCGAGGCGTTGCTCGACGATGCCGGCGTCGGCAGCGGTTTCGCTGCGACCGGCCTGGCGGCGCATCAGTAATTGTTGAATCTGAATTTCCCGGCGGACGATGGCCTGCCGCGAATCGAGATCCGGCGACTCCAGCTCGATCAGCACGTCACCCTGAGCGACCTTCTGGCCGTCCGTGACCTTCACCGTTTTGACCCGCGCCGCCACCGGCGCGTGCAACGCACTGGCCCGACCACCCTCGAGCATCGTCGGAAGTTCGACCGCGCTGCGCCACGGCACAATCAGCACCAGCAACAGGCCGAGCACCGCCAGGCTGCTGACCAGCACACGCGGGCCATGAGCCTGTTCGCGGCGGCTCCACCACTGGCGCCACTCACTCATGATCGGCAGAAAGATGAACCACACCAATTCCACCAGCATCAGGAATATCCCCAACACCTTGAAGAACAGGTGATAGACCGCCAGCGCGATCCCGAAAAACAACGCCGCACGCCATAACCACGAGCCATACCCCCAGATCAGCAAACGCCGCTGCATCGCCGGCGACCAAGGCTCCGGCGCCGGTGCGCCATAGCCGAACAAAAACTCACGCAGGCGCCAGCGGCAAAAGGCAAAGGCACGGCCCTGAAGGTTGTCGACTTCCCACAAATCACTGAGCAGAAAGTAGCCATCGAAACGCATGAACGGGTTGAGATTGACCACCAGCGTGGTGATCCAGGTTGCACTGGCGAGCATGAACGCCGCCGTGCGCGCCGGGCCGTCGGGCAGCAGCGACCAGACCAGCAGCGCGATGCACGCCAGCAGCAACTCCGCCATCACCCCACCAGCGCCGATCAACAGCCGCGCACGTCGGTCGTTGACCCGCCAGGCATCGCTGACGTCGGTGTAGAACATCGGCAGCAAGACCATGAACGCCACGCCCATGCTTTGCACCCGACACCCCGCGCGCTTGGCCATGAACGCGTGGCCGAACTCATGGCAGAGCTTGGCGAAGAACAGCGCAACACCAAACGAAATCGCCCCGCCGAGGCTGAACAGGTGCGGAAAGGTGCCGACAAACCGCTGCCAGTCCCGCGAGACCAGAAACACCCCGAGCGCCAATGTCGCCGGCAAACCGAAGCGCAACACCCTTGGCCCGAAAAGCTCCAGCCACGGCCACGCCCGATTGAGAAAAGCGTCCGGACGCCACAATGGAATGCGGAAAAACAGATATTGATGCAGCAGGATTTTCCACAGGCTCTGACGTTGTGCGAGAGCCTTGAGCTGATAACTGGAGCGTTGCTGATCGTCGAGGGCGCTGATCAGGTCATGCCCGCGCAGAAACGTCAGCAATTGCTCCAACTCGACGCCGTCCAGCGGCAAACCCGGTTCGCGGTTGGCGGCGCGCAACACTTGCTCGGGATCGCCCAGCGACCAGTGTCGCAACAGGCGCATCGCCGCAGTGCCGAGTTTGAAATAGCGACCGCGCACCGGATCCGCCAAGGTCCAGCGCGGCGAACCGTCCAGTGCCGGCGCCGCGGGCGACAGTTGCAGGTCGGCACGCAGGCTCGGCAGGTTCATTTAAAGGCCTACGCTCTGACGCAACCCGGCCAGCGGGCGGCGCAACAGATACAGCGCCAACGGCGCACGATCGCCGAATATCTTGGCCGTGCCGCGCAAGCCGATACGCGGCGGTGCTTCGGTAAAATTCGCATCCAGCCGATAGGCCAGTTGTCCGCCGGCGGTGGGTTGCGCTTCGTAGGCCGAGCGCTCGAGTTTGGCGAGGTGGCGTTGCAGCGGATCACTGTCGAGGAACAGCGCAATGTCGGCGCCCGGCTCCAGCGAAATCGCGTCGCCCACCGCCAGTTCGATGCGCAATTCGGCTTGATTCGGATCCGCGATTTCCATCAAGCGCTCGCCGGTCTGCACCGGTTTGCCGGTCCAGCGTTCAGCGTCGGCGAACACCGCAATGCCGTCGCGCTCGGCACGCACTTCGCTGCGGTTGAGCAGTTCACGTGCGTAGTCACGTTCGGCGCGTTTCTGCTCGACGCGAGCGGCCAGCAGATCCACCCGAGAACTGGATTCGGCGTCAGCGAACGAGCGTTGGGAGTTGGCTTTCAATTCGGCTTCGGCCACCCCGAGCGCCCGTTCCGCGACATCGGCCTGGGCCTTGAGGGTAGTGCTTTCGAAGCGCAGCAACAGGTCGCCGGTTTTCACGGTTTGATTGGGTTTGACCAGAAATTCGGCGATCACCCCGTCCACCGGCGCCGCCACCACGCGACCGCCCTGCGGCACCACTTCGGCCGGGGCCAGCACCGACTGACGCACCGGGATCAACAAGCCGAGCAACAACACCGCGACCAGCGCCACCTGGCGCTTGCGGGTCCAGCGCAGCCGCCACGGTTTGCGCGGTTGCAGCGCCAGCCAGGCGTGGCTGTAGGTGTCGCCCAGTTGCGACAGAAGCACTTGTTCGGATGGGTTCCACGGCACGTCGCGGGCCAGCCATAAGCCGCCGAACACTTCGCCCTCGCGGTCGATCAGCGGCAGCCAGAACACCTGAGCGGCAGAGAGACTGCGCCAGTCGGCCTGGATCGATTCGCCCACCAGTTCGGGCGCGATCACCCGCGCAACCTTCAATACATCCTGCTTGAACAACTGCGCCACCGCCTGCTCGACGAACGCTACGAACGGTGCGTTCGGTTCCACGGCGCTGACGCCGGTCACTGCCTTTACCTTGCCGGCGATCAGCAATGCCGCATGGCGATAACCGAACAGCGACTGCCCGTCATTGACCAGGCTGTAGGCCAGTTGCGACGTATCGCGGGCGGCGCGGGTCTGCCGTTCAAGATCGAGAAACCGCGCGAACACCTGTTCGGCGGCGCCGCTCACCGGGGCGTTCACTTAAGCTCCGGAAAACGCGCCGTGCCGCTCATGCCGGCGAGCAGGCCTTTGGCTTCGGGGAGTGTTGCGACCAACAACAGGGTCTGACTGCCTTCATCGATCCGCGCGCCAAGGCGTTTGACCGTGGCGTCGATCGGCTGGCCGGTTTCATCGGGGACGAAGCTGAACGTCTGGCCGGGCTTGAGTCTGGCCATCCAGCGCGAAGGCACCAGCAGATGGATTTCCAGGGTGCGGTTGTCGACCACATCGAGCAGCGGCGCCCCGGCCGACACGCTTTCGTAGCGTTGCACCTTGCGCTCGACCACTTGCCCGTCGAACGGCGCGACCACGCTGCAGCGTTTGACCTGGACTTGATAAACCTGAGATTGCGCCTGGGTTTCGCTGACCTTGGCTTCGGCCCGGGCCACTTCGAAACGCCCGACGGAATTGAGCGCCGCCAGTTGCCGGTTGTGCGCCAATTCTTCACCGGCGCCACGGCTGGCGGCTTGCGCTGCATTCAACTGGGCCTGGTAGGCCGAACAGTCAAACCGCGCCAGGGTATCGCCCTTCTTGAACGACTCGCCCTCGCTGAACGGCAACTCGACAATCCGCCCGGACAACTCGCTGGCGAGCGTCGCCTGATCCCGGGCCCGCAAAACACCCCGTGCTTCGCTGCTGGCCGACGCATTGGCAGCCCCGCCACTATCCTGCAGCGGATCGTCTGGCGCGGGCGTTTGAGCCTGAACTGCACACGTTACAAAGGTCAATCCGACAACCCAACCACGAAAACGCCGCATAACCGTTACTCCCTGACGGATGCTCGGAGTCTACGACAGCGGGGATTAGCGTCAAGCGAAAGGCCATCATTCGTCTCGAGGTGGGCGCTTTCGTCGCTTACAAACTTTAGGGAAGTTTCCTACACGTCTTTCCAAAGGGCCGTTATTGCCGATTTATCGTTCGTTGCTTACTCTCACCGCACTCAACCCCGTACGTAGCGATTCAGTTCGCTGGCAGTTGGGGTAAAGAAACCGGCCTCGGCCGGTTTTTTTATTTTTTGTGCTCATACACTCAACGCTGCGCCATCTCCCCCACCGGATACACCGACTCCCATCCCCCACCCAACGCCCGGTACAACCCGACCATCGCCAGTGAAACGCCGGTGGAGCTTTCCACCCATTGCTCCTGCGTCGCGAGCAGTGCGCCCTGGACGGTGAGGACGTTGACGAAGTCGACCACGCCTTCGACGTATTGCTGTTGCGCGGTGCGCAGGGCGATCTGGTTCTGGCGCACGGCTTCGGCGAGGCTGTCGCGGCGGCGCTGGCTGGCATTGTAGGCGGTCAGTTGATCGTCGATTTCGTGCCAGGCGCGCAGCACGGTCTGTTGATAACCGATCGCTGCTTCCTGCTGCTGGGCTTCGCGCAGTTGCAGCACGCCGCGCAAGCGGCCGCCGTCGAACAGCGGCAGGCTGAATTGCGGGCCGATGCCGAAGGCCCGTGAGCCCCAGGAACCGAAATCGCTGAGCTGCATGGCTTGCGAACCGAGATTGCCGGACAGGGTGATGCGCGGATAGAAATCACCCTTGGCCACGCCGATGTTGGCGGTGGCGGCATGCAACCGGGCTTCGGCCTGGCGGATGTCAGGTCGGCGTTCGGCCAGTTGCGACGGCAGGCCGATGGCGACTTCCAGCGGCGATTGTGGCACCGGAGCGTCTGTGGATAACTCTTTGGACAGGGCTTGCGGCGGTTCGCCCATCAACAGACTGATGGCGTTGATCAGTTGCGCCTGACGTTGCTCCAGCGCCGGCAGGCGCGATTCGATGGCCGCCACTTGCGCGGCCGCTTCGGCCACGTCGAGATCGGTGGCCACCCCGTCGTTCAACCGCAGTTGCGAGAGTTTCAGGCTGTGCCGCGCGACATCGAGATTCTGCTCGGTGACTGCGCGGGTGTTCTGCACGCCGCGTAGCTGGATGTAGTTCTGCGCGGTGTCTGCGAGTACCGCCAACAGAACGCCGCGACGGTCGTTTTCCGCGACTTCCAGGTTGGCATCGGCTGCTTCGGTTTCCCGGCGCACGCGGCCCCAGAAGTCCAGTTCCCAGGAGGCGGAGAAACCGGCGTCCCACAGGTTGAAGGCCGAATCGCCGTTGTGTCCGGACGGATCGCTCAGGCCTTTGCCACTGTTGCGTTCACGCGCATAACTGCCGGTGGCAGCCGTTGTCGGATAGCGGTCCGCGGTGATTACCTGGCGGGCGGCACGGCTTTGTTGCAGGCGACTGCTGGCCAGTTGCAGGTCGAGGTTGCTGCTCACGGCGCGCTGGGTCAGGGCGGAAAGTTGCGCGTCGTGGAAGACTTCCCACCAGCGCTCGTTCAGCGGTTCGCTGACGGCCTGGCTGGGGGCGGATTTGGCGGGTTTGGCCCAGTCGGCGATCTGCGTAGCTTCGGGCTTCTGAAAGTCCGGGCCGACGGTGCAAGCCGCCAAAGCCGAGAGACTCAGAGCAATGGTCATGGACTGAACGCGTTTCATCGCTGCGTCACCTCACGCACCGACGTCGCGGAGCTTTTGGTATCAATGCTCGCCTCCACCGACATGCCCACGCGCAGGCGCTCGGCCAGTGGCTGGCCCGGCTCCAGCAGGATCTTCACCGGAATCCGCTGCACGACTTTGGTGAAGTTGCCGGTGGCGTTGTCCGGTTTCACGGCGGCAAAGGTCACGCCGGTGGCCGGGGCGATGCTTTCGACCCGCCCGCTCAATGCTTCGCCGCCGAGGCTATCGACACGCACTACAACGTCCTGTCCAGCCTGCACGTCGGTGAGTTGGGTTTCCTGAAAGTTGGCGACCACATAAGCCTGCTTCAACGGCACCACCGCCAGCAGTTTGCTGCCCGGCGTCACATAGGCGCCGACCCGCACCGCGCGCTCGCCGATCATGCCGTCCTGGGGCGCGGTGATGCGCGTGTAGGACAGCTCGAAACTGGCGATTTCCAGCGCCGCCTGTGCTTGTTTCAGACTGCCTTCGGCGGCATCGCGCTGCGCCGTCAGAATCTCGACCTGTTTGCGTTCCGCTGCCAGTTTTGCCGTGGCGGTGTCCAGCCGTGCGGAGGCCTGATCGATCCGGGTGCGCGCCTGTTGCGCGTTCTGCACAGTGCCGGCACCGACGCCGGCCAGATGGTTATAGCGGTTCAATTCCTGCTGGGCGAAAGCCATTTCAGCTTTGGCCGAGACCACCGACGCCTGAGCCTGAGCGATCACCGATGTCTGCCGTTCCAGAGTAGCTTTGGCGTTTTGCAACTGAGCCCGGGCGACCAAGGTATGCGCATCGGCGGCTTCGGCAGCGGCGCGCAAGTCGCGATCATCGATCAGCGCCAGCAACTGCCCGGCCTTGACCTGCTGGTTGTCTTCCACCTGCACTTCCTTGATGAACCCCGCCACACGCGGCACCACCAAGGTGAAGTCGGCAGAGACGAACGCATCGTTGGTGCTCTGCTGAGTACGTTTGCCGAACAGGCCGGGCATCGCCAGATACACCAGCACACCGACCGCCAGCGCAGCGGCTACGGCCACCGCGAGTTTTTGCTTTGCTTGAGTCGTCATAAAAACCTTCTGTTCCAGTCAGGTCGGCGCGCGTGGCGGAAAGATCCGCGTCGGCAGCCAGAAAATCAGCAGGATCAGCGCCACTGCGACGCCGGCCATACACAGATAAAGATCCGAAGAAGTCAGCACCACCGCCTGTTCATGCAGGCGATGGGCGAGTGCCGGGTCGTTGCCAGGGACCAGCGGCGAGTTGCCAAGGCGATCCACCAGCATCGTCGAGTGAAAATGCAGGCGTGCCGTTGTCAGCGCCTCGATCACGCCGGTGGCGACCACCGCCGCCAGACCTTTCACGGTGTTGAACCACGCCGAGGCGAACGGCCCGTCCTGCGGCTGGATGCTGCCGGTCGACAGCATCAGCAACGGCAGCACCGCCATCGGCTGGCCGAAAATCTGCAGCCATTGCAGGACGTAGAAATCGTCACGAATCCATTCCGAGGTCAGTTGCGAGCCGCCGAGGCACGACAGCGTCAACATGCTCAAACCGATGCCGAGCACCCAGCGGCAATCGACCCAACGCAGGTTGCACAGCGCCGCCACCAGCGGCAGCGCGATCAATTGCGGCAACGCCGCGAGCAACATGATCGGCGCGGTCTGCACCGGCCGGTAACCCTGCACCTGAGCCAGATAACTCGATGGAATCAGCACCACCGCCAGCAGCACCACCAGCACTCCGGCCAACGTCATCAGCGCAAACGACAGGTTGCGGATGCCGAGCATCTGCAACTTGAAAAACGGAATCGGCTGCGACCATTCATTGATCAGAAACGCCACCAGCAACAGCGAACCGGCACCGAGCAAACCGCAGATCAGGCTCGACTCGAACCAGTCCAGGCGATTGCCCTGCAACAGGCCGATCACCAGCATGCAGATCGCCGGAAAACCCAGCAGCAGGCCCTTCCAGTTGAACGACTTGAGGCGCTCCAGACGCAGCGGATCTTGCGGCAGGCCATACGCGACAGCGGCCATGGCGATCAGGCACGGCACGATGATTTGCCAGAATGTCCACTGCCAGCCGACGTATTCGGTCCACAACCCGGCCAGCGGTGTACCGAGACCGGGGCCAAAAGTAGCGGTCAGGGCATAACCGGCGAGGCCGTACAGTTTGAAATTGGCCGGCAGAAACCGCAGCGCAACGGTCATCAGCATCGGCGGCAGCGCGCCGCCAGCCAGGCCTTGCAGGATGCGCATCAGCAACAGGCTTTCGTAGTTCGGGGCGAACGGACAGAGCACCCCGAGCAGGGTGAACACACCGATGGCGCACAGGGTGAAGCGACGCAGGGAAAAGGTCACCGAGCACCACGGCGCGAACGCCATGGCCGCCACCGAAGTCGCGGTGTAGCTGGCGACCAGCCAGGTGCCTTCGTCATAACCGATGCTCAGGGCGCCGCGAATGTCGGCCAGGGCAACCTTGGTCACCATCTCGTTGAGGCCCGACACCAGCACCGCCAGCAGCACGCCGACCAGACCGATGATGATCCGCGCCCCGAACACCGGTGGCGCGGCGGCCATCGGAGCGGCAGCGGCAATCGGCGCCGTGACCGTCAGGGATGTCATGCAGGCAAACTCCGGAGGGAAAAATACCGGAGCATCTTAGTAAGGCTTACGACTGACGAAAATTGACTTGTCGGCAGCTTATAGTTGCACCAGACGCAATCCTCAGGGCTGCGCCGCCAGCCAGGTCTCGTCGCAGCAGGTCTTGAGGGTCTCACGCAGCCAGCGGTGGGCCGGATCCTTGTCGAAACGCGGGTGCCAGGCCTGAGTCAGCATCAGCGTCGGCAACGGGATCGGCAGGTCGAACGAGCGCAGCTTCAACCCCAATCGCCGCACGCTGAGCAGCGCTTCCTTGGGCACCGGCAGGATCAGGTCGGAGTCCGGCAGGGCGAACATCGCCGCGTGGAAACTGGGCGCGATCACAGCGACTCGCCGCTCCAGCCCCAAGGCATTCAAAGCGGTGTCGATAGGCCCACGGGCGATGCCTCGACGGGACATGCTGATGTGGGAAAAACCGGCGTAACGCTCGGCGGTGATTTCACCATCAAGCAACGGGTGATCTTCACGTACCAGACCGACGAAGTGGGTGGAGAACAGGTTCTGTACTTTGACTTCCGGGCTCAGCGGGCGGGTGTTGCTGACACTCAGATCGATCCGCCCTTCGCGCAGTGCTTCATCGTCGCCATCGCCCTCAGGGACGAAGCGCAGTTCGCAGTGCGGTGCCTGCTGATCGAGGGTGTCGAACAGCTTGCCGCCGTACACGCCGACGAAAAAATCGTTGGCGCGAATGCTGAACCGCCGGCGCAACGTGCCCAACTCGACAGCATCGGCCGAGCGAAACAGCAGCGCCGCCTGCTCGACCACGTCCCGCACCTGTTCGCGCAGCGCCAGCGCCTTGGGCGTCGGCACCAACCCCCGGCCAGCACGAACCAGAATCGGATCGCCTATGGCTTCGCGAATCCGCGTCAGCGTGCGACTCATGGCCGCCGGGCTGAGGTTCATCCGCCGCGCGGCGCCCACCACGCTGCCCTCGTCGAGCAAGGCGTCGAGGGCGACCAACAGGTTCATGTCCGGAAGTTGCATGCTGAGCACTCGTGACCGATCAGGATTGATTCGCACGCAATGCTAGCAGAGGTGTGCGCCCTCAGTTGTTGATCGGCTTGATTTCAAAATGCAATTCGTTGATGCGCTCTGCGAGAGGATCAGTGGTCTCGGCTATCCTTGGCAAACAGTCTTGTAACTCAAGACTCTCCTTACTTGGAAGCGTCACTTCTTGCACGATGTCAGCAACACGAGGACCGAAATAAAGGAAAGTTTCCGGAATAATTCCTGCAATTGAGATACGACGCTGCTCCGGCCCCACAAACAAAACGTGGTATTGCTGTGGATCAACTCCAGCGCAATTGAAATTCGAACTGAAATCGGCCGCATGGGCGACTCTGTACAGGATATGTAGTCGCTTGGTCTCCGAGAAAAAATGGTTAACGTAAAACGCGCTCATGCCTGTCATGAAAAAAATCAGTGCGGCAGAAAAAATAACTGCCAACGGATTTTTATGTGTCTCGGACCAAAACTCGCTGTCTCGTATTTTGAAGAAAAAATAGATTGCGGTGACAGCTGCACAGGTGACCAGGGGCCAAAACAGAAAAATCGACAGTTGAATAACAGTACCGGCCACTAACGTCATCGGCAGGGCTGACGCATCAAAGGGAAAAATACTGTTGATATCACTTACCGCCTTCATTTTGGCAAAGTAGGTGGCTGCGCCAAGGAGTATCGTCCAGAAAAAAGCGGAGACTGCGTAATTACCGAAGTGTCTCAGAATCTTTTGTTCGATCAGAATTACGACGCCAAATATGGCCACAATCATCGAAGCACACGTTACGGCTAAAACCCAACCCGGTGTCAGCAGATCATTTGAGGATATGACGAGGCTTGTAACATAAAGAAAAAACGACAGCGTCAAAACCCAACCTACGACATTGGGTTTATCTGCATTCGTATTCGATTCAAACTCTTCTCTGGCCAAAGAAGAAATTCCTTTTTCAATGTGGATTTCAATGCACCTATAACGGCCTCCAGCCATAAAACTTAAGCATTGAAATACCAACATAAAACAAGCCTTAACCCATCAGCGCTGCATCCCCCAGCGCTTCACCGTCACCCGCTCCAGCGTGTCGAACACCAGATTCTCCACCAGCAAACCGATGAGGATCACCACGGCCAGACCGGCAAACACCTTGTCGGTGTACAGCTCGTTGCGGTTCTGGAAGATGTACCAGCCCAGGCCACCCTTGCCGCTGGTGGCACCGAACACCAGTTCGGCGGCGATCAGGGTACGCCAGGCGAAGGCCCAGCCGATTTTCAGCCCGGCGAGGATCGACGGCAGCGCCGCCGGAATCAGGATGAACAGCACGAAGCGCATGCCTTTCAAACCGTAGTTGCGCCCGGCCATGCGCAGGGTTTCCGAGACGCCGAGAAACCCGGCATAAGTGTTCAGCGCCAGCGCCCACAGCACCGAATGCACGAGTACGAAAATCAGGCTGTTCTGCCCTAATCCAAACCACAACAACGCCAGTGGTAGCAGCGCAATGGCCGGCAACGGGTTGAACATCGAAGTCAGGGTGCTCAGCAGATCCCGGCCGAACTGCGTCGAAACCGCCAGCGTGGTCAGGGCAAATGCCAGGACGATGCCGATCAGATACCCCTTGAGCAGCACCACAAGGGAAATCCATACTTTGCCCAGCAGTTCGCCGCTGAGCAGGCCGTCATACAGCGCAGAACTGGTCTGCAAGAAACTTGGCAGCAACAAATCATTGTTCTGTACCCGGGCGACCACTTCCCAGAGCACCGCGAGCAGAATCAGGATCACGCTTTTGCGCAACCAACCCTGTTGCCACAGACGCTGGCCCAGCGGTAATTCGCGCTCCACCGGCACGCTGGTCAGCGGCTGCAGTTCGATTTCGAATTCTTGACGTACAGATGATGAATGGCTCATCGGGCGATCCTCCGGGTGGCTCAATAAGCGATGCGAATGTCGTTGAAATCGTGCTCGCGCTCGGTTTCCGGCGACTGCCCTTCATCGAACAGCAGCCGATGAATACGCCGCGCCGACTCCTGGAACGCCACGCCGCCGAGGCTTTGCAGGTCGTATTGGTGACTGTGCACTTCCGCCCTCACCCGCCCCGGATGCGGCGACAGCAGCAGGATGCGATTGCCGACCACCAGCGCTTCTTCAATCGAGTGAGTGACGAACAGCAAGGTAAAACGCACCTCCTCCCAGAGCAGCAGCAATTCCTCCTGCATCTTGCGCCGGGTCAGGGCGTCCAGTGCGGCGAACGGTTCGTCCATCAGCAGGATTTTCGGCTGCATCGCCAGCGCCCGGGCTATCGCCACTCGAGCCTTCATGCCGCCAGACAAAGTGTGCGGATAGGCATCGGCAAATGCCGCCAGACCGACCTTTTCCAGGTAATGCAGCGCACGCTCTTCGGCTTCCTTCTTCTTCAGCGTGCGCGAAGCCAGCAGCGGAAACATCACGTTCTGTTTGACGGTTTTCCACGGCGGCAGTTGATCGAACTCCTGAAACACCACGATCCGGTCCGGCCCCGGCGCATCGACGCGCTGGCCTTGCAGACGGATCTCGCCCTCGCACGGCGCAATGAACCCGGCGACGGCTTTGAGCAAGGTCGATTTACCGCAACCGGACGGCCCGAGCAGCACAAAGCGATCCTCCTGATCGACTTCGAAACTGACCTGGTGAGTGGCCCGCACGACGCGCTGCGGCGTGCGGTATTCGAGGCTGACATGGTCGACCGCCAGCAGCGCTTGCGCCGTGACGATCGGGTTGCTGGCCGCGTGGCCTTGCAAAGGGGCGTTCATGTCGATCAGCTCCCTTGCAGCGGTTTGGCGTCCTGGAAGAAGTAGTCCTTCCACGATTCAGGCTTGTTCTTGATCGCGCCGACGCGGTAGAGGAACTCGGCCAGCGGGTAGGTGTTTTTCGGCGTGACGCTGAATTCGAACTGCGGGTTGTCGATGATTTTCAGCAGTTCGGCGCGGTCGATCTTGGCCTTGGTCACGCGGATATAAGTGTCCGCCGCCGCGCCTTTATCGTTCTGCGCAAATTGCGCGGCTTCGGTCAGCGCTTCGACAAACGCCTTGTAGGTCTTCGGGTTGTCGTTGCGGAATTTCTCGGTGGCGAACAGCACCGTTGGCGAGTTCGGGCCGAGGATGTCGTAGGAATTGAGCACCACATGTACGTTCGGATTCTGCAGCGCCTGATCCTGGAACGGCGGGTTGGAGAAATGCCCGGTCAGCTCGGTGCCGCCGGCAATCAGCGCAGCGGTGGCGTCCGGGTGCGGAACCGCGATGGTGTACTTGTCGAGGCGATTGAATTCCTTGTCGCCCCACTGCTTGGCCGCCGCGTATTGCAAGAAGCGCGACTGCACGGAAACGCCAACCGCCGGCACCGCGATGCGATCCTTCTCGGTGAAGTCGGCGATGGTTTTGACCTTGGGATTGTTGCTGACGAGGTAGTACGGGAAGTTGCCCAGCGAGGCCACGGCTTTGACGTTCTGCTTGCCGTGGGTGCGATCCCAGATGGTCAGCAACGGCCCGACGCCGGCACCGGCAATGTCGATGGAACCGGAAAGCAGCGCATCGTTGACCGCCGCGCCGCCCGACAACTGAGTCCAGTCGACCTTGATGTCGAGGCCTTCCTGCTTGCCGTACTTCTCGATCAGCCCCTGATCGCGCACGACATTGAGCAATAAATAGACAATGCCGAACTGCTCGGCGATGCGGATTTCACCTTCGGCGTGGGCCACAGTCGGCGCCACCAGGCTGCCGGCGATCAGGCTGAAACCGAGGCCGATGGCCGCCGCCAGCGGTGCGAATGGAAGACGTTTGGACATGATCGGATCTCCGACAAATCAGAAAGGCGCGTCGCCCTGGATGGTGGTGCGATACAGCTTGCGGCGCAGGTGCGCAGGGCAACCGGCGGCAAGGTGAATCAGCGAACGGTTGTCCCAGAACACCAGGTCGTGGGGCTGCCATTGGTGGCGATAGATGTTCTGCGGCTGCACGCTGTGGGCGTAGAGCTCGTCGAGCAGTTGCTTGCTCTCGTCCTCCGGCAGGCCGACGATGCGGGTGGTGAAGCCTTCACTGACGAACAACGCCTTGCGGCCGTTTTCCGGGTGGGTGCGAACAACCGGGTGCACGACCTCGGCGACTTGAGCCAATTGCTCCGGGGTCAGGGTCGGGCGCCAGTTCCCTTCGAATTTGGTTTCGCTGTAGCGCGCGGTGTAGGAATGCGCAGCCGAGCGGCCTTCGACGGCTTTGCGCAGCGCGTCGGGCAGGCTGTCCCAGGCTTTGTGCATGTCAGCGAACAGGGTGTCGCCACCTTCGGACGGCAGCTCCTGGGCGTGCAGCATCGAGCCGAGGCTCGGCAGCTCTTTATAGGAAAGGTCCGAGTGCCAGAATTTGCCGGCATCACCGAGGCCAATGTTCTGGCCGTTTTCGACGATGTTGGAAACGATGAGGATTTCCGGGTGGTTCGCTAGCAGGAATTGCTTGAGCACGTGGATCTGCAACACACCGAAGCGGCGGCTGAAATCGATCTGTTGTTGCGGGGTGATGCGCTGGTCGCGGAACACCACGACGTGGTGATCGAGGTGCGCGCGGTGGATGCGGGCGAAATCCTCTTCGTTGACCGGACCTGTCAGGTCGAGGCCGATGATTTCGGCGCCGACGGCACCGCTGAACGGGCGGATCTCGAAGGTTTGCGGCGCGACAGTCGCGGCGCTTGAGGTAGCAGTAGCTGCGGACATCAATCAATCTCCCACGCACGGCACGCTCAAGGGCGCGCGCGTCGATCTGAAACTCACGCTGGATTGCGTGTGGGTTCGTGTCGTGCGGCGCGCCGATTGGTCGGCAGGTACGCAGGAGGCTGACTTTATAGCTATAAGAAGCGGAATTTAAATACTGTTAACGAATAACGATATGGCGATTGTTTAGGAATGGACTGGATGGTGAGTGACCATTTGTGTCACTTACTGACAGGGATGTGGTGTTCAAACTGAAGCTATCGCTGGCAAGCCAGCTCCCACAGACTCCACTGCGAACACACAATCGTGTTCCCATCGAGATCCCTGTGGGAGCGGGCTTGCCCGCGATGGGGCCAGTCAGGCCAATGAAGATCTAGCGCTCGTGCAACGCCTCGGCCCGCGCCCGGATGATCGGTTTGAGCAGGTAGCTCAGCACCGTTTTCTTGCCGGTGATGATGTCCACCGATGCCACCATCCCCGGGATGATCAGCAACGGCTTCTCATCTGTGCCGAGGTGACTGCGATCAGTGCGCAGCTTGATGATGTAGTAGGTGGTTTTCTTGTCTTCGTCGGTGATGGTGTCGGCGCCGATCTGTTCCAGCTTGGCCTTCAGGCCACCGTAGATGGTGTAGTCATACGCGGTGAATTTCACCGTGGCTTCCTGGCCCGGATGCAGGAACGCGATGTCCTGCGGACGGATCTTCGCTTCGACCAGCAGGGTGTCGTCCAGCGGCACGATTTCCAGCAAATCGCTGCCCGGCTGAATCACGCCGCCGATGGTGTTGACCAGCATCTTGTTGACGATGCCCCGCACCGGCGAAGTGACGAGCGTACGGCTGACCCGGTCTTCCAGCGCCTTGCCGGTGGCCTGGGCCTTGTTCAGGTCGGTGCGGGCCTCATTGAGCTGGGTCAGAGCTTCGCTGCGGAATTTGCCGCGAGTTTCGTCGATCTTGCGTTGTACTTCCTTGATCGCCGATTCGGCACGCGGGATCGCCAGCGTGGTGGCATCAAGCTGACCACGGGTTTCCACTTCCGCACGTTTGAGCCGCAGCACTTCCACCGGCGACACCGCGCCCTGGGCCACCAGCGGCTCAGACATGTTGATTTCCTGGCGTTGCAGGCCGAGTTGCTGGCGGTACTGTGCCTGCTTCGAGGTGAACTCGCGCAACTCTTGCTGGCGCTGGATCAATTGTTCCTGCAAGCCGCCAACTTCATCATGCAATTGCTGGCGACGGCTGACGTACAGCGACTCTTCACTCTTGGCCTGACCCGGCACGGCTTTGAGCACGTCCTCGGGGAAATTCAGCGGCCGGTCATCGACCTCGGCGCTCAGGCGCTCGACCCGCAGCAGCATCGACAAGCGATCCGCTTCGGTTTCGCCGACGTTGGAAGCGAATCGCGTGTCATCCAGGCGAATCAACGGTGCGCCGGCCTCGACGATCTGGCCTTCCTTGACGAACAGCTCGGAGACGATCCCGCCCTCGAGGTTCTGGATTTTCTGGATCTTCGACGAGGGAATCGCCTTGCCGTCGCCCTTGGTCACTTCATCGATCACGGCGAAGTTTGCCCACAGCATCAGGAACACGAAGAAACCGATGATTGCCCAGATCGTCAGGCGCACCACGCGTGGCGCATCCTCGATCAAGGCCTTGTTGACCTCTGGCAGCGGCTGGCCCTGCAACGAGGCAGAGCCCTTGAAGTAGCGACGGATCGAATCCTTGAAA
This sequence comes from Pseudomonas sp. HS6, assembly GCF_023375815.1. Classification (NCBI taxonomy): domain Bacteria; kingdom Pseudomonadati; phylum Pseudomonadota; class Gammaproteobacteria; order Pseudomonadales; family Pseudomonadaceae; genus Pseudomonas; species Pseudomonas sp. HS6. Next base: position 6,067,136 of record NZ_CP067412.1, on the reverse strand, counting down.
CCCGACTTAAGCAACACTGATCTGCCCCTTCTTCAACGCTTCCATCACGGCGGCTTTCGGGCCATCGGCGAGAATCTGCCCGCGGTCGATCACCAGCAGACGATCCACCAGCGACAGCAGCGATGCCCGGTGCGTCACCAGCACCACGGTTTTGTTTTCAACGACTGCAGCCAGGCGTTGCTTGAGGCGTTCTTCGCCGGTGTTGTCCATGGCACTGGTCGGTTCGTCGAGAAGCAGGATCGGCGGATTGAGCAATAGCGCCCGGGCCAGGGCGACGTTCTGCCGCTGGCCGCCGGACAGGTTCTGTCCGCGCTCGCCGACTTGCAGTTCATAACCCTGCGGATGTAGGCGGGCGAATTCATGCACGCCGGCCAGTTCGGCGGCTTGCAGCACCAGTTCGTCCTCGACGTAACGAGCGCCGGAAATCAGGTTGTCGCGCAGAGTGCCGGCCAGCAACTGGATGTCCTGGGGCACGTAGCCGATGTTGTAGCGCAGCTCGCTGACGTCGATCTGACGGATGTCGACGCCGTCCACCAGCAGCGCGCCGTCGTCCGGCTGATACAGGCCGACCAGCAGTTTGGCCAGCGAGCTCTTGCCCGAACCACTGCGGCCGATGATGCCGATCTTCTCTCCGGGACGGATCACCAGGTTGATGTTCTTCAACGCCGGGTTCTGTTGATCCGGGTAGGTGAAGTTGAGCTGACGGCATTCGATGGCGCCTTGCAGGACCTTGCGGCTCAGCGGGCGCTCTTCGAAATTGCGCTCTTGCGGCAGCTCCATCATCTGGTCGACCGAGGTCATGGTCACCCGCGCCTGCTGATAACGGGTCAGCAGACCGGACAGTGACGCCAGCGGGCTCAGTGCGCGGCCACTGAGCATGTAGCAGGCAATCAGACCGCCCATGCTCAGGTTGCCGGCGATGATCTGGTACACGCCAAAGACGATCATGATCACACCGGCCAGTTGCTGGATCAGCAGGGTGATGTTCATCGCCAGGCCGGAGAGCATTTTCACCCGCAGTTCGAGGCGGCTGAGGGTGCCGATGGTTTGTTCCCACTGGTACTGGCGTTCGCTTTCGGCGTTGTTGACCTTCACCGCGTCGAGGCCGGCGAGGGTTTCGATCAGGCTCGATTGACGCTCGGCACCCAGCGCCATGGTGCGTTCCATGGTTGCCACCAGCGGCTTTTGCAGTGCGTAGCCGATCAGCAGCGCAATCGGGAAGGCCAGCACCGGAATCCACACCAGATGCCCGCCGAGAATGGCGATGACGATGAAGATCAAAATGGTGAACGGCAGGTCGATCAGGCTGGTCAGGGTCAGCGAGGCGAGGAAGTCGCGCAGGCTTTGAAACTCGTGGATGTTCTGGGCAAAGCTGCCGACCCGCGCCGGCCGGTACTTCATGGCCATGCCGACGATACGTTCGAACAGCGTGGCGGAGATGATCAGGTCGGTTTTCTTGCCCGCCAGATCCAGGCACAGGCTGCGCAGGCTCTTGAGGATCAGGTCGAAGATGTAGGCGCCGGTGATGCCCAGCGCGAGGACCCACAGGGTCGCTTCGGCCTGGTTCGGCACTACGCGATCGTAGACGTTCATCACGAACAGCGGCGCGGCCATGGCGATGATGTTGATCAGGAAACTGGCGGCGATGGCGTCAACGTACAGCCAGCGCGAACGCTTGAGGGTGTCGCGGAACCACGAGCGGGCGCGCGGAATCAGCGTGCCGTGGTTGACGTCGAATTTGTGTTGGGGTTGGGCGAAGAACACTTTGCCGAGGTAATCGTCGTTCAGCAGCTCACGGTTGACGAGGGACTCGCCGCCGTCGCTTTCGCTGAGCAGCACCCGGGCTTCGTTCTCACCCTGCCAGCCGAGCAGGACAGCGCTGCGGCCATCCTTGAGCAGCAACAGCGCCGGCATGGCGATGGCGGGAATCTCTTCCAGCTTGCGTTGCAGCACCCGCCCCTGCAGCCCGGCGCGCGCCGCCGCACGGGGCAGCAGCTCGACACTCAGGCGTTGCTTGGGCAGCGGCAGACCGGTGGTCAGCATCGCCGCGCTGGCGGGTTTCTGGTGCAGCATGCAAAGGGCGAGCAGACCATCCAGTAACGGATCGTCGTGCAACGCGCGTGGATCATGACTGAGATGAACTCGACTGACTTCTGATTCCACGCTCGACACTCTTTAACAGTTGAAAAGGGACAACTCAATTCATCCCGGGCAGTTGGACCTTGGGCTTCACGTCGTTCTGCACAACGGATGCCATCGGTGCGACCACTCCCTGGCTCTTGAGCAACTCGCCCATGGTCGCCTTGATTCGATACTGAGTAAATAACTGAATGTTTTTGATCTCGGCCAGACGGCGCGAAGCGGTGAACAGTTCGTTTTCACTGTCGAGCAAATCCAGCAGGGTTCGTTCGCCGAGGCTGAACTGACGCTGGTAAGCGGTGCGCACTGCGGTGCTGTGATCAACGTACTGCTGAGCGATCGGCACCTGGGCGTTGGCGTTGTTCAGGGCGTTCCAGGCCAGGCCCAGTTCTTCATTCAACTGACGCAGGGCGTTGTTGCGGATGTCCAGTGCCTGGTTCGACAGGTAGGACTTGGATTCCAGATCAGCCTTGTTGCTGCCGCCGGAGTACAGGTTGAAGCGCATGCGCAACATCGCCTGCCATTCATTGTTGTGACCGTTCTGGCCGTCGAGGTCGTTGTCGGCGGTGCGGCCCAGCTCGGCGTCGAAGCGTGGGTAGAAGGTCGACTTGGCGGTTTCGTACTGCTTCTCGGCTGCGGCGATATCGGACTCGGCCGAGCGCAGGATCGGGCTGTTTTCCAGCATCTGCGTGCGCGCTTCGTTGAGGTTGGCCGGCATCATCGCCATGAACGGTGCCGGACGCTCCAACTGATCGGGCATCTGGCCGACAGCGCTGAGGAAGTTGGTTTCCGAGTCGGCGAGATTGGTCTGCTCGGTGATCAGGTTGTTGCGGGCCTGGGCCATCCGCGCTTCGGCCTGGTCGAGGTCCGCACCGCTGCCGACGCCGCGCTGGGTGCGCAACTGGATCTGGTCATAGATGCGCTGGTGGCTCTTGAGGTTCTCGTCGGCCAGGCGCACGAATTCGCGACGGGTCAGCACATCCAGATAAACCTGAGCCACGGTCAGCGCGGTGCGCTCCGAAGTACCAAGCAAGGAATAGGCGCGAGAGTTGACGGTGGCTTGTTGACGCCCGACTTCGCTGGACGTCGCAAAACCGTCAAAAACCATTTGCGACAGGCGCAGACTCGACTCGGAGCGGTTCAGGGTTTCCCAGTGATTGCCGCCGCCGTTGGCGCGGGTAGTAACGCTGTCGGTGCCTTCACGGCCATAACCGCCGAGCAGATCGACCTTCGGCAGGTATCCACCTTTGGCAGCCTTTAACTGATAATCCGCAGCCAATCGACTGTTGACCCCTGCCTGGATTTCCGGATGGACATCCAGTGCCTGTTGCATGGCTTCCGGTAAGGATTGTGCTTGAGCAAAAGACGCGGCGAGTGCGAAAGGTAGAGCCTTGAACAGGGGCGAACGCATGGTAAGGAATTCCCAGAACTTCTTGTCGTGAATCACAGCAAATAAGGGTGCTGCGTCGGATGATGGCAACCGGAATGACCGTATGTCGGAAAGTTTAAAACCGGAACTGGATCACATGCTCAAGGGCAAGTCGCCGCGTAAATATCAATGTGACATTAGTGGGGCGATTGTTTAGGATGGCATCCATAAGGTCAATAGTTTGGCATAAAGTTAATAGCGAAAGATTCTAGCCAAAATATTGACACAAATCAGCGTCAAACTTGATTCACATTTTTTTAAAAGTACGTCCAGACTGAATCGGCGCAGAAAAGCCATCAGGTCTATGGAAGTCAACTGAACGTGACACCCGGAGAGTCTTCAATGAGCAGTGTTGTTGCCATCGTCAAAAGCATTGTCGGTCAGGTTTTCGTGGTGTCCCCAGAGGGCGTCCGTCGTGTACTTGTAGAAGGCGACCGCTTGTTCGTCGGCGATCAGGTCGACACCGGCGTCGCTGGCGCGGTGTCCCTGGAACTGGCCGATGGCCGCACCCTGGATCTGGGTCGCGACACACAGTGGAGCGCCAGCACCCCGGACTCCAGCACCGATCTGGCCGAAGCCACTGCGCAAGCCGCGCCGTCTGTTGAAGAACTGCAACAAGCCATCGCCGCTGGCGCTGACCCGACCACCGCTCTTGAAGCCACCGCTGCCGGCCCGAGCGCCGCAGGCACTGGCGGTGCCGCCGGGGGCGGTCACAGTTTCGTGATGCTCGACGCGACAGCAGGCCGTGTCGACCCGACCATCGGCTTCCCGACTGCGGGCATCAACTCCGCCGGCCAGGCCGCCCAGAACTTCACCGGTGGCCAGAACACCGACACTAACGCCAATGCACTGCGCGACTCGAGCCTGAGCCTCAGCGCCACGCCGACCATCACCGAAGCCGGCGGCGTGCTGGTGTACACCGCGACCCTGACCCAGGCGCCGCTGACCGACTTGACCATCACCTTGTCCAACGGCTCGGTGATCGTGATTCCGGCAGGCTCCACCACCGGCACCGTCAACGTGCCACTGGCACCGAACGACACGGTCTACAACGACCCGACCCAGATCAACGTGACTGTCACCGGCACCACCGGTGGCAATGGCATTACCGTCACTGTGCCGACCACCCCTGCCGTGACCCAGGTCACCGACACCATCGACACCACCACCGTCACGCTGACGGCGGGCAACAGCGTCACCGAAGGTGGCCAGATCACCTACACAGCCACGCTGACCAACCCGGCACAGACGCCGGTCACCGTCACCCTGTCCAACGGCTCGACCATCACCATCGGCGCCGGCCAGACCACCGGCACCGTCAACGTGCCGACCGCGCCGAATGACGTCTATAACAACGGCAGCACCGTCACTACCACGATCACCGGCGCCACCGGCGGCAACTTCGAAAACCTGGTGCCGAACCCGACGCCGGCTGTCACCACGATTGTCGACTCGAAAGACACCACCGGTTTGACCCTGACCGCTACGGGCAACGTGGTTGAAGGCGGCCAGATCACCTACACCGCGACGCTGACCAACCCGGCGCAGACGCCGGTGACCGTCACCCTGTCCAACGGCTCGACCATCACCATCGAAGCCGGCAAAACCACCGGCAGCGTCAACGTGCCGACCGCGCCGAATGACGTCTACAACAATGGCGGCACCGTCAGCACTACCATTACCGGCGCTACCGGCGGCAACTTCGAGAATCTGGTACCGAACACGACGCCGGCGACCACCACGGTCACTGACTCCATCGACACCACCAACCTGTCCCTGTCCGCTACCGGTTCCGTGGCCGAGGGTGGCTCGATCGTTTACACCGCTACATTGACCAACCCGGCCGGCACCCCGGTGACCGTGACGTTGAGCAACGGCTCCGTCATCACCATCGAGGCTGGCAAAACCACCGGCAGCGTGACCGTTCCGGCGCCAGCCGATGACGTTTACAAGGATGCGGGCAAAGTTGAAGTCAGCATTACCGGCACCACTGGCGGCAACTTCGAGAACCTGGTGCCGAGCACCGTCCCAGCCGTCACCGAAGTCACCGACACCATCGATACGACCACGGTCAAACTGACCGCGACCGAGTCGGCGGCTGAAGGCGGTACTGTCACTTATACCGCTACTGTGGGCGCGCCAGTGACCGGTTCGCCGGTCACCGTCACTTTGGCCAACGGCCAGACCATCACCATCGAAGTCGGTAAAACCACTGGCACCGTCACCACCACCGCGCCGAACGATGCGTTGAACGGTCACGAGCCACTGACCAACTCGATCACTGGCGTGAGCGGCGGCAATGGCTTTGCCGGTACGCTCCCACTCCCAGAAGAAACTCGCGCCGCCCGTTAACTGCCGCTGCAGGATGACGTGCTGGTCGTCGTAATCGTAACGCTCGCTTTCGCCGACGGCGTTGGTCGCCTCGATCAGTCGATGGCGGGCATCAAAGCGGTAGCTGACCAGCGTCTGCTCGGTGCGCCAGACTGACTCACAAAAAACCTGATAATCGACCGCGACCAGATGCGCCCGCTCATAGCGCAGCAACAGCGAACGACCGACGCCGTTATCCAGCCGCTCAACCCGATCCTGACGATCCCGCGTAATACGCAGCCGGTTGCCGTACGCATCGCTAATGAGCGTCAGACGCCCAGCCCGAAAGTGATAAAACCGCGCCGCCTCACCCGCCAGCGCAACAATCAACTCCTCCGGCTCATCTCCAAGAAAAATCGCCGCCCGCGACAAACTGTTGTGAATCGCCGGCCGCTCGCCGCTGGGCGACGGAAACCGCGTGCGCCGGTTCTCATGGTCAACCCAGACCACCCCGTCGCCATCAACCTCCAGCCGATGCGCCAGCGAATGACTCCAGCCAAACCCCAACCCGACATCGATTTCCGCCGCGCTGGTGCGGTACAACCGACTGAACTCGAACGACAGCAGTCCATCAAGTACGCCATCGGTCAGCGTCAGCAGTTCTTCGCCAGTGACCATCGACACCGGACAGCCATTGGTGCAGGTCAGCGGTGCACAATCGGCGCTGTCACCGTTGGGGTTTTTCGCCTGATCAGGCTTGTCGTCGCGAGGCTCATGCCGCTCCATTCGCGTCGAGCCCTGGGACTTGTTACGCGCAATGGCCGCCGGATTGGGCACCGTCAGTACCTGCGAATCGGCCGTGCGAATCTCCAACGGAATGGCTGGTGTCGGCCGCAACGGCGCCTGCCGCGCATTGACCATCAACGGCTTCAACGCACCGGCATGCCGGGTCAGATCGGGTGCCGAAGTCAGCTCTGCCAACCGCAACGCCGACGCCGCCAACCATTCCCGGGCACGCGGGGACTTGACCTTGGCGAGCACCTTGGCGCTCAACCGCAGCGGCACACCCATGCCCGCCGACACGCGCATCAACAGGAAACCGATCAGTAATTCGACCCGGACTTCAGCCACCACCTCGGCCAGGTACTGCGGCGGCAGCATCTTCAGCCAACTGGTGAAGGCCGCCAGATGAATAAACAGCAACGGCTCGTCGCTGAGCATCAGCAAGCCATTGGCGATGGCCTCGGTGGAAGCCTTGAGCAACGCTTCCAGCTCAGCGGCGGACAGGTACTGCAGAAGTTTTTCGCTGTTGACCTGCCAGTCGGCGAGCAGGGCGAACAGTTGCTTCACGTCATCCCAGACGCCGTTCAGGGCCGTTTCGAAACCGCGCCAGTCAGCCTGTTGCAACTGACCGTAACGCTCGCTGAAGCCTGCGCTGGAAAACTCCGCCCACTGCGGCTGAAAGCCTTCCCATTCCTCACGCAGCCAGCCTTCGAGACCATCGATCAGGCTCTGATACGAGGCGTACAGCGTCTGGACATGTGAACTGGAAACATCGGGAAAGAAGGTGATGCGATAACGCTGGCCCCGGTCGCAATCGTCGACCTCGAGAATGCCGCTGGGGCCAATGGTGAAATGCAGCGGTTCGCCGAATTCCAGGACACCGCCGACATCGGAAATGACCGCTTCCAGAGTCACTGGCGTATCGCCGATCGGCACGAAGCGCGCGGCTTCGAACATGTGCACCAGTGTCAGCGGCCCGGTGGTGGGGCACATGACTACGGAAGTACTGACGGGTTTTCGACTGCCAGCAAGCGCACTGAGCTGGACATCGTTGCCGACCTTGAACACCTGATCGACGTCCAGCGCCGTTCCCGTCCAGAACTGCTCGGCCCAGCTTTCATAGTCGTTGAGGCAGAGGCGAAATTCCTGAAACAGCTTTTCGGCGTCAGGCTGATCAGGATTCAGCGCAGCCACCACCAGCAAACCGATGCTGTTGTTCAGTTTCAGGAGAGGGTCAGATGGAAGCATTCGCAGTCACTCGCGCGCATCAAGGGAATGGCGCGAAACTGTGCGGGGGATCAAACAGGAAAGAAGTCAGGCAAGTGGGCGGTGTCTGTAGGGCAATTCTCTAAATGTGCCTGGCAACGTTCGGCGGACAACCGACATTGCCCGTTGCTCAACCTCGGCCGCGCTCGTTATGCTGCTGAACCCTTTAATCAGATCCGAGCAGCGGTGCTACCCGACGCCGCCTGGGATGTCTTTGATAACGGATCCGATGATGAATGCACCGCTGAAGGCGTTCGGCCCGATCAAGGCCGTGATTTTCGATATGGACGGTTTGCTGCTGGACACCGAGGGCATCTACACCGAGGTCACCTCGCTGATTGCCGAGCGTTACGGGCGCACCTTCGACTGGAGCATCAAGCAGAACATCATCGGCCGTGGTGCTGGCGATCTGGCGCGCTACGTGGTCGAAGCGCTGGACCTGCCGATCACCGCCGAAGAGTTTCTGGTGATCCGTGAACCGCTGATGCGCGAGCGTTTTCCCACTGCGCAAGCCATGCCGGGCGCCGAGGAACTGATCCGCCATCTCAAGGCGCACAACATTCCGATTGCCGTTGGCACCAGTTCATCGCGCCAGTCGTTCGGTCAGAAAACCACCTTGCACCGCGACTGGTTTGCATTGTTCGACTTCATCGTCACGGCTGATGATCCAGAAGTCGGCGCTGCCAAGCCTGCGCCGGACATTTTCCTCACCGCCGCGCGCCGCCTGGGTGTGGCGCCGGAAGATTGCCTGGTGTTCGAAGATTCGCCATTCGGCGTGACAGCCGCGAAAGCAGCCGGCATGACGGCCATCGCGATCCCTGATGCCGCCATGGCCGATGAAAAATACGCACACGCTGACGGGATTCTTCGTACGTTGAAAGCGTTCACGCCGAGTGCATGTGGTTTGCCGGCACTGGATTGGGCCTGATCAAACCGCAGACAAAAAAACGCCGCCCCTCTGTTAAAGGAGGGGCGGCGTTTTTCGTTTTCTACAATCAGTTCAATCAGGCGCCGAAACCACCGTCGATGGTCAGGCTGGCACCGGTGATGTAACCGGCCTCCGGGCTGGCGAGGTAGGCGACGAAGCTGGCGATTTCCTCGGCTTTGCCGTAGCGACCCACTGCCATCAGCGGGATCAGGCTGTCGGCGAACTCACCGTGGGCCGGGTTCATGTCGGTATCGACCGGGCCGGGCTGCACGTTGTTGATGGTGATGCCGCGTGGGCCGAGGTCGCGAGCCAGGCCTTTGGTCAGGCCAACCAGCGCGGATTTGCTCATCGCATACACGCCGCCACCGGCGAAGGGCATGCGGTCGGCGTTGGTGCTGCCGATGTTGATGATGCGCGAGCCTTCGCCCATGTGTTTGGCGGCTTCCTGGCTGGCGATGAACACGCTGCGCACGTTGATCGCCAGGGTCTGGTCGAAGTCTTCCAGTTTGAAGTCTTCCAGCGGGGCGACGGCCAGCACACCGGCGTTGTTGACCAGAATGTCGAGGCGGCCAAAGGTTTCGACCGTTGCGTTCACCGCGTTGCGAATGGCGCTGGCGTCAGCGCTGTCAGCCTTGATCGCCAGGGCTTTGCCGCCGTTCGCGGTGATGCTGTTTTGCAGTTCTTCAGCCTTGGCGGCCGAGCTGACGTAGGTAAAGGCAACCGCGGCGCCTTCAGCGGCCAGGCGTTTGACGATGGCGGCACCGATGCCGCGAGAGCCGCCTTGAATCAGAGCGACTTTACCGCTGAGGTGTTGAGTGGTCATGTTCGATCTCCAGAAATTTCAAGGCAGGCTGCCTTGGTGTGGTGTCGAGTATCTGCCCCTCGCCAATAGGCGGGTAGACCGTGGTTGCTATAGTCTGTGTAAACCAAAAGTTTATAGTGGCGACCATGGAAACCTTCAGCAGTATCGAATGCTTCGTGCGCAGTGCCGAAGTCGGCAGCTTCGCCGAGGCTGCGCGACGCCTGAGCCTGACACCGGCCGCCGTGGGTAAAAGCGTGGCGAAACTGGAAGCGCGCCTCGGCGTGAGGCTGTTCCAGCGTAGCACCCGAAGATTGACCCTGACGGAAGCGGGGCAACTGTTTCTGAGTGAGGTCAGCGGCAGTCTGATCACCATCCAGAATGCCGTGAGCAATCTGGCCAGCGCCGGTGGTCAACCGGCCGGCACGCTGAAAGTCAGCATGGGTACGGTGTTCGGCCGCTTGTACATCGTGCCGTTGCTGGGGGAATTCCTGACAAGGTTTCCGGCGATCAACCCGGACTGGCACTTCGATAACCGACAGGTCGATCTGATCGGCCAGGGTTTCGATGCGGCGATTGGTGGTGGCTTCGAGCTGCCCCAGGGCGTGGTGGCGCGACGGCTGACGCCGGCGCATCGGGTGTTGGTGGCTTCTGCGGAATATCTGGATCGGCACGCGCCGATCAGCGAACCGGACGACCTCAAGCTGCACGAGGGCATCCTGATCCGCTCACCGCAGACCGGGCGCGTGCGTTCCTGGCAACTGACTCATCGCACCCAGCAGCACAGCCCGCTGACCCTCAAGGCGCGAATGACCATGAGCGATTCCGAAGCCGCCTGCGCCACGGCGGCGCAGGGGTTGGGGATTGCGTTGGTCAGCATGCCGTTTGCCGTCAGTTATCTTGAAGCAGGAACGTTGCAGCGGGTTTTGCCCGACTGGTACGTCGACGACGGCAACATCTCCATCTATTACGCCGAACACAAACTGCTGCCGGGCAAGACCCGGGCGTTCGTCGATTTCATTATCGAGCAGTTTTCAACCCAGGGTCTCGCCGAGCGGTTCAACGCGCAAAACGTGCTGGCCAGCCGATGATGGTCTTCGGCCGTGGCGTCGCATACGTCCGCACCTTGGACGTCGACAGCCCCAGTCGAACCAGCGATTCGGCGATGGTCACAGCGGCGGTGACGCCATCGATCACCGGCACCCCGGTACGCTGACGGATCTTCTCGTCGAGCCCGGCCATGCCCCCGCAACCGAGGCAGATCACCTCGGCTTTGTCCTGAGTCACCGCCAGTTCAGCCTGATGCACGATCGCTTCCAGCGCCCGTTGCGGTTCGTGTTCCAGCTCAAGCACTGCCAGACCACTGGCGCGCACCGAGGCGCAGCGATCCCACAGGCCGGAGAGTTTCAGACGATCCTCAATCAGCGGCACGGTGCGATCCAGGGTGGTGACCACTGAATAAGCGTGGCCCAGAAACATCGCGGTGCTGGCGGCCGCATCGGTGATGTCCACCACCGGTACGTTGAGCAACTCCTGCAAACCTTCACGGCCGTGTTCGCCGTAGCCGGCCTGGATCACCGCGTCGAAGGGCTGGTCGTAGGACATCACCCGGTCCATCACGGCGATGGCGGCCAGGTAACTTTCGAAATTGCCTTCCACCGAATCGGCGCCGAAGTACGGCGTCAGGCCGACGATCTCGGTGCCGGGGGAAGCCACAGACTGCGCCGAGCGGGCGATGGCATGGGTGATGGATTCGGTGGTGTTGACGTTGACCACGAGAATGCGCATGGGAAGTCCTTATTACGGTTGGTTCTGCGGCCCCGCGAAGGGCCGCCAAAAGATTCAGTGGCTGACGTTGTCGACGGCGATGGCTTCACCGTCCACATCGGCGTAGTGCGGCTGGCGTTTGGCGATGATCAGGTAGAGCATCCCGGCAATGCCGGCACCAATCAGCCAGGAGAAGGGCGAAACGCTGTGGAAGCCCGGCACCAGTGCCAGGACGATGGCGATCAGCGCGGCCGGAATGAACGCCGCCACTGCCCGCAGGTTGACCCCACGGCTGTAGAAATACGCGCCATTCGGGTCTTCGCTGTACAGTTGCGGCACGTGGATCCGGCCTTTGCGGATCAGCCAGTAGTCGACCATGATCACGCCGTACAACGGGCCGAGCAGGGCGCCGAGGCCGGACAGGAAATACACGATCACCAGCGGACTGTTGTAGAGATTCCACGGCAGGATCAGCACGGCGATGGTGGCGCTGATCAGCCCGGCGCGGCGGAAGGTCAGGTACTTCGGCGCCAGGTTACTCAGCACAAAGGCCGGGGCGACGAAGTTGGCCATGATGTTTACCGCCACGGTGACGATCAGGAACGCCAGGCAGCCGAGCACCAGAAAAAAGGTGTTGGGGATCGACGCGATGATTTCGGTCGGGCTTTCGATGATCCGGCCGTTGATCTGAAATTGCGCACCGCATAGCAGGACGGTGATCCCGGCGAACACCAGAATATTCACCGGCAGGCCCCAGAAGTTTCCGACCTTGATGGTTTTGCGGCACGGTGAAGAACGGGCGAAGTCGCAAAAGTTGAGGATCAGCGTGCCGTAGATCGCCAGCCACAAGGCGCCGCCGGCAAAAATGTTGCGCCACATCTCGCCGCCGGTCAGCGGTTCGCGGATCGACCAGGCAATGGTCGCGTTGGCCTGGGTGTACATCCAGGCGGCGAGGCAGGCGACGGTCAGCAGAATCACCGGCCCGGCGAACGCTTCGTAGCGGCGGACCATTTCCATGCCGTAGGCCAGGATCCCCAACTGCACGAACCAGATTGCCACGAAACACACCCAACCCAGGCTCGACAGGCCGAGGATCGAGTTGTGGTCGTAGTCGGCGAAACCGGGGTGAACTGCCGTGAGCAACACGCGAAACACCACCGACGCCAGGTACGTCTGAATCCCGAACCAGGCGATGGCGATAATTGCCCGGATCAACGCAGGAATCTGCGCCCCGTGAATGCCGAAACTGATCCGGCTGATGACCGGAAACGGTACCCCGGTTTTCTGCCCCATGTAGCCCGAGAGGTTCATGAAGAAATACACCAGCGCTGCGCCGATCCCAAGTGACAGCAGAATCTGCCAGCCGCCCAGACCCAGGGCGTACAGGCCGATGGCAAACGAGTAGTTGGCGATGTTGTGCACATCGTTGGTCCACAGGGCAAAGATGCTGTAGCGGCCCCAACGCCGACCCTCGGCCTTGGTCGGCGCGAGATCGCGGTTGTGCAAGCGCGGACTCAGTTGCAGCGGTTCGGCGATGCTGTCACCGGGCACGGTGTGATCGAGGGTTGAGGAGGAGGGCAGATTCAGCGCGATGTTGTTGTTCGAGAGACTCGTACGCATTCCGGCAGGCTCCTGATGTTCGGGCCGCGATGACTGTGCATGAGCGCTCAGGCTCGGCAGATCTTCGTCGCGGCGGTGAAACATCACTGGTTACGGGGCATCTGCAGCCTGTACGGGATAGGGCGCTTCAGGCTTGCGGATCGAAAGTGTGGGTTCATGTTCTGCAGTTTTGTATACAAAACATGTATGCACTTAAGCCAGATCTGTGCCAGTCAGCGATCTATGAAAATCACCACTGATTTCGAAAAGTTATTGAAGTGCGCTAAGTCGCTGAAATGCAGGCGATATAAATTGACCGTTTGAACAGGTATTTATTTTTCGGAAGGGATTTTGGCGGACGCCGGAAGGGATCGCTTTGGCAGCGGGATGTAACTTTTCAGGGCGCAGAAATGAAAAGTGCACACATAAATGGCACCGATGGTGACATTCGTGTGTACACATTTTTCATGTCTGGCAGAGTCAACTGCGGGTCGAACGGTTTACGCCTTGCTGATGATATTCCCGGCATGCAACCCGCATTCTTTCTGGGTCGCTTCTTCCCACCACCAGCGACCTTCGCGTTCGTGTTGGTTCGGCAGCACGGGGCGGGTGCACGGTTCACAGCCGATGCTGATGAAACCGCGCTCATGCAGGGAGTTGTACGGCAGCTCCAGCATGCGGATGTAGCCCCAGATCTCCTCGCTGGTCATCTGCGCCAGCGGGTTGAACTTGTACAGGGTGCGCTCTGGAGTGGAGAACGCGCTGTCGATTTCCATTACCGCGACCGCGCTGCGGGTGCCAGGGCTCTGGTCGCGACGCTGGCCGGTGGCCCAGGCTTTGACGCCGGACAGTTTGCGGCGCAGCGGTTCGATCTTGCGGATGCCGCAGCACTCGCCATGGCCGTCCTTGTAGAAACTGAACAGGCCTTTTTCCTTCACGAACGGTTCGAGTTTCGTGTAGTCCGGCGAGACCAGTTCGATGTCGATCTTGTAGTGCTCGCGCACCTGATCGATGAATCGGTAGGTTTCCGGGTGCAGGCGGCCGGTGTCGAGACTGAACACCTTGACGTTCTTGTTCAGCTTCCAGGCCATGTCCACCAGCACCACATCCTCGGCGCCGCTGAAAGATATCCACAGATCATCGCCGAACTCGGCGAACGCGAGCTTGAGGATGTCCTGCGCGGATTTGTTGGCATAGGTCGTGGCGAGTTCCACGACGTCGAACGTTGGGCTCATCAGGGCGGCTTCCTACAGGTCGGTGGCGCTGGGCGCTCTATATGGCGGCGATGTTAACAAAAAGCAACGCCCGCCGGGGTGCCCTCTGCGTTGCGTGGCCCGGAACGAGCCGCTAGAGTTCGGGCTCGCTCGACTCAATAAACATTACAAACGGAGTGTCCTGTGGAAATTGCCTGTCTTGATCTTGAAGGGGTGCTGGTACCGGAAATCTGGATCGCCTTCGCTGAAAAAACCGGAATCGAATCGCTCAAGGCCACCACTCGGGACATTCCCGACTATGACGTGCTGATGAAGCAGCGCCTGCGCATCCTTGACGAGCATGGCCTCAAGCTGTCGGACATTCAGGAAGTGATCGCGACCCTCAAGCCGCTGGACGGCGCAGTGGAGTTCGTCAACTGGCTGCGCGAGCGGTTTCAGGTGGTGATTCTGTCGGATACCTTCTACGAATTTTCCCAGCCGCTGATGCGTCAACTGGGCTTTCCGACGTTGCTCTGCCATCGTCTGATTACTGACGAGAGCGGGCGGGTCACGAGCTATCAGTTGCGTCAGAAAGATCCGAAACGTCAGTCGGTCCTGGCCTTCAAGAGCCTGTATTACCGGGTGATTGCGGCAGGGGATTCCTACAACGACACCAGCATGCTGGGTGAAGCGGATGCGGGGATTCTGTTCCATGCGCCGGATAACGTGATTCGGGAATTCCCGCAGTTCCCGGCAGTGCACAGCTTTGGTGAGTTGAAGCAGGAGTTTCTCAAGGCTTCAAACCGCGATTTGAGCCTGTAAGTCATGCTGTGGCGAGGGCGCAAACGCCCTCGCCGCAAGCGTCAGAGGTTCTGCAAGGTTTCGAGCAGGACTCTGACCTTGGTGATCGACTCCTGATATTCCGCTTCCCAATCCGAATCAGCGACGATCCCGCCACCGCCCCAGCAGCACACCTGCCCATCCTTCACCAACAGACTGCGAATGGCGATGGAGCTGTCCATCTCGCCGCGCACGTCCAGGTACAGCAACGAACCGCAGTACAAACCGCGTCGGGTCGGTTCCAGTTCGTCGATGATCTGCATCGCGCGAATCTTCGGTGCGCCGGTGATCGAGCCGCCGGGGAAGCTGCCGGCAATCAGATCCAATGCATCGCGATCATCCGCCAGCTCGCCGGTCACACTGCTGACCAAGTGATGCACGTTCGGATAGCTTTCCAGGCTGAACAACTCCGGCACTCGCACCGAGCCGATGCGGCAGGTGCGGCCCAAGTCGTTGCGCAGCAGGTCGACGATCATCAGGTTTTCCGCACGATCCTTGGGGCTGGCCAGCAGTTCGGCGGCGTTGGCGGCGTCTTCGGCCGGGGTCGCGCCACGGGGGCGGGTGCCCTTGATCGGGCGGGTTTCCACCTGACGCTGGCTGACTTTGACGAAGCGCTCGGGTGACAGGCTCAGCACCGCATTACCCTCGGGCAGGCTCTGGAATCCGGAAAACGGTGTCGGGCAGGCCTCACGCAATTTGCAGTAGGCCAGCCATGGATCGCCCTGGCATGGCGCGCGGAAGCGCTGGGCGAAGTTGACCTGATAGCAGTCCCCGGCCTGAATGTAATGCTGGATGCGTTCGAAGGCCTGACGGTATTCATCGGCCGAGAGATCGGCTGCCATCGGGCTGTTCAGCTTGAACGGGGTCAGTTCGTCGACCACCGGTTGGCGGAACAGATCGATCAGTCGTTGTTTCTCGCTAGTGCTGACCGACGGGTGAAACACCAGTTGGCTGGTGGCCGATTGGTGATCACTGATCAAGGCCCAGTCGTACAGACCAAATCGCGCATCCGGCAGTTGCAGATCATCCCGGGCCTGACTCGGCAGGTGTTCCAGATGCCGACCGAAGTCGTAGCTCAGGTAACCGATCAGGCCGCCGGCGAACGGCAGTTCATAGGTATCCGGCAATTGCGCGTCGCCCAATCGCGTCAGATTATCCCGCAGGCGTTGCAGGAAACTCTCACCACGCTCGTCCGGCAGCACCGCCAGTTGTTCCAGCGGCCAGGCGCTGAGCAGATCATAACGGCCACGGTCGGCACTCGGCCGGCCGCTGTCGAGCAGCACGGCGCCGGGCGCATGGCGGACGGCCGCGAAATAGTCGGCGGGGTTGGCGCGGTAGGGCAGCGGGTGTACGGAACAGGTCAGCATGGGCGGGGCAGATCGGCCATTGAGGCGGGGTGGGGATTGTAGTCCTCTCCGATGCCAGATCAAAGTCAAAAGCCCCCCTCATCGGCACGCCGCCCGCCCATCCCTCTCCCCCAAGGGGGCGAGCGGGAAAGGAAGCAGATCGGGGGCTTTTCAAGTCCTGAGTTCGACTCCGGAATGTCAGGTCGATGGAGCGTGAACATCCAACTCGGTCAGTCCCCTCTCCCTCCGGGCGGTCCGACGTTTCGGGAGGGCTAGGGTGAGGGAGCTTTTAGCTTCTAAGCTTTTCAGCCCTCGACCGCCGGAATATGCCCAAACAACTCCTGAGCAAACACCACCCGCTCTTCAACCGTTTCAGTCATACCACGCGCCTTGAGGTCCTCCAGACGCGCTTCCACCGCATGAGTACGCAACGTCAGCCCACAATCATTGGCAATCTGGATATTCAGCCCCGGCCGCGCATTCAGTTCCAGAATCAGCGGGCCTTTCTCCTGGTCCAGCACCATGTCCACGCCGATATAACCCAAACCGCACAACTCATAGCAACCGGCCGCGAGTTTCATGAAGCCGTCCCAGTAGGGCAGTTGCACGCCGTCCACCGCGTTGGTGGTGTCGGGGTGTTTGGTGATGATGTTGTTCAGCCAGGTGCCGCGCAACGTCAGGCCGGTCGCCAGGTCGACCCCGACGCCGATGGCGCCCTGGTGCAGGTTGGCCTTGCCGCCGGACTGGCGGGTCGGCAGGCGCAGCATCGCCATCACCGGGTAACCCATCAGTACGATGATGCGGATGTCTGGCACGCCTTCGTAGCTGATGCTCTTGAAGATCTGGTCCGGGGTCACCCGATATTCGATCAGCGCCCGGTCGCGGTGCCCGCCCAGCGAATACAGGCCGGTGAGGATGCTGGAGATGTGATGCTCGAGCTCTTCGTGAGTGAGGATCTTGCCCGATACCGTGCGATAGCGGCCCTCGAAACGGTCGGCGATGACGATGATGCCGTCACCGCCGGCGCCCTGGGCCGGCTTGATCACGAAGTCGTTGCGCCCGCCGATGATCTCGTCGAGCTTGTCGATTTCCTTCTCCGTGGAAATCACACCATACAGTTCCGGCACATGAATGCCGGCCTTGATCGCGCGCTCCTTGGTGATGATCTTGTCATCGACGATCGGGTACAGACTGCGCTTGTTGTACTTGAGCACGTAGTCCGCGTTACGCCGATTGATGCCCATGATGCCCCGGGCTTCCAGGGCCTTCCAGGTCTTCCAGAAACCGAACATCAGGCGTCAGCCTTCTTCAGGAAAGCCTTGAAGCGCACCAGTTCGGTCAGGCGGTAGCCGCGATAGCGACCCATGGCCAGCATGAAGCCCACCAGAATCAGCAGAATCGCCGGGAAGGTGAACACGAAGTACACCAGCTCCGGGACGGTCATGATCAGGTGCGCCAGGGATGCCGCGAACAGCGTTCCGATTGCTACTTTCAGCGCATGGCTGGCGCCGCGTTCTTCCCAGGTGATCGACAGGCGTTCGATGGTCATGGTCAGAATCACCATCGGGAACAGCGCTACCGACAGGCCGCGCTCCAGACCAAGCTTGTGGCTGAACAGGCTGATCGCCGCGATCAGCACCACCACGAACGTCAACACCACCGACAGGCGCGGCAGCATTTGCAGCTTCAGGTGTTCCAGATAGGAGCGCAGCGACAACCCGAGCGCCGTAATCACGGTAAACAGCAGAATGCCGAAGCCCAGCTGCGTCTCGCGGAAGGCCAGGGCGATCAGCACCGGAGTAAAGGTGCCGAGGGTCTGCAGGCCGATCAGGTTGCGCAGGATCAGGATCACCAGCACGCCGATCGGGATCATCACCATGATCATGAACGTCTGCTGGGTTTGCAGCGGCAGGCCATACAGCGAGTATTCGAGGAAGTTGGCGTCGGTGTTTTCGTCGGTCAGCTTGGCCAGACGAATCGCGTTCATCTCGCTGTTGTTCAGACTGAAGGTCACGTTGGCTTTCTTGCCGCCGTCGACGGTGATCAGGTTCTCATCACCGCTCCACCACAGCAGGCGGTCGGTCGGCAGGCCTTGCTCACCGGTTTCCGGGTTGAAGTACAGCCAGTCGGTGCCGTTGAAGCTGCGCAGCCACAGTTCCGGGGTTTGCGGTTGATCGGCGACGAGGCGGATGGTGTGGACTTTCTCCACCGGTACGTGGGCGATGGACAGCAGCAGTTCGACGATTTTCGCCTTGTGCGGCGTCGACGGATCGCCCGCCAGCAGCAGTTTCACGTTGTCGTCGTTGAGGTTGTTGACGCGTTTGATCGCCTCGCCGATGAAGGTTTCGACGTCGGCCGAGTGCTGGCGGATTGGCGCGAGCAGGGCTTCGGCGGCGATTTTTTCCGGGCCTTCGATGGCCATGCTGTCGCGGAAGGTCGGGCCTTTGATCTTGGTTTTTTCAGCGGTGTAGCGCTTGGTCAGCACCAGACGGTAATAAAGGGTCTGGTTGCCTTTGGCCCGGCGCGCCGACCACGTGACCTTGCGGTTGCCGTCGACACGGTTGACCGCCACGCCGTAGTTGTTGGAGATGAAGCTCTCATTGAGACTGACGTAATCGCGGCTAAGGGGCGGCACGAACATCTGGATCTTCACCGGATCCTTGGTGCTGGCGACGAACTCGACCTTGGCGTCGATGTTCCACAAGTCGTCGGTGGCGTCTTCGGTCACCGGGATGCCGAGCACGAAAATCTGATAGGCCGTAACCGAAACGCCCAGAAGCACCAGGATGGTGATCAGAATTTTCAGGTGGAAGGTTAGAGAACGCATGGAAATTACTCGGCGGTATGAGCGGCGATGGCGCAGGCGGGTTTGCCGGCAGCGTATTTAAGACTGGGATCGACCAGCGCATCGAAGCGTTTCAGCGCCTCGGAGCCGATCAAAAGCGGGTATTGGAACGCACTACGGTCGGTCAGGTTCACTTCGATGCTGCGCATCGCCGTGCCCATGCAGATATCCAGTTCGATCACCGGGCGCGCGGTGTACTTCTTGCCTTCTTCCGGATCGTAGTCGCCGGCACGGCGCTTGATCTTGCTGACCCGGGCCAGCGGCCGTTCGATCGGGTGCGAATGGGCGGCGTCGATGGCCAGGTAGAAACGCACCCAGGATTCGCCGTTGCGCTTGAAACGTTTGATGTCGCGGGCGCTCAGGGAGGCGGTTTTCGCCCCGGTGTCGAGTTTCGCCGCCACTTCCAGGTTGATCCCGTCGAGGGCGGCGTATTCGTTGAGGCCGTACACAGTCTTTTCACCCGCCACAGCCATGCTGGGCAGGCAAAACAGATAGAAAAAGGTGGGGAAGGGCTTGAGTCTCATAAATCCTGGCGAGCAGCGGTCCGTTCTCGGTTCAGGGCCACGGCATCAGGAGATCCTGTCTGCGCGCGCCTTCGTGTGCCTATCAGCTTTTTATGACAAGCCGTGCAAATGACTCGCAAATGCGGGCGGCATTCTAGCACGGTGGTTTTATGGCGCCAGCGCCCGAGCCGGTCTATAACCCTTGGGGTTGATGCTGGGGGTTATTAGACGATTGTCGACAATATCCATTTATCCTTTGACTGGTGCGGGCTGATTCGCTAGTTTTTGCCGCATTGGATTTAAAGGTGTCGACAATATGCTGGATCAACTCGATCCCCCGGTCATCAGCGGCGACGATTCGGAAACCCTGTCCGAAAACGTCTTCCGACGCATCCAGGCGGCCATCGTCAAAGGCGAGATCGCGCCGGGCAGCAAGATCTCCGAGCCGGAACTGGCGCGCACCTACGGCATCAGTCGCGGGCCGCTGCGCGAGGCGATCCACCGTCTGGAAGGCCAGCGCTTGCTGGTGCGGGTGCCGCATGTCGGCGCGCGGGTGGTCTCGCTGAGCCATGCCGAACTGCTGGAACTCTACGAAATCCGCGAATCCCTCGAAGGCATGGCCTGCCGTCTGGCGGCCGAACGCATGAGCGTCGAAGAAATCGACGAGCTGCGCCGGGTGCTGGAAACCCACGAGCGCGATGCGGCGTTTCAGGCCGGCGTCGGCTACTACCAGCAGGAAGGCGATTTCGACTTTCACTACCGGATCATCCAGGGCAGCGGCAACCGCACCCTGACCCAGATGCTCTGCGGCGAGCTCTATCAACTGGTGCGCATGTACCGCATCCAGTTTTCCACCACGCCCAACCGCCCGCGCCAGGCCTTTGCCGAACACCACCGGATTCTCGATGCCATCGCCGACCGTGACGGCGAACTCGCGGAATTGTTGATGCGCCGCCACATCGGCGCCTCGAAACGCAACATCGCCCGTCATTACCAGGACGGCGCCGACAATAAGACAGCCACTGAACGAGGTGAGTCATGAGTTCCAACAAGAGCACTCCAGGCCAGCGTTTCCGCGATGCGGTCGCCAGCGAACATCCGCTGCAAGTGGTCGGCGCGATCAACGCCAACCACGCGCTGCTGGCCAAGCGCGCCGGTTTCAAGGCGATCTACCTCTCGGGTGGCGGGGTGGCCGCCGGCTCCCTCGGCGTGCCGGACCTGGGCATCACCGGCCTGGATGACGTGCTGACCGACGTGCGCCGCATCACCGACGTCTGCGACCTGCCGCTGCTGGTAGACGTGGACACCGGTTTCGGCGCCTCGGCGTTCAACGTGGCTCGCACTGTGAAGTCGATGATCAAGTTCGGCGCCGCGGCGATCCACATTGAAGACCAGGTCGGCGCCAAGCGCTGCGGCCATCGTCCGAATAAAGAGATCGTCACCCAGCAGGAAATGGTTGACCGCATCAAGGCTGCCGTCGATGCCCGTACCGACGACAGCTTCGTGATCATGGCCCGCACCGACGCGCTGGCAGTTGAAGGTCTGGAATCGGCACTGGATCGCGCCGCCGCGTGCATCGAGGCCGGCGCCGACATGATTTTCCCGGAAGCCATCACTGAACTCGAGATGTACAAACTGTTCGCCAGCCGCGTGAAAGCGCCGATCCTGGCCAACATCACCGAATTCGGCTCGACGCCGCTGTACACCACCGAACAACTGGCCGGCGCCGACGTGTCGCTGGTGCTGTACCCGCTGTCGGCGTTCCGCGCGATGAACAAGGCTGCGGAAAACGTCTACACCGCGATCCGCCGCGACGGCACCCAGCAGAATGTCATCGACACCATGCAGACTCGCATGGAGCTCTACGATCGCATCGATTACCACACCTTCGAGCAGAAGCTCGACGCGTTGTTTGCGGCGAAGAAGTAAGCCGCAACCGTACTCCCTAACAAATTCAAGATTGGAGACAACAATGGCCGAAGCAAAAGTACTCAGTGGCGCCGGGCTCCGGGGCCAGGTTGCCGGGCAAACCGCACTGTCCACCGTGGGCCAGGCCGGTGCCGGGCTGACCTATCGCGGCTACGACGTGCGCGAACTGGCGGCAGACGCACAATTTGAAGAAGTGGCGTACCTGCTGCTCTACGGGGAGCTGCCGACCAAGGCACAGCTCGCCGACTACCAGAACAAACTCAGCAAGCTGCGCGACCTGCCGCAAGCGCTGAAGGAAGTGCTGGAACGCATCCCCGCCGACGCCCACCCGATGGACGTGATGCGCACCGGTTGCTCGTTCCTGGGCAACATCGAGCCGGAGAAAGACTTCTCCGAGCAACGCGACAAGACCGACCGTCTGCTGGCCGCGTTCCCGGCGATCATGTGCTACTGGTATCGCTTCAGTCACGACGGCAAGCGCATCAATTGCGTGACTGATGAACAGTCCATCGGCGGTCACTTCCTGCACCTGCTGCACGACAAGAAGCCGAGCGAACTGCACGTCAAAGTGATGAACGTGTCGCTGATCCTCTACGCCGAGCACGAATTCAACGCTTCGACCTTCACCGCTCGGGTGTGCGCATCGACCCTGTCCGACCTGTATTCCTGCGTCACGGCGGCCATCGGTTCGTTGCGCGGTCCGCTGCACGGCGGTGCCAACGAAGCGGCGATGGAAATGATCGAGCGCTTCTCGTCGCCGGAAGAGGCGATCAAGGGCACCCTCGGCATGCTGGAGCGCAAGGACAAGATCATGGGCTTCGGCCACGCGATCTATAAGGACAGCGATCCGCGCAACGAGGTGATCAAGGGCTGGTCGAAAAAACTCGCCGACGAAGTGGGCGACAAGGTGTTGTTCGCGGTCTCGGAAGCCATCGACAAGACCATGTGGGAGCAAAAGAAACTGTTCCCCAACGCCGACTTCTACCATGCCTCGGCGTACCACTTCATGGGCATCCCGACCAAGCTGTTCACCCCGATCTTCGTCTGCTCGCGCCTGACCGGCTGGGCAGCGCACGTGTTCGAACAGCGCGCCAACAACCGCATCATCCGTCCGAGCGCCGAGTACGTCGGCGTCGAACAGCGCAAGTTCGTGCCAATCGAACGTCGCTGAATGGTGAGGGCCGAACACTGATCCAGAGGTTCACCGAAGATCCTGTGGGAGCTGGCTTGCCAGCGATGACTGAGTCACATCCAACATTGATGTCGACTGACTCACCGCTATCGCTGGCAAGCCAGCTCCCACAGGGTTCGGTGTGACTTTCAAGGTCGGTGTCCAGCTCACCCTTTGAAACTACCGTGACCGAGTCCTGACCGATGAACACAGAATTTCGCAAGAACCTGCCCGGCACGCCGCTGGACTTTTTCGACGTCCGCGCGGCTGTCGATGCGATCCAGCCCGGCAGCTACGACACCCTGCCGTACACCTCTCGCGTGCTGGCGGAAAACCTCGTGCGTCGCTGCGACCCGGCCACGCTCACTGATTCCCTGAAACAACTGATCGAGCGCAAACGCGATCTCGACTTCCCGTGGTTCCCGGCTCGCGTGGTGTGCCACGACATTCTCGGCCAGACCGCGCTGGTGGATCTGGCCGGCCTGCGCGACGCGATTGCCCAGCAGGGCGGCGACCCGGCGCAGGTCAACCCGGTGGTGCCGACGCAACTGATCGTCGACCACTCGCTGGCCGTGGAGGCAGGCGGTTTTGATAAGCAGGCGTTCGAGAAGAACCGCGCCATCGAAGACCGTCGCAACGAAGACCGTTTCCACTTCATCAACTGGACCAAGAAGGCGTTCAAGAACGTCGACGTAATCCCGCCGGGCAACGGCATCATGCACCAGATCAACCTGGAGAAAATGTCGCCGGTGATTCAGGTGCGCGACGGCGTGGCGTTCCCGGATACCTGCGTCGGCACCGACAGCCACACCCCGCACGTCGATGCGCTGGGCGTGATCGCCATCGGCGTCGGTGGTCTTGAAGCCGAGAGCGTGATGCTCGGCCGCGCGTCGTGGATGCGCCTGCCGGAAAGCGTCGGCGTCGAACTGACCGGCAAGCTGCAACCGGGCATCACCGCCACCGACATGGTGCTGGCTCTGACCGAGTACCTGCGTAAACAGAAAGTGGTCGGCGCGTGGCTGGAGTTCTTCGGCGAAGGTGCTTCGGCACTGACCCTCGGCGACCGCGCGACCATCTCCAACATGGCCCCGGAATACGGCGCCACGGCGGCGATGTTCTACATCGACCAGCAGACCATCGATTACCTGAAGCTCACCGGTCGCGAAGACCAGCAAGTGCAACTGGTCGAGCAATACGCCAAACAGATCGGTCTATGGGCCGACAGCCTGAAAGGCGCGCAATACGAGCGCGGGCTGACCTTCGACCTGTCTTCGGTGGTGCGCAACATGGCCGGCCCGAGCAACCCGCACGCTCGCGTGGCGGTGTCGGAGCTGGCGGCCAAAGGCATCGCTGGTCAGTGGGAAGACGTGCCGGGGCAAATGCCCGACGGCGCGGTCATCATCGCCGCCATCACCAGTTGCACCAACACCAGCAACCCGCGCAACGTGATCGCTGCCGGCCTGCTGGCGCGCAATGCCAACAAGCTCGGCCTGACGCGCAAACCGTGGGTCAAGTCGTCGCTGGCGCCGGGCTCGAAAACCGTGGCGCTGTACCTCGATGAAGCGGGGCTGACCACGGAGCTGGAGCAACTCGGTTTCGGCGTCGTCGCTTTCGCCTGCACCACTTGCAACGGTATGTCCGGTGCACTGGATCCGGTGATTCAACAAGAGATCATCGACCGCGATCTGTATGCGACCGCTGTGCTGTCCGGCAACCGCAACTTCGACGGCCGGATTCACCCCTACGCCAAGCAAGCGTTCCTCGCTTCGCCGCCGCTGGTGGTGGCCTACGCGATTGCCGGCACCATCCGTTTCGATATCGAGAAAGATGTGCTGGGCTTGGTCGGCGGCAAGGAAATACGCCTGAAAGACATCTGGCCGAGCGACGAAGAAATCGACGCGGTGGTCAAATCCTCGGTCAAGCCCGAGCAGTTCCGTCAGGTCTACATCCCGATGTTCGCCATCCATGAAGACACCGGCCCGAAAGTCACGCCGCTGTACGACTGGCGCGAAATGAGCACCTACATCCGCCGTCCGCCGTACTGGGAAGGCGCGCTGGCCGGTGCACGTCCGCTCAAAGGCATGCGCCCGCTGGCGGTGCTGCCGGACAACATCACCACCGATCACCTGTCGCCGTCGAACGCGATCATGCTCGACAGCGCCGCCGGCGAATACCTGGCGAAAATGGGCCTGCCGGAAGAGGACTTCAACTCTTACGCCACCCACCGTGGCGACCACTTGACTGCGCAGCGCGCGACGTTTGCCAACCCGAAACTGTTCAACGAAATGGTCGTGGAAAACGGCAAGGTCAAGCAGGGCTCGTTGGCGCGTGTGGAGCCGGAAGGCAAAGTGATGCGCATGTGGGAAGCCATCGAAACCTACATGGAACGCAAGCAGCCGCTGATCATCATCGCTGGCGCCGACTACGGCCAGGGTTCGTCCCGCGACTGGGCGGCCAAGGGTGTACGTCTGGCGGGTGTGGAAGCGATTGCCGCCGAAGGCTTCGAGCGCATTCACCGCACCAATCTGGTGGGCATGGGCGTGTTGCCGCTGGAGTTCAAACCGGGCACCGACCGCAAGACATTGGGCATCGACGGCAGCGAAACCTACGACGTGATCGGCGACCGCAAGCCGCGCGCCAACCTGACGCTGGTGATCCATCGCAAGAATGGCGAACGCGTCGAAGTGCCGGTGACCTGCCGCCTCGACACCGCCGAAGAAGTGTCGATCTACGAGGCCGGCGGCGTGCTGCAACGCTTCGCCCAGGACTTCCTCGAAGAGTCGGCGGTTGCCGTTTAAATCAATCGATGTGGGCATGGGACTTCAAGTCCCATGCCTTCGTTAAGGAGCACCATGGCTCACGCACCGCAAATAAAGATCCCCGCCACCTACATGCGCGGCGGCACCAGCAAAGGCGTGTTTTTCAGTCTCAAGGACCTGCCCGAAGCGGCGCAGATTCCCGGCCCGACCCGCGATGCATTATTGCTGCGAGTAATCGGCAGTCCCGACCCCTACGACAAGCAGATCGACGGCATGGGCGGCGCCACGTCCAGCACCAGCAAAACCGTGATCCTGTCGAAAAGCATCAAGGCCGATCACGACGTCGATTACCTGTTCGGTCAGGTGTCCATCGACAAACCGTTCGTGGACTGGAGCGGTAACTGCGGCAACCTGTCGGCGGCGGTCGGCTCGTTCGCCATCAGCAACGGTCTGGTGGACGCCAGCCGCATTCCGCACAACGGCGTGGCGGTGGTTCGTGTGTGGCAGGCCAACATCGGCAAGACGATCATTGCCCATGTGCCGATCACCAACGGCGAAGTCCAGGAAACCGGTGATTTCGAACTCGACGGCGTGACCTTCCCGGCCGCCGAAGTCCAGGTGGAATTCATGGACCCGGCGGCGGAAGAAGAGGGCGGCGGTGGCTCGATGTTCCCCACCGGCAACCTGATCGACGAGCTGGAAGTGCCGGGTGTCGGCACGTTCAAGGCGACCATGATCAACGCGGGTATCCCGACGATCTTCGTCAACGCCGAAGACATCGGTTACACCGGCACCGAACTGCAAAGCGCGATCAACAGCGATCCGAAAGCGTTGCAGATGTTTGAGACCATTCGTGCTTATGGCGCGTTGCGCATGGGCCTGATCTCTAACCTCGACGAAGCCGCCAAGCGTCAGCACACGCCGAAGGTGGCGTTTGTCGCCAAGCCTGCGGATTACGTGGCCTCGAGTGGCAAAGCCATTGGCGCCGGTGATGTGGATTTGTTGGTGCGGGCGTTGTCGATGGGCAAATTGCACCACGCGATGATGGGGACGGCGGCGGTGGCGATTGGCACTGCAGCAGCTATCTCTGGGACGTTGGTGAACCTGGCGGCTGGTGGTGTTGAGCGGAATGCTGTGCGTTTTGGGCATCCGTCCGGGACGTTGCGTGTCGGGGCTGAGGCCAGTCTGGAAAACGGTGAGTGGGTTGTTAAGAAGGCGATTATGAGCCGCAGTGCGCGGGTTTTGATGGAAGGTTACGTCCGTGTGCCTGGCGACTCTTTTTAAGATCAAGAGCTCCCTCATCGGAACGCCGCCCGCCCAGCCCTCTCCCGGAGGGAGAGGGAGCTAACCGAGGTGTCTGGCGTCAGACATCGACCTGAAAGATCTAGTCGATTATGGATTCACAGAAGGACGTTCAGGTCGATGTAGTTCGGAAGATTATCGCGGTCAGTTCCCTCTCCCTCCGGGAGAGGGCTAGGGTGAGGGCAACAATCCAACTGACAAAAAACACTAAGGCAGACACCCACGATCTGCTCTAAACAAAAAACCAACCAGCCCCTGAGGAAGACCCCACCACTCATCATTCCCCACCAGGAGAACCGCAATGAGCGCCAACGTCGACCTGAACAACCGCCCCGACTACGACCATGTCCTGCAAGACATCGCCGATTACATCCTTACCTACAAAATCGAATCCACCGAAGCCCTCGACACCGCCCGCAACTGCCTGATGGACACCCTGGGCTGCGGCCTGCTGGCCCTGCGTTTCCCCGAGTGCACCAAACACCTGGGCCCCATCGTCGAAGGCACCGTCGTGCCGTTCGGTGCGCGAGTCCCCGGCACCTCCTATCGCCTCGACCCGGTAAAAGCCGCGTGGGACATCGGCTGCATCGTGCGCTGGCTGGATTACAACGACACCTGGCTCGCCGCTGAATGGGGGCATCCGTCGGACAACCTCGGCGGGATTCTCGCGGTGGCCGATCACTTGTCGCAAAAGCGTCTGGCCAACGGCGAGGCACCGCTGACGGTGCGCGATGTGCTCGAAGCGATGATCATGGCCCACGAGATTCAGGGCGTGATCGCGCTGGAAAACTCCTTCAACCGCGTAGGCCTCGACCACGTGATTCTGGTGAAAGTGGCCTCGACAGCCGTTGTCGCCAAACTCATGGGCGCCCATCGTGAGCAGTTGCTGTCGGCGTTGTCCCACGCATTTGCCGACGGTCAGGCGTTGCGCACTTACCGGCATGCGCCGAATGCCGGTTCGCGAAAATCCTGGGCGGCGGGGGATGCGTCCAGTCGTGGCGTGCGTCTGGCGGATATCGCGATGCGTGGCGAAATGGGCATTCCCGGTGTGTTGACGGCGAAGCAGTGGGGTTTCTACGACGTGCTGTTCAGCCACACCAACAACGATCTGGCACTCAAGCCTGAAGACAAACGCGCCTTCAGTTTCTCGAGAACCTTCGGCAGTTACGTGATGGAAAACGTGCTGTTCAAGATCAGTTTTCCCGCCGAATTCCACGCGCAAACCGCCTGCGAAGCCGCCGTGACTCTGCATCCGCAGGTGCGCAATCGTCTGCATGAAATCGACCGGATCGTCATTACCACCCACGAATCGGCGATCCGCATCATTTCCAAGGTCGGGCCGCTGGCCAACGCCGCCGACCGTGATCACTGCATCCAGTACATGACCGCCGTGCCGCTGGCGTTCGGCAATCTGGTGGCGGAGCAGTACGAGGACGACTTCCACAAGGCCCATCCGGTCATCGATGTGCTGCGCGAGAAAATGGTCATCGTCGAGGACCCTCGCTTCACCCGCGAATACCTTGAAGCCGACAAGCGCTCGATTGCCAACGCGGTGCAGGTGTTTTTCAAGGACGGTTCCAGCACGGAAAACGTGGTGGTGGAATACCCGATCGGTCACCGTCGGCGCCGGGCCGAGGGCATTCCGTTGCTGGAGGACAAGTTCAGGGCAAACCTGGCCACGCGTTTCACCGGCCAGCGCAGCGCCGAGATCCTTGCGCTGTGCAAGGATCAGGCGCGGCTCGAGGCGACGCCGGTGAACCGTTTTGTCGACTTGTTCGTGATCTGAATCGCCGGGATGGTCGAGGGCTACAGGCTGCCCTCGACATCCTCCAGGCTGAACGTTTCGGTGTGGTCGTCGTAGGAGAAAATCTCGGCGTAACGGCCCCAGGCAATCACGATTTCCAGGTTTTTCTCGACGAAGGCTTCGGTCAGCGAATCTTCCAGTTCCTGCTCGAAACGTACTCGCGGTGCCCGGTGACCATTGCGTTCCAGCAACACCTGGTGGATCCGCGCGGCCAGCGGTATGTAGCGGATCAGGTGTTCGGCGAACAGGGTCTTGCGTTCCTGGGTGCCGTAGTCCGCGAACAGTTTACCGGCGTCGGTCAGGGTGATGTCCGCGCCCTTGAGTTCGGCGAAGCCCAGGTATTCGAGCATCTCGGCCACGGGAAACAGATCGTCCACTTCCAGCAGGCGCCGCTCGGCCACGGTGGGCAGGCCGGCATGGCCGTTATAGGGTTCGGCTGCGAGGGTTTCGATCAGACCGGCCATCAGGTTGGTGGACACTTCCTGCAACGGGCTGCTGATCTTCAACTCCGGTTTGCCGGTGCTGGCGTCGGCGCTGCGGCGGTCGGTCATCTGCGCGTAGATGTCATCGACCATCTGCCGGAACGCCGGGTCCAGGCGATTGCGCGGATGGGCGAAGGGCACCTTGATTTCCGCCACCAGCCGCCCGGGGTTGGACGACAGCACCATAATGCGGTCGCACATCAGCACCGCTTCTTCGATGTTGTGGGTCACGATCAGGATCGATTTGATCGGCAGTTGCTTGCCGCTCCACAAGTCCAGCAGATCGTTTCTCAGGGTTTCGGCGGTCAACACGTCCAGCGCCGAGAAGGGTTCGTCCATCAGCAGCAGCGTCGGGTTGACCACCAGCCCGCGGGCGAACCCCACGCGCTGGCGCATGCCGCCGGACAGTTCGCGAGGGTAGGCGTTTTCGAAACCGTCGAGGCCGATCAGGTCAATGGCCGCCAGTGCTCGCTTGCGCGCTTCCTTGCGTTCGACCTGCAAGGCCTGCAGGCCGGCTTCGACGTTTTCCAGAACCGTCAACCACGGGAACAGCGCAAAGGTCTGGAACACCATGGCCACGCCTTCTGCCGGGCCGTCCAGCGGTTTGCCGTTGTACAGGACTTCGCCGGACGAAGGCTCGATCAGGCCGGCGATGATCCGCAGCAGAGTCGATTTGCCTGAGCCTGAGCGGCCAAGCATGCCGACGATTTCGCCTTCGTGCAGGGCCAGGTTGACCCCGCTGAGCACTTGCAGCTCGTCCTTGCCCTTGCCAAATACCCGGTTGACGTCGGTGAGCGAGTAGATTTCGGGTGTGGCGCCAGCGTGTTCAGTAAAGGTATTCATCACATCGAATCCCGTCAGTTCAGGCGAAGTTTGTTTTCGGCCATGGCGTACATCGGCCGCCAGACCACGCGATTGAAGGCCACGACAAAGAACGACATCACCACCACGCCGAGGGTGATTTTCGGGAAGTCGCCGGCAGCCGTGGTTTGCGCGATGTAGGCGCCCAGGCCGTGGGCGACGACTTTGTCCTGCCCCCAGGAAACGAATTCGGAGACGATGCTGGCGTTCCACGCACCGCCCGAGGCGGTGATGGCGCCGGTCACGTAATACGGGAAGATTCCCGGCAGCATGACCTTGCGCCACCACAGCCAGCCGCGAATGCGGAAGTTGGCGGCGGCTTCCTTGAAGTCATTGGGGAAGGCACTGGCCCCGGCAATCACGTTGAACAGGATGTACCACTGAGTTCCCAGCACGATCAGCGGGCTCAGCCAGATGTCCGGGTTCAACTGGTAACGCAGGATCACGATGACGAACACCGGAAACAGCAGGTTGGCCGGGAACGCCGCGAGGAACTGCGCCAGCGGCTGGATTTTTTCGGCCAGCGCCGGACGCAGGCCGATCATCACGCCCAGCGGCACCCAGATCAGCGAGGCGATGAAGATCAACCCGGCCACCCGCAGCAAGGTAAACAATCCCATCAGCAACACATGCCCGACCTCGGCAAACGTCACTTCGGTGCCGACATACAGCACGATGTGATAGAGCGCATACGCCGTCAGCAACCCGATCAGCGAGCCCCAGATCCAGTCAATGGCCTTGGTGGTGGCGGGACTTTCCGAGGCCATGACTTTGCGCGCCGAACGCGGCAGGTTCAGGCGCATGTTGCCGAGGCGGCTGATGGCGCGGGTGACGGGGCGCAAAATGCGCTGGATCAACCGGGTGCGCTGGATCAGATTCAGTACCCAGGACTCCGGCGCGGCGGTCTGCGATGCGGTGTTTTCCATACGGAACTTGTCGGCCCAGGCAACCAGCGGGCGGAACAGGAACTGGTCATAGATCAGGATGACCACGACCATCGTCAGAATCACGTAGCCCACCGCGTGCATGTCTTTTTGCGCGATGGCCATGGCCAGGAACGAACCGATCCCCGGCAGGGTGATGGTCTGGTCGCCGACGGTGATCGCTTCGGATGCCACCACGAAGAACCAGCCGCCGGACATGCTCATCATCATGTTCCAGACCAGTCCGGGCATGGCGAAGGGCACGTCGAGCTTCCAGAACTTCTGCCAGCCGGACAGTTGCAGGTTGGTCGACACTTCCACCAGATCCCGCGGCAGCATGCGCAGCGACTGGTAGAAGCTGAAGGTCATGTTCCACGCCTGGCTGGTGAAAATGGCAAAGATCGCGGCGAGTTCCGCGCCCAGTACCCGGCCTGGAAACAATAATAGAAAGAAGGTCACGGTGAAGGAGATGTAACCCAGCACCGGCACCGATTGCAGGATGTCCAGCACCGGTACCAAGAGTTTTTCGGCCCGGCGGCTTTTTGCGGCCAACGTGCCGTAGAGCAGGGTGAACACCAGCGACGCAACCATCGCCGCGAGCATGCGCAGGGTGGTGCGCATGGCGTATTCGGGCAAATTGCTTGGGTCCAGGGAGACCACTTCACTTTGCAGTGAACCGATCGGGGCCCAGGTTTCCCGGGCACCGATGGAGAAAAACAGCAAAAAGCCGATCACCAGCGGCAGGGCGATCAAGTCCCAGCGATTGGGCAACAGGCGCCGTGTCGAGGCCGGGATGTAGTGGCGGAACACTTTGTTCATAGGCAGTGAGTCCTGCAGCGTTCTGAATGGAGGCGCGGCTGTCTGAGCGTAGCTTCTGTCTGCATTGCGCACCCGGGAACGAGCGGACGCTCATTCCATGACTTCAAGTGGGAAGTGGATGCTGCGGACCCGGTGAATTCACCGGGTCGAGAGGGTTGGCGCACCCGGTTTCGGGCCGGATACGCAACTTGCGCGGATTGTATATTTCGGAATGTTACAGAGTCGTAAAAAACGCGGCCCGCGAGGACTTTGCGTTAGTTCATTCAGCGTGTGGACAGGTTGAGGAGCCTGGGGGTTACTTGAACCGCCGTTCCACGCCTTTTTCCACCAGGATCTTTGCCGAAATCTCCTCCACCGAAAAATGCGTGGAGTTGATGTGCGGGATGTTCTCGCGGCGGAACAGGTTCTCCACCTCGCGCACTTCGAATTCGCACTGGGCGTAGCTCGAATAGCGGCTGTTGGGCTTGCGCTCGTTGCGGATCGCGGTGAGGCGATCCGGGTCGATGGTCAGGCCGAACAGCTTGTGCTGGTGGGCACGCAGGGCGGCCGGCAGTTGCAGGCGTTCCATGTCATCTTCGGTCAGCGGATAGTTGGCCGCGCGGATGCCGAACTGCATCGCCATGTACAGACACGTCGGCGTCTTACCACAACGCGACACGCCCACTAGTATCAGGTCGGCCTTGTCGTAATAGTGCGTGCGGGCGCCGTCGTCGTTGTCGAGGGCGAAGTTCACTGCCTCGATCCGCTCCATGTAATTGGAGTTGTGGCCGATGGAGTGGGATTTGCCGACGGTGTAGGAAGAATGCTCGGTCAGTTCCTGCTCGAGCGGGGCGAGGAAGGTCGAGAAGATGTCGATCATGAAACCATTGGAGGTTGCGAGAATCTCACGAATGTCCTGATTGACGATGGTATCGAAGATGATCGGCCGGAAACCGTCGGTTTCAGCGGCTTTATCGATTTGTTGTACCATGGCCCGCGCTTTTTCCACGCTGTCGATGTAGGGCCGCGTGAATTTGCTGAAGGTAATGTTTTCGAACTGCGCCAGAAGGCTTTGACCCAGGGTTTCGGCGGTGATGCCGGTGCCATCGGAGATAAAGAAAGCAGATCGTTTCATTTGCACCTTGGGCCTTAAGCTAATGAGTATTTCTGGATATGATAGGCGCGATTTGCCGGCCGCCATTGGCCCGCATTCTCACTTATTTTCCAGGTCCAGGCCATACAGCCGGCCAACGCTCCCCCGAGCCGCCGGTTTCTGAGCTTTTCCAACACAGTTAGTGGAGAGATCACCTTGGTAGAGTACGTAGTTTCCCTCGATAAGCTCGGCAAACACGATGTTGAGCATGTGGGGGGCAAGAACGCATCCCTGGGCGAGATGATCAGTAACCTGGCCGGTGCCGGTGTTTCGGTCCCCGGCGGCTTCGCCACCACGGCGCAGGCCTATCGCGACTTTCTTGAGCTCAGCGGTCTGAACCAACAGATCCACGACGCGCTCGACGCCCTGGACGTCGATGACGTCAATGCCCTGGCCAAGACCGGCGCCCAGATCCGTCAATGGATCATGGAAGCCGAATTCCCTGAAAAACTGAATGCCGAGATCCGCACCGCGTTCGCCGCGCTGTCGGCCGGCAATCCTGACGTGGCCGTGGCCGTACGTTCCTCCGCCACCGCCGAAGACTTGCCGGACGCTTCGTTCGCCGGTCAGCAGGAAACCTTCCTGAACATCCGTGGCGTGGAAAACGTCATCCGCGCGGCCAAGGAAGTGTTCGCTTCCCTGTTCAACGACCGTGCCATCTCCTACCGCGTGCACCAGGGCTTCGACCACAAACTGGTCGCCCTGTCGGCTGGCGTGCAGCGCATGGTGCGTTCGGAAACCGGCACCGCCGGCGTGATGTTCACCCTCGATACCGAATCCGGCTTCCGTGACGTGGTGTTCATCACCGGCGCCTACGGCCTGGGCGAAACCGTCGTACAAGGCGCGGTGAATCCGGACGAATTCTACGTCCACAAGGGCACGCTGGAAGCCGGTCGCCCGGCAATCCTGCGCCGCAACCTGGGCAGCAAGGCCATCAAGATGATCTACGGCGACGAGGCCAAGGCCGGTCGTTCCGTGAAAACCGTTGATGTCGACAAGGCCGAACGTGCGCGTTTCTGCCTGACCGACGCTGAAGTCAGCGAGCTGGCCAAGCAGGCGATGATCATCGAGAAGCACTACGGCTGCCCGATGGACATCGAGTGGGCCAAGGACGGTGACGACGGCAAGCTGTACATCGTGCAGGCCCGTCCGGAAACCGTGAAGAGCCGCACCCAGGCCAACGTCATGGAACGTTACCTGCTGAAAGAAACCGGCACCGTGCTGGTGGAAGGTCGCGCCATCGGCCAGCGCATCGGCGCCGGCAAGGTGCGGATCATCAAAGACGTGTCCGAAATGGACAAGGTCCAGCCGGGCGACGTGCTGGTCTCCGACATGACCGACCCGGACTGGGAACCGGTCATGAAGCGCGCCAGCGCCATCGTCACCAACCGTGGCGGCCGTACCTGCCACGCGGCGATCATCGCCCGTGAGCTGGGGATTCCGGCCGTCGTCGGTTGCGGTAACGCCACCCAGCTGTTGAAGGATGGCCAGGGTGTGACCGTGTCCTGCGCCGAAGGCGACACCGGTTACATCTTCGAAGGTGAACTGGGCTTCGATATCAAGAAGAACTCCGTGGACGCCATGCCGGAGCTGCCGTTCAAGATCATGATGAACGTCGGTAACCCGGACCGCGCCTTCGACTTCGCGCAACTGCCGAACGCCGGTGTCGGCCTGGCCCGTCTGGAATTCATCATCAACCGCATGATCGGCGTCCACCCGAAAGCGCTGTTGAACTACGACGGCCTGCCACAGGAAATCAAGGACAGCGTCGACAAGCGCATCGCCGGCTACGACGATCCGGTCGGCTTCTATGTCGAAAAACTGGTTGAAGGCATCAGCACCCTCGCTGCTGCGTTCGCACCGAAGAAGGTCATCGTGCGTCTGTCGGACTTCAAGTCCAACGAATACGCCAACCTGATCGGCGGCAAACTGTACGAGCCGGAAGAAGAAAACCCGATGCTGGGCTTCCGTGGCGCTTCGCGTTACATCAGCGAATCCTTCCGTGACTGCTTCGAACTCGAGTGCCGCGCGCTGAAACGCGTGCGCAACGAGATGGGCCTGACCAACGTCGAAATCATGGTGCCGTTCGTGCGTACCCTGGGCGAAGCCAGCCAGGTTGTGGACCTGCTCGCCGAAAACGGCCTGGCCCGTGGCGACAACGGCCTGCGCGTGATCATGATGTGCGAACTGCCGTCCAACGCGATCCTGGCCGAAGAGTTCCTTGAGTTCTTCGACGGTTTCTCGATCGGTTCCAACGACCTGACTCAACTGACACTGGGTCTGGACCGTGATTCCGGGATCATCGCGCACCTGTTCGACGAGCGTAATCCGGCGGTCAAGAAGCTGCTGGCCAACGCGATTGCCGCGTGCAACAAGGCCGGCAAGTACATCGGCATCTGCGGTCAGGGTCCTTCGGACCACCCGGACCTCGCCAAGTGGCTGATGGAACAAGGCATCGAAAGCGTTTCGTTGAACCCGGATTCCGTACTGGAAACCTGGTTCTTCCTGGCTGAGGGTCAGGCGCAGGCCTGATCGGTGAGTGAAGAGGTCGGTCCCTGACCGGCCTCTTTAGGATTCAAGTAGGGCGAGCTCTCCGGATGCCGCCCTTTTTTGTGCAAGAGCATTATGCAAAGCAGCAGTGACCTATTTCCTGTCGCCCTGATCAGCGCCGAACGACGCGGTGATCTGAGCGAAGACGTATACCGCTTGAAACCGGGCAACAGCCCTGATTGGTCCGTGGAAATCGCGGTGACCCGTCTCGGCATGGCCGATGAACCGGCGACACGCGGCGTACCGGTAATTTTGCTGCATGGCAGCTTTTCCAATCGGCGTTTCTGGTTCTCCCCGAAAGGGCTGGGGCTGGGCGCTTACCTGACGCGCCTGGGGTTCGATGTGTGGATTCCGGAAATGCGCGGTCACGGCCTGTCCCAGCGTAACGAGGACTATCGCCGCAACCGCGTCGCCGACTACGCCCGTTACGATCTGCCGGCCATCGCCGCGTTCGTGCGTGAGCAGAGCGGGCAGGTACCGCACTGGATCGGCCATTCGCTGGGTGGCATCACCCTCGCGGCAGCGCTGGGCGGCGAGTATCTGGGTGAACCGGCCGTGGCGTCGGCGGCGTTTTTCGGCACGCAGGTCAGCCGCACGTACTGGCCGCTGAAAATTCCACCAGTGGAGTGGAGCGGGCGCTTCATTCTCAAGCGATTCGCCCAGTTGTCCGGCTCGCGGCTCAAGCGTGGCCCGGAAGACGAGCCGATCGGCCTGGCCCTGGAAAGCATGCGCTGGTATGGCCTGTTCGGGCGTTTTGGCGACAAGGACAAGGATTGGTGGGCGGGGCTCGCTGATGTTCAGGTGCCTGTTTTGGCGGTGACGGCGGCTGGCGATCATCAGGATCCGGCGTGGGCCTGTCGCAAACTGTTCGATCAGATCGGTTCCGAGCACAAGCAATTCATCAATCTGGGGCATGAGCAGGGTTTCAACGACAATTTCGGCCATGTCGAGATGTTGGTGAGCAAGGCCGCCCAGGCTGAAGTCTGGCCACTGGTTGCGCGCTGGCTGGCGGATCAGCACACGCCGTTGCTGGGCGAAAAGCCCGATCTGGCAGCGGCTGTGTGATCGGAACACGCTGAAAAGGGCATTTCGTTCAAGTCGGCTTGCGGCTAAGATATGACGCATTGGACGGTTCTGGTCATATTTAGTGACTGTTTCGCTATTACGTTTCAGCCTTTGTTCAGGTTCGGTCAGCGACCATTGCATGGACTAAGGTAAACAGCGACCGCCGGGACTCGTTTCAAAAGAGTGCGACATCCTTGATCGTCTTCCTTGTTACAGGAGTTTTTCGATGAACCATTACCTTACGCCTGACCTGTGCGACGCCTATCCGGAGCTGGTGCAGGTGCTGGAACCGATGTTCAGCAATTTCGGCGGCCGTGATTCCTTCGGCGGCGAAATCGTGAC
This sequence comes from Pseudomonas sp. HS6, assembly GCF_023375815.1. Taxonomy (NCBI): domain Bacteria; kingdom Pseudomonadati; phylum Pseudomonadota; class Gammaproteobacteria; order Pseudomonadales; family Pseudomonadaceae; genus Pseudomonas; species Pseudomonas sp. HS6. The sequence goes on along the minus strand of NZ_CP067412.1, from coordinate 6,030,250 downwards.
CATCAAATGCTTCGAAGACAACTCGCTGGTCAAGGAACAAGCCGAACTCAAGGGCAACGGCAAGGTGCTGGTGGTCGATGGTGGTGGCTCCCTGCGCTGCGCACTCCTGGGCGACATGATCGCCGAGAAAGCCGCGAAAAACGGTTGGGAAGGGCTGGTAATCTACGGCTGCATCCGTGATGTGGATGTCATCGCCCAGACCGATCTCGGTGTCCAGGCGCTGGCCAGCCATCCGAAGAAGACTGACAAGCGCGGTCTCGGCGACCTCAACGTGCCGGTGACGTTCGCGGGTGTCACGTTTCATCCGGGCCAATACATCTATGCGGACAACAACGGCGTGATCATCTCGCCGAGCCCGCTGCAGATGCCTGAATAAAATCGCGGTAAGCACTGGGGTGAGGATGTTCGAGGAAGAAAACGCGCAATGGGGGCTGGTGCATGCCCTGGTGCTGGACGGTAAAGGCGGTGCGCGTTCGATAGCCCGGACTGATCTCGACAGTTTGCAGCTGCAGGCACACGAAAGCCTGTGGCTGCACTGGGATCGCAGTCACCCGCAGACCCAGACCTGGCTGCGCAAATCCAGTGGCCTCAACGAATTCACCTGCGACCTGCTGCTGGAAGAGAACACCCGCCCGCGGCTGTTGCCGCTGCCCGATTCCGAATTGCTGCTGTTTTTGCGCGGAGTCAACCTCAATCCGGGTGCCGAGCCGGAAGACATGGTGTCGGTACGCATTTTCGCTTCGGCCCAGCGTGTGATTTCCCTGCGTTTGCGCCCATTGCGCGCCACCGATGAACTGTTGGCGATGCTGGGGGAGGGCAAAGGCCCGAAAACCTCGTCCGAACTCATTCTCTATCTCGCCCAATACCTCACCAACAAGGTGCAGGATCTGGTCACTTGCCTCTCGGAAGTGGTCGATGAAGAGGAAGAAAAACTGGATGCCGACGAACGGTATACTCCCGAGCACGGTGCCATTTTGCACATCCGTCGCCGGGCGGCCGGACTGAAGCGTTTTCTTGCGCCGCAGCGGGATATTTTCGGACAGCTGACGCGGATAAAACTGCCCTGGTTCGTCGATGACGACGCCGACTACTGGAACGAATTGAACAACAGCCTGACCCGCTATCTCGAAGAGCTCGAATTGACCCGAGAGCGCGTGGGGCTTGTGCTGGACACCGAAGACCGGCGTTTGAGCGTGCGCATGAATCGCACCATGTACCGCTTCGGGATCATCACCGGGATCTTTTTGCCGATGAGTTTTCTCACCGGCCTGTTGGGGATCAATGTCGGCGGAATTCCGCTTTCCGGGAGCCCCTACGGATTCCTTGTGGCGTGCCTGCTGATGGTCTCGGTTGCACTCGGACAATGGTGGTTGTTCCGCCGTTTGCGCTGGGTATGACGATGCGCCATGTGACCCGACCAAATTTGCCCGCGTCTTTCACAGACATCACGAGAGGTGCGTATGCACGATCCGTTTGAACAGTCTTTGCGCGACATGCTCAACGCCTCGCCGTCCGGCCGCGACGACGACGCCTGCCTGGGTCGCGTACTCAAAACCGCCAACCGCCAGGTCGGCGCCGGCGATCTGTTCAGCCTGCTGGGCCGTTGGCTGCCCGCGCTGATGATCGCCCTGAACAACGGCTCGGCTCATGTCGCGCCCGTTTCCCGTCTCCGTAAACCTACTGCTCGCACTGCTGATAAGGCTGATTGAATATGGAACTTGATCTCTGGACTCAGAGCCTCGTCACGGCAATGACTGCGTTGTGGACCAAAGTCGCTAATTTCATCCCGAACCTGTTCGGCGCACTGGTGGTGCTGCTGTTGGGCTTCGTGGTGGCCAAGTTGCTGGACACGCTGCTGTCCAAACTGCTGGCCAAACTCGGTCTGGATCGCTTGATGGGCGGCACCGGCCTGACCAAATTGATGTCCCGTGCGGGACTGCAAGTGCCGATCTCGACCCTGATCGGAAAAATCGTCTATTGGTTCGTTCTGCTGATCTTCCTGGTTTCTGCAGCAGAATCCCTTGGCCTTGAGCGGGTTTCAGCTACGCTGGACATGCTGGCGTTGTATGTGCCGAAAGTTTTCGGCGCCGCGCTGGTGCTGCTGGTGGGCGTATTGCTGGCGCAACTGGCGAACGGTCTGGTGCGCGGTGCGGCAGAAGGCGTAGGTCTGGACTACGCTTCAGGGCTTGGGCGAATTGCTCAGGGCCTGGTGATCATCATCAGTATCTCGGTCGCGATCAGTCAGCTCGAGGTCAAGACCGACCTGCTGAACCATGTGATCGTCATCGTATTGATTACCGTTGGTCTGGCGGTTGCGCTGGCCATGGGCTTGGGAAGCCGGGAAATTGCCGGTCAGATTCTTGCGGGAATCTATGTGCGTGAGTTGTATCAGGTTGGGCAACAAGTGCGTGTTGGCGAGGTCGAAGGCCAGATCGAAGAGATCGGCACGGTTAAAACCACATTGCTGACCGATGAGGGTGAGCTAGTCTCACTCTCCAATCGGATCCTGCTGGAACAGCATGTGAGTAGCCGCTAACCCGGCAAACCCTGCTAATGTATGCCGCCGCAAAATGCCAGCTGACGCTGGCTGCGGTGGACATTGACCTGACTGTCGGCACGACTTGTTTTGAATAAAGCCCAAACGCTATCCACGCGCTACGACCCCCGCGAGCTCTCTGATGAGGAGTTGGTCGCGCGCTCGCATACCGAGCTGTTTCACGTGACGCGCGCCTATGAAGAACTGATGCGGCGTTACCAGCGAACATTATTTAACGTTTGTGCGCGGTATCTTGGGAACGATCGCGACGCAGACGATGTCTGTCAGGAAGTGATGTTGAAGGTGCTGTACGGCCTGAAGAACTTCGAGGGGAAATCGAAGTTCAAGACATGGCTATATAGCATCACTTACAACGAATGCATCACGCAGTATCGGAAGGAACGGCGAAAGCGTCGCTTGATGGACGCATTGAGTCTTGACCCCCTTGAGGAAGCGTCCGAAGAAAAGGCGCCCAAACCCGAGGAGAAGGGTGGACTTGATCGCTGGCTGGTGTATGTGAACCCGATTGACCGTGAAATTCTGGTGCTTCGATTTGTCGCAGAGCTGGAATTTCAGGAGATCGCAGACATCATGCACATGGGTTTGAGTGCTACAAAAATGCGGTATAAACGTGCTCTAGATAAATTGCGTGAGAAATTTGCAGGCATTGCTGAAACTTAGTTCAGCGCAAATATCTCTTACGTGTAGGCAAGTTCTGATAGACTTGCCGCCGAGTTGTCCCCCGGTTTGCGGGACTGCTTCACAATCACCAGATGGGGATTTAACGGATGAAACTGAAAAACACCTTGGGCTTGGCCATTGGTTCTTTGATTGCCGCTACTTCGTTCGGCGCACTGGCACAAGGCCAAGGCGCAGTTGAAGGCGAACTGTTCTACAAGAAGCAGTACAACGACAGCGTTAACCATGTCGAAGACGGCTTCAACCCAGGCGCCTCTATCGGTTACTTCTTGACCGACGACGTATCGTTGAACTTGACCTACGACAAGAACAACCACACCCGTTCGAACGACGGCACCGGCAGCCAGAAACTGCACGGCGACAACTTCGGTCTGAACGCTCAGTACCACTTCAACAACGCTGGCGACGCTCTGCGTCCTTACGTTTCTGGTGGCGTGAAGCACGGCAGCCTGACCAACGTAGCTGATGACGGTCACACCGGTCGCGATCAGTCGACCTACCTGACTGCTGGCGCTGGCGTTAAGTACTACTTCCTTGAAAACTTCTACGCCCGTGCTGGTGTAGACGCTGACTACAAACTGGACAACGGTCGCTGGAACTACGCTCCAGTAATCGGTCTGGGTGTGAACTTCGGTGGCGGCAACAAGCCTGCTGCTGCTCCAGTTCCAGCACCAGCTGAAGTCTGCTCCGACAGCGACAACGATGGCGTTTGCGACAACGTTGACAAGTGCCCAGACACCCCAGCCAACGTAACTGTTGACGCTGATGGCTGCCCGGCAGTTGCTGAAGTTGTTCGTGTTGAGCTGGACGTGAAATTCGACTTCGACAAGTCGGTCGTCAAGCCAAACAGCTACGGCGATATCAAAAACCTGGCTGACTTCATGAAGCAGTACCCATCGACTCGCACCACTGTTGAAGGTCACACTGACAACGTCGGTCCTGACGCTTACAACCAGAAACTGTCCGAGCGTCGTGCAAACGCCGTTAAACAAGTTCTGGTTAACCAGTACGGTGTTGAATCGTCCCGCGTTGGTTCGGTTGGCTACGGCGAATCCCGCCCAGTTGCTGACAACAAAACCGAAGCTGGTCGTGCTGTTAACCGTCGCGTAGAAGCGCAGGTTGAAGCTCAAGCTAAGTAATTAGCTCGCCGCTTTGAGGAAAGCCCGGTTTATGCCGGGCTTTTCTTTGTCTGCGATTTGGTGAAAAGCAGATGATCAGGCTGACTGATCAGCTGGCCAGGCCAGCAAATCGGATCGGGCCGCAGAAGCTGCCACCGCACCAATCACCAGAATGGCAGGGCTCTTGAGCTCAAACCTGCAGGCGTCTTCCTCCATCCCCGTCAGATTGCTCCGGCATTCCCGTTGTTGTGGCAGGGATGCGTTCTCGATCATGGCCACCGGCGTATCCATTGCCATCCCGCCTGCGAGCAATTGCTCACGAATCTCGCTGAGCTTGGCCACCCCCATGTAGATCACCAGCGTCGTGCCGCTTTGCGCCAGAGCCTGCCAGTTCAATGGGCTGTCATCCTGAGTGTGCGCAGTGACCAGCGTCACACCCCGTGCCACGCCGCGCAAAGTCAGCGGAATATCGCACTGCGTCGCCCCGGCCAGCCCGGCGGTGATGCCATTGACCAGATCCACTTCAACCCCGTGCTCACGCAGCCACTGCGCTTCCTCGCCGCCACGGCCGAAGATGCAGGGATCGCCGCCCTTGAGCCGAACCACGCATTTGCCCTGGCGCGCATAACGCAGCATTAGCCGATGGATGAATGCCTGTGGCGTCGAGCGACAGCCGCCGCGTTTGCCGACCGAAATGATCCGTGCGGCCGGGCAGTGCTCCAGCACGGCGTCGTTGACCAGGTCGTCGATCAGCACCACATCCGCTTCGCGCAAGGCACGCACGGCTTTGAGCGTCAGCAATTCAGGGTCGCCGGGACCCGCGCCCACCAGCCAGACTTTTGCGTTCATGGTGTTTTCCTCTTCAGATGACGGCGACCGGCCGCACTTCGGCGGCCAGCAAACGCTTGATTTCCGGGACGCAGGAGCCACATTGCGTGCCGCAGCCCAGTGTGTTTTTCAAACCCTGCAAATCCAGACCTTCTCGAATGCCGGCACAGACCGCGCTGTGGCTGACGTTTTTGCAATTGCACAACGTCTTGTCGGCAACGCTCTGCACACCGGCATGACCCGGCGGCGCGCTCATCGGTGCCAGCAGCCAGCGCCGCAGTTGTTCGTCTGCCCGGCCCTCCAGCCACAAGCCTTGCAGCCAATGCTGGGCGAGGGTTTCGCCGGCGAGACGGATGGCCGTGATTCGCCCGTTCTCGATGCGTACCCGTTTGCCAATGGCCCGGCGCGGATCGTCATAGGCCAGTACCGGGCCGTCGATCAGGGCCAGGCACTGGTCGATTTCACGCAGCAGTTGCGGATCGGGTGCGGCGGCGCTGGCAGCGCGTATCAGCAGCGCCGGACGTTCGCGACCGACAAGGCTGAGGCTGACGTAGGAAAACGCCTCACACAGCGGTCGAAGCGCCTCAAAGTGCCGTTGAACATTGCCCTCGATCAGTGCGAATAATTGCCAGGGCAGATTCACCGGTTCCAGGCGTACCCCGCTGTGCTTGAGTTCCGGCTGTTTCGACAAAGGATCGAAGGCGGGCAGCGTCAGGCTGTTCACGCCACCCTTGAGGAAACGATCGCCCCAGTGCATTGGCAGGAACGCCTGGCCCGGACGCACGCTGTCATCGCTGGCGACCGCCATGATCACCGCGCCCCGACGGCTCTTCAGATTCACCAGATCTCCCGGCTGCAAACGGTGCCGACGCAATTCGTCCGGATGCAGGCTCAGCACAGCTTCGCTGACATGCCCAAACAACTGCGCCGCCGTACCGGTGCGGCTCATACCGTGCCATTGATCGCGCAGGCGGCCGGTGATCAGGGTCAGTGGAAAACGCGCGTCGCGTTGCTCTTTTGCAGCGCGGTAGGGATCGGCAACGAACTGGGCGCGACCAGTGGCCGTAGGAAATATGCCGTTGCAGTACAGCCGTGGCGTACCTTGCCGGGCGCCCGCCGGAAATGGCCATTGTTGTGGGCCAATCTCATCGATCAACTCATGACTGATCCCGGACAAGTCCAGATCGCGGCCACGGGTCAGTTCTTTGAATTCATCGAACAACTGCGCGGGGCGATCAAACGCAAACAGACTTGGCTGTTGCAGGCGCAGACGTTTCTCCAGGCGTTGTGCGAAATCTACGGTGATCGCCCAGTCCGGTCGCGCTTCACCCGGTGCGGCAATGGCTTTGCGGACGTGGGAAATCCGCCGTTCGGAGTTGGTCACCGAGCCTTCCTTCTCGCCCCAACTGGCTGCCGGCAGCAGCAAATCGGCAAACGCCGCGGTTTCAGTGGTGCGAAACGCCTCCTGCAACACTACGAACGGACAAGCCTCCAGCGCCGCGCGTACGGCGTTCTGATCCGGCATCGATTGCGCTGGGTTGGTGCAGGCAATCCACAACGCCTTGATCTTGCCGCTGCGCACTTGCTCGAACAGCTCGATGGCACTGAGTCCGGTGTTTTCCGGCAACTGCTCCACACCCCAATACGCCGCCACTTCCGCGCGGTGTTCCGGATTGGCAGCCTCACGATGACCGGGCAACAGATTCGAGAGGCTGCCGGTTTCCCGTCCGCCCATGGCGTTCGGCTGACCGGTCAGGGAGAAAGGTCCTGCACCCGGCCGGCCGATTTGCCCAGTGGCCAGGTGTAGATTGATCAGCGCGCTGTTCTTCGCGCTGCCGGCGGTGGACTGGTTCAGGCCCATGCACCACAGCGACAGAAAACTCGGGGCAGTGCCAACCCATTCCGCACACTGCTGCAACTGCTCGACGCTGATCCCGCACAACTGCGAAACCATGGCTGGGGTGTAATCGCGCACCAGGCTTTTCAGCTCGGCGAGGCCTTCGGTGTGCGCCTTGATGAAGTCGCGGTCGATCCAGTCTTCCCACAACAGCAGATGCAAAATCCCATGGAACAACGCGACATCGGTGCCCGGCAGAATCGCCAGATGCAGGTCGGCGAGGTCGCAAGTGTCGGTGCGCCGAGGATCGATAACGATGACTTTCATCTGCGGGCGGCGGGATTTGGCTTCTTCGAGGCGACGAAACAGTACCGGATGGGCGTAGGCCATGTTGCTGCCGACGATCATCACGCAATCGCTCAGTTCCAGGTCTTCATAGCTGCACGGTGGTGCGTCGGCACCGAGGCTGCGCTTGTAACCGACCACTGCCGAAGACATGCACAGCCGCGAATTACTGTCGATGTTATTGGTGCCGACCAGCGCCCGCGCCAGTTTGTTGAAGGCGTAGTAATCCTCGGTCAGCAACTGCCCGGAGATGTAGAACGCCACGCTGTCCGGGCCATGTTCGGCGATGGTTTCGGCGAACACATTGGCGGCGTGCTCCAGCGCGGTGTCCCAGTCGCAACGGCTGCGCGCCAGGCTTTTGCCCAGGCGCAATTCCGGGTACAACGCCCGCGCCGCCAAATCGCCGGTCAAGTGCAGGGTCGAGCCTTTGCTGCACAGTTTGCCAAAGTTGGCCGGGTGCGCCGGATCGCCGCTGACGCCGAGGATGCGCTCGCCGTCATGCTCGATCAGCACGCCGCAGCCGACCCCGCAATAACAGCAGGTCGAGGCGGTCGTCTGGCGGTTCATCAGACGGCGTCCCGCAGGGCCAGTTGTACGCGGCCGTTTTCGACCCGGGCCGGGTGATGATGGGCGCAACCGACGTCCGGCGCTTGGGCTTCGCCAGATTGCAGGTCGATCTGCCAGTTGTGCAGTGGGCAGGCCACGCGCTTACCGTAGATCAGGCCCTGGGACAGCGGGCCGCCCTTGTGCGGGCAGCGGTCATCGAGTGCGAAAACCTCATCGTCACTTGTGCGGAAGATCGCGATGTCTCCTTTGGGCCCGGCGATGATCCGCGAGCCGAGGGCATTGATCTCTTCCAGGGCACAGATATCGAGCCAGTTCATGCCGGCACCTCCAGATTTTTCACGGGAATCACGTCGAATTCTTTCTTCAGTTGCGGCTGAGCGAGGCGTTCCTTCCACGGGTCCTGTTCGAACGACAGGGAGAATTGCAGGCGCTCGTTCAGGGCCTTGCGGCGCTCGGGATCTTCCAGCACGGCTTTCTTGATGTGCTCCATGCCGACCCGTTGCAGGTAGTGCACGGTGCGTTCGAGGTAGAAGGCTTCTTCGCGGTACAACTGCAGGAACGCGCCGTTGTATTCGCGGACTTCCTCTGCGCTCTTGAGCTTGACGAAGAACTCGGCGACTTCGGTCTTGATCCCGCCATTGCCACCGATGTACATCTCCCAACCGGAATCAACACCGATGATTCCTACGTCTTTAATCCCCGCTTCCGAACAGTTGCGTGGGCATCCGGAGACCGCCAGCTTCACTTTGTGCGGCGACCACATGTTGAACAGGTCATGTTCGAGGTCGATGCCCAGCTGGGTCGAATTCTGTGTGCCGAATCGGCAAAACTCGCTGCCGACGCAGGTTTTCACGGTGCGGATGGATTTGCCGTAGGCGTGGCCGGACGGCATGTCGAGGTCTTTCCAGACCCCCGGCAGGTCCTGTTTCTTGATCCCCAGCAAGTCGATGCGCTGGCCGCCGGTGACCTTGACCATCGGTACCTGGTATTTGTCCGCCACGTCGGCAATCCGTCGCAGTTCCGACGGGTTGGTCACGCCGCCCCACATCCGTGGCACCACCGAATAAGTGCCGTCCTTCTGAATGTTGGCGTGGGCCCGTTCGTTGATCAGGCGCGACTGTGGATCGTCCTTGGCTTCGCCGGGCCAGGTGGAAATCAGGTAATAGTTGAGGGCCGGGCGGCAAGTGGCGCAGCCGTTCGGGGTGCGCCAGTTGAGGTAGCTCATGGTGCCGGCAATGGTCAGCAGGTGCTGCTCGCGAATGGCTTGGCGAATCTGTCCATGGTTGAGGTCGCTGCAACCGCAGATGGCTTTTTCGCTTTTCGGTTTGACGTCCGCCGCGCCGCCGACGGTGTTGATCAGGATCTGCTCGACCAGACCGGCGCAGGAGCCGCAGGAACTGGCAGCCTTGGTGTGTTTCTTCACTTCGTCGACGCTGAACAGCCCGTGTTCCTGAATCGCCTTGACGATGGTGCCCTTGCACACGCCGTTGCAGCCGCAGACTTCGGCGTTGTCGGCCATGCTCATGGCTTTGTCCTGGCCCTGATGTCCTACGTCGCCGAGTGCATTTTCTCCGAACATCAAGTGATCGCGGATCTCGCCGATGGCGTGATTCTCACGAATCTGCCGGAAATACCAACCGCCATCTGCCGTGTCGCCGTACAGACAGGCGCCGACCAGCACGTCATCCTTGATCACCAGTTTTTTGTACACCCCGCCGATCGGGTCGGAGAGGGTGATGGTCTCGGTGCCTTCGCCGCCCATGAAATCACCGGCGGAAAACAGGTCGATGCCGGTGACTTTCAATTTGGTCGAAGTCACCGAACCCTGATAGCGGGCGAAGCCCAGTTGGGCCAAGTGGTTGGCGCAGACCTTGGCCTGTTCGAACAGCGGCGCCACCAGGCCGTAGGCAATGCCACGGTGGCTGGCGCATTCGCCGATGGCATAGATACGCGGGTCGTAGGTTTGCAGGGTGTCGTTGACCAGGATCCCGCGATTGCACGGGATGCCGGCCTTTTCTGCCAGTTCGGTATTGGGGCGAATGCCGGCGGCCATGACCACCAGATCGGCAGGAATGATGTCGCCGTTCTTGAACTGTACCGAGCCCACCCGACCGTTGCCGGCGTCGTGCAGGGCCTGGGTCTGTTCGCACAGGCGAAAGTGCAGGCCACGGGATTCGAGGGCGGTTTGCAGGAGTTGGCCGCTGGTCTTGTCCAGTTGCCGCTCCAGCAACCATTCGCCGATGTGCACCACGGTGACGTGCATGCCGCGCAGCATCAGGCCGTTGGCCGCTTCGAGGCCGAGCAGGCCGCCGCCGATCACCACGGCGTGCTTGTGGGTTTTGGCGGTGTCGATCATCGCCTGGGTGTCGGCGATGTCGCGGTAACCGATCACACCCTGCAAGGTGTTGCCGGGGATCGGCAGGATGAACGGGGTCGAGCCGGTGGCGATCAGCAGGCGATCGTATTCGGCCTCGGTGCCGTCCTCGGCGATCACCCGGCGCCTGACCCGGTCGATCTCCACCACTTTGCGGTTGAGCAGCAGTTTGATGTTGTTTTGCAGATACCAGTCGAGGTCGTTGAGCACGATCTCTTCGAAGGTTTGTTCGCCGGCCAGCACCGGTGACAGCAGGATGCGGTTGTAGTTGGTGTGCGGTTCGGCGCCGAAGACCGTGATGTCATACAGCTCGTTGCTCAGCTTGAGAAGTTCTTCTAGGGTACGGACCCCAGCCATGCCATTGCCGATCATCACCAGTTTGAGTTTTTTCATCAGGTTCTCCGGGGAGCTTCGGGCTTGCCTCTTGTGGGCAGTCAGGCCTTGCTCGACAAATTTTGCGCAAACAAAAAAGGCGTCTCGCCAGTTACCTAGCGAGGACGCCTTTGTCCTTGTCCCGTTCTCTCGGGAAGCCTGGCCTTCGTCGTTGAAGGTCGGGCTTTATGTCAGTTGAAAACGTTAATGCAGTGGTTGTGCCAAGTAGCGCCGAGTCACGAATTCATTGGAGGAGTGCCGGAATTGGTCAAGTGATCATTGTGGTTTTTGCACTGAATGGAAGCAGTCCGCCCGTTAATGGAGCGATGTCTCGTGCCTGTGGGTCAGCCATGAAACAACAGAAACATCAGCACCAGATTGCCCAGCAGCGCCAGCAACGCCAATGTTCGCCAGACCTTCAGCGGCTCCCGTTCGAGCAAGGGCCGAGGGCGTACATTCAGGCTGCGGCGCTCACCCTGTTCCAGTGTCAGCAGCCATTCCTCGGCGGTTTCATAACGTTGCAGCGGATCGGCCGAGACGCCACGTTCCAGACACTGCGCCAGCCATTCCGGCAGATCCGGCCGATAACGCGCCGCACTCACCGGCACCCCGAAACGCGGACGCTGGAAGGCTTCGATTTCTCCGTAGGGAAAATGCCCGGTGAGCAGGAAATACAAGGTCACGCCCACTGCATACAGATCCTGACGAGCCTCGGGCGCATCGCCCCGAAAGGATTCCGGGGCGATGTAGCTTGGGGTTCCCGGTAGCGTCGACGGTGTGTCCTGCGACAGGCCGGGGCAATAAGCCAGGCCGAAATCCAGCAGACGCAACTCACCGTCGTCCCCCAGCAGCAGGTTCTCCGGCTTGATGTCGCGGTGCAGAATCTGCCGCCGATGCAGCAGGCCGACGGTCCGCAACAGGCGTTCGGCCGTGTCTTGCCACTGAGCCAAGGGCAACGGGCCGGCTCGCTCGAACAGCTGCGCCAGGGTTGTCCCCGAATATTCACGCATCACGTAATACAAATGCTGACGCTGACTGGCGCTATGGACTTCAGGGAAATGTCGCCCGGCCACACGTTTGAGAAACCATTCCTCTGCCAGCAATGCCTGACCGGCGTGGGCATCGTCCGCCAGCCGTGTGGGCAAGGTCTTTAACAGCCACGCTTGACCTTGGCCATCGAGGACGCGATACAGCAACGATTGCTGGCTCTGACCGATGATGCCTTGCACTTGCCAGCCTTCGAAGGTCTGGCCAGGTTTCAGCGTCGGGGGCAAGGGCCATTGCTGCAACTGGATCAGCGCATCGCCGATGCTCGCTTCCCCCACGGCATCCACCCGCACCAGCAGGGCGCTGGCGTTGTCCTGGCTGCCGGCCAGATGTGCGGCGTTGACCAGTGTTTGTGCCGCACTGTGTAGATCCGGTTGATCACGCAGGACCCCGGCGATAGCCGTGTCGCCAAGCGCTGCCCAGACACCGTCGCTGAGCAGCACGAAGTTTTCGCCCTCACGCAGCTCGCCGTCGAGAAAATCCAGCACCAGATGCTGATCCAGTCCCAGTGCACGCTTGAGCACATGCTGCATGCCCGATTGCTCCCAGACGTGATCCTCGGTGATGCGCTGTAAGGTCTCGGCGTGCCAGCGATAAACCCGGCAATCCCCTACATGCGCCAGCGTGAAGCGTCTGCCGCGCAGGACCAGCGCGCTGACGGTGGTGAGCAACGGCTGGCCGCCGCCATTGGCCTGCAACCAGCGGTTTTGCGCGAGCAACAAGCGATCCAGTGCCTGGGCCACGCTCCAGGTCTGCGGGGTGGCGTAGTAGTCCAGCGCCAACGCCTGCAAAGTCGAACGCGCGGCCAGACCGCCATCGGCGCACTGGCTGACGCCGTCGGCGATGGCGAACAGAAACCCTTTGCTGGCGGCCAGCGCCGGGGCCGGAGTGACCATGCGCAAGGCGTCCTGATTCTCCGCGCGTGGGCCGGTGGCGCTGGCTTCGGCGAAGCTTAGTTGCAGAGCCATTCGGGTCTCAGACCCGGGCAGCGGTCACGGCTGCCGAACCCCAAGTGGTTCTCCAGCGACGTTTGACGCCGTGCAGGCCGAACCACGCCAATACGCCAAGGCTGGCAAACAACCACAGCGCCAGTTGATAACTGCCGGTGCTCTGTTTGATTGAGCCCATGCCGGCCGCCAAGGCAAAACCGCCGATGCCGCCGGCCATGCCGATCAGCCCGGTCATCACGCCGATTTCGCGACGGAAACGTTGCGGCACGAGTTGGAACACCGCGCCGTTACCCGCGCCGAGACCGAGCATGGTGCAGACGAAAAGTGCCAGCGCCGCGTAGGAACTCGGCAGGTTGAAGCCGACCGCTGCGATACAAACTGCGGCCACCGTGTACATCGCCAACAGCGTGCGAATCCCGCCGAAACGGTCGGCCAGTGCACCGCCCAGCGGGCGCATCAGGCTGCCGCCGAACACGCAGGCGGCGGTGTAGTAACCGGCGGTGACCGGGCTCAAACCGTATTGATCGTTGAAGTAGCCGGGCAGGGCGCTGGCCAGGCCGATGAAACCGCCGAAGGTGACGCTGTAGAAAAACATGAACCACCAACTGTCGCGGTCGCCCAGGGCTTTAAAGTAATCGGCCATGGACTTGGCTTTTGGCCGCTCCGGGGCGTTTTTCGCCAGCCAGGCGAACAGCACCAGGGTCAGGATCAGCGGAATCAGGGCGAATCCGAACACGTTGCTCCAGCCGAAAGATGCGGCCAGCACCGGGGCGATCAGTGCGGCGAACACGGTGCCAGAGTTGCCGGCGCCGGCAATCCCCATCGCTTTGCCCTGATGCTCCGGCGGATACCACTGCGAGGCCAGCGGCAGCGCCACGGCGAACGACGCCCCGGCCATGCCGAGGAACAAGCCAAGCAGCAGGGCCTGTTCGTAGCTGTGGATACCGAGTTTCCAGGCACCGAACAGCGCGCAGATCACGATCACCTGGCCGATCAGCCCGGCGGTTTTCGGCGACAGGCGATCGGCGAGCATGCCCATCGCAAAGCGCAACACGGCACCGGCCAGGATCGGCGTCGCCACCACGAGGCCGCGCTGTTGGGTGGTCAGGTGCAGGTCGGCGGCGATCTGCACGGCCAGCGGACCGAGCAGGTACCAGACCATGAAGCTCAGGTCGAAATACAGGAAGGCCGCGAACAGGGTCGGGGTGTGGCCGGATTTCCAGAAGCTTTTATTCATCGCGCACCTCAGCGGTAGAGAATCTCGAGAAGGAGTCAGAACCAGCACAGTGGGGCGCCGCCACGGCCGCACCACCGGCCCCGGTCAATGGGGCCAAAACGCAAAAACGCCGCTACCCGGATCGCCGAAAGGGGCGAAGAAGGTGAGCGACGTCTTTGTCGTGGGTGGGGCAACCGCCGTTGGTTACCTGTAGGGATTGCTTAGCGAGATTTGTGCCAATAGTCTGAAATCGAGGTGCGGCCATTTCAGAGCAGGCTGACGCCTAAAGGATCAAAGTCAAAAGCCCCTCACCCTAACCCTCTCCCGGAGGGAGAGGGGACCGACCGTGTTGTTCCAACCTATTCAGCGACCTGAACGATCGAAGCGATTATGGATTCATTCGAGATCGTTCAGGTCGGCGTATTGCTATGCCATCCCCCGGTCGGTCCCCTCTCCCTCCGGGAGAGGGCTAGGGTGAGGGTTGCTTTTGATTTTGCGCCGCTAAAGCACCACAGAACCTCAGCCAAGCAACTCGCTCATGGCAATGATCTGCTCCGCCACCTGAATCAGTTTCTGCTGACGGCTCATCGCCTGGCGACGCATCAGGGTGTAGGCCTCTTCTTCGTTGCAGTCCTTCATTTTCATCAGTAGCCCTTTGGCCAGTTCGATGCGTTTGCGCTCGGCCAGTTGTTGATCGCGAGCTTGTAGCTGGGCGCGCAAGGCCTGGTCGCTTTCGAAGCGGGCCATGGCCACGTCGAGAATAGGCTGCAAGCGTTGTGCGTGAATGCCCTCAACGATGTAGGCACTGACCCCGGACTTGATCGCCTGACGCATCACGCCGGGGTCATGCTCGTCGGTGAACATCACGATCGGCCGGGGTTGGTCGCGGCTGACCAGCACCACTTGTTCCATCACATCGCGGCTCGGTGACTCAGTATCGATCAGGATCACGTCCGGGCGCACCGTTTCGACGCGTGCGGGCAGGTCGATGGTCAGGCCGGACTCGTCGATGACCTCGAATCCGGTCTCGGTCAGTGCAGCTTTCAGGCGCCCGACTTTTTTCGCGGTGTCGTTGATCAGCAGAATGCGCAGCATGTTCGCGGTCTCCTGTCAGCGACGGGCGAGAAGAGGGACGTTGTTGCTCAACGCGTGCAGCTTGAAGCTTTGCGCGTAGGCGGCCGGGTCGCTGCCGTCCCAGAGCTTGCCGTCGATCAACTGGCTGCTGCGCATGTCCTCGGTGCCGACCGGCACACCGACAGCGCTGGCCGCGTCGCGGTACAGCGCCAGTTGCTGCACCTGACGGGCGACGGCGAGGTAGTCCGGGTCATCGCGCAGCAGACCCCAGCGGCGGAATTGGGTCATGAACCACATGCCGTCCGACAGGTACGGCAGATTCACCGCGCCATCGCCGTGAAAGCGCAGGGCGTGCGGATCCTGCCAGCGATTGCCCAGCCCGTCGTCGTAGTCACCGAGAAAGCGCGGTTCTATGCAGGACACCGGGGTGTCGAGGTATTCCGCTGCGCTCAACAACTGCGCGGTGCTGCGGCGGTTTTCCGGGCTTTCTTCGATGAAACGGCTGGCTTCGAGAATCGCCATCACCAACGCCCGGGCAGTGTTGGGGTATTGCTCGACGAAGGCACGAGTGCAGCCGAGGACTTTTTCCGGGTGATCGGGCCAGATGGTCTGGCTGGTCGCCATGGTGAAGCCGAGATTCTGCTGCACCGCGCTGGCGGCCCACGGCTCGCCGACGCAGAACCCGTCGATGCGACCGGCCTGCAGGTGCGCGACCATTTGTGGCGGCGGCACCACCACGCTGTCGACATCCTGCAATGGATGGATGCCCTGGCTTGCGAGCCAGTAATAAAGCCACATGGCGTGGGTGCCGGTGGGGAAGGTCTGGGCGAAGGTGAGTTTTGCGCGGGTTTGGTGCACATGGTGGTGCAGCGATTCAGGACCGGTCACGCCCAGTCCCTGCAAACCGTGGGACAGGTTGAGGCTCTGACCGTTCTGATTCAGGCCCATCAACACCGCCATGTCGGTGGGCGCGACGCCGCCGATGCCCAGGTGCACCGCGTAGATCAGGCCGTAGAGGCTATGGGCGGCGTCGAGCTCGCCGCTGACCAGATTGTCGCGCAGGTTGGCCCAGGAACTCTGGCGCTTGAGGTTCAGGGTCAAGCCGTAAGGCTGAGGAAAGCCCTGGGTCGCGGCGACCACCACAGAGGCACAGTCGCTCAGGGCCATGAAGCCGAGGTTGATCGCGGTTTTTTCCGGGGCATCGCTGCCGTTGACCCAGGCCAGTGGCCCGGCGGAGGTTTGAGTCATGAAAGCCACCCTCAAAAAAAACGTCGTCCCAGGCTTTGCCCGCGCAAAACCGAGAGACGACGCCGTTGTCCTTGCCTGCACACCACCATTGGCCTGCGGGCTGATGCCGAGGAAGGTGCAAGGCATATGCCATGCGCACGGATTTACCCGTGCGCCTCGCGCGGCGGGGCGATGCCCGGCTATAATCGCCGCCTCTTTTCGCCGCCCGAGTCATAGCCGCCCATGTACACCCTGGCCCGTCAGCTGTTGTTCAAACTTTCCCCGGAAACCTCCCACGATCTGTCGCTGGATCTGATCGGCGCGGGCGGGCGTTTGGGCCTCAACGGCTTGCTGTGCAAGGCGCCGGCGTCGCTGCCGGTGAGCGTCATGGGCCTGGACTTCCCGAACCCTGTCGGTCTGGCGGCCGGTCTGGACAAGAACGGTGCGGCCATTGATGGCTTCGCGCAGCTGGGTTTCGGGTTTGTCGAAATCGGCACCGTGACGCCGCGTCCACAGCCGGGCAACCCGAAACCACGGATTTTCCGCCTGCCGGAAGCCGAGGCGATCATCAACCGCATGGGGTTCAACAACCTCGGTGTGGATAACCTGCTGGCGCGGGTGGCGGCGGCCAAATACAAAGGCGTGCTGGGGATCAACATCGGCAAGAACTTCGACACGCCGGTCGAGCGTGCGGTCGATGACTACCTGATCTGCCTGGACAAGGTCTACGCCCACGCCAGTTACATCACGGTCAACGTCAGCTCGCCGAACACCCCGGGCCTGCGCAGCCTGCAATTCGGCGACTCGCTCAAGCAATTGCTGGCAGACCTGGCCACGCGCCGCGCCGAACTGGCCCTGCGCCACGGCAAGCATGTACCGCTGGCGATCAAGATCGCGCCGGACATGACCGACGAAGAAACCGCGCAAGTCGCGCAAGCGCTGATCGAAACCGGGATGGACGCGGTGATCGCTACCAACACCACCCTCAGCCGCGTGGGTGTCGAAGGCATGGAGCATGGTGACGAGGCGGGCGGTCTGTCCGGTGCGCCGGTGCGTGAGAAGAGCACTCACACTGTGAAAGTGCTGGCGTCCGAGCTGGGCGGCAAACTTCCGATCATCGCGGCGGGCGGTATCACCGAAGGCAAGCATGCCGCCGAGAAGATCGCTGCCGGCGCGAGCCTGGTGCAGATCTATTCCGGCTTCATCTATAAGGGCCCGGCGCTGATCCGCGAATCCGTGGACGCGATCGCCGCCAAGCGCTGATCGGCAGATATAAAAAGGCAGGCATAAAAAAGGGCTCCTCGAAGGAGCCCCTGGGCCGTAGCCCGCCGTCCGGGAAGGACGTGCATGGTGATCAGGGTGTTGCGAAATCAGATTGTCGTGTCGGAATAAGTGCCCTGTGTCAGCCGACGGCGTGAAGTTCGTTGAGTCTGTGGATTCCCGCAGTGCCGGTCATACCGTCCCAGTTGTCGCCGCGTCCTTCTCGCCAGCCGTTGATCCAGGCTTGACGTACCGACGGTAGAGTAAATGGGCAAAGCTCACGGGATTTGCCACCAACGCCATATTGATATCCGCGCAAAAATGCTCTTTCCAACGGATCACGCTTAAGTCTTCTCATAGGGTGTTTCCCTCACTTGTTGACTGTTTTTGTCGCGTCGACCTCAATTGAGGTCTGGCAGAAAAACTCTGCCGTTGGCGGCTCGCTGCCGGCGTGGCGAGCCAAGGTGTTGACGCCGTTGCGACGTCAACCTGTGTCCAGTTCTAACCAATGAGTCACATCGAGGGAATGACCGTTTTGTCATAAGGACGTAACGAAAAGGATGCTATGGCGATAAGTAACGCCAGGTTTCATGAATGTTTATTCACCAAACCCCGGTATGATCGGCCCTGCGCTGTATGACAGGTTTAATGCCTTAGTGAGAATGACCCACGTTTACCGTCGGGTACTTTTCGACGAAGGGTTGCTTTGAGTCATTTTGTTGCATCAACTTTTTTATCTGTCCCGGCATCTAAGCTCTTTTAACCCGAGCAGCGGGGATGGAACGGCACACCTTCGTGCCACGCGGGCGCTCTTGTAGAAAAGCGCCTGATTGAAAACCGGATCGGCAATGCGTTGCCGGTTCATTAGCCAAAGGCTCTGGAAAAACCATGTCCGACCGTTTCGAACTCTTCCTCACTTGCCCCAAAGGCCTTGAAGGCCTGCTCATCGAGGAAGCCGTCGGGCTTGGCCTTGAAGAAGCCCGCGAGCACACCTCCGCCGTGCGTGGCATGGCGACCATGGAAACCGCCTATCGCCTGTGCCTCTGGTCGCGTCTGGCCAACCGCGTGTTGCTGGTGCTCAAGCGTTTCCCGATGAAAGACGCCGAGGACCTGTACCACGGCGTGCTCGACGTCGAGTGGCAGGACCACATGCTGGCTGACGGCACCCTGGCTGTTGAATTCAGCGGCCACGGCTCGGGCATCGACAACACCCACTTCGGCGCCTTGAAGGTCAAGGACGCCATCGTCGACAAACTGCGCACCCCGCAGGGCGACCGCCCAAGCATCGACAAGCTCAACCCGGACCTGCGCATTCACCTGCGACTGGATCGCGGCGAAGCGATTCTGTCCCTCGACCTCTCCGGCCACAGCCTGCACCAGCGCGGCTACCGCTTGCAGCAGGGCGCTGCGCCGCTGAAGGAAAACCTGGCGGCGGCGATCCTGATCCGTTCCGGCTGGCCGCGCATTGCTGCCGAAGGTGGCGCGCTGGCTGACCCGATGTGCGGTGTCGGCACGTTCCTGGTCGAAGCCGGCATGATCGCCGCCGACATGGCGCCAAACCTGCGTCGCGAGCAGTGGGGCTTTACCGCGTGGCTCGGTCACGTGCCGGCGCTGTGGAAGAAGCTGCATGAAGAAGCTGCCGAGCGTGCTGCTGCCGGTCTGGCCAAGCCACCGCTGTGGATCCGTGGTTATGAAGCCGACCCACGGCTGATCCAGCCGGGCCGCAACAACGTCGAGCGCGCCGGCCTGAGCGAGTGGATCAAGATCTACCAGGGCGAAGTCGCGACCTTCGAACCGCGTCCGGACCAGAACCAGAAAGGTCTGGTGATCTGCAACCCGCCGTACGGCGAGCGTCTGGGTGACGAAGCCAGCCTGTTATACCTCTACCAGAACCTTGGCGAGCGCCTGCGTCAGGCCTGCCTGAACTGGGAAGCCGCAGTGTTCACCGGCGCGCCGGACCTGGGCAAGCGCATGGGTATCCGCAGCCATAAGCAGTATTCGTTCTGGAACGGCGCGTTGCCGTGCAAGCTGCTGTTGATCAAAGTGCTGCCGGATCAGTTCGTCACCGGCGAGCGTCGCACCCCGGAACAACGTCAGGCCGAGCGCGAGCAAGCTGAATACGATCAGGCGCCGAACGAGCCGCAAGAGCGCAAGTACAACAAGAACGGTAACCCGATCAAACCGACGCCGGCTCCGGCTCCGGTGATCGAGCAGCCGCGCCTGAGCGAAGGCGGGCAGATGTTTGCCAACCGCCTGCAGAAGAATCTCAAGGCGATGGGCAAGTGGGTCAAGCGCGAAGGCATCGACTGCTACCGCGTCTACGATGCGGACATGCCGGAGTACGCCATGGCCATCGACCTGTACCACGACTGGGTGCACGTTCAGGAGTACGCCGCGCCGAAGTCGATCGATCCGGAAAAGGCCTCGATCCGCATGTTTGACGCCCTGGCGGCCATCCCGCAGGCGCTGAACATCGACAAGAGCCGCGTGGTGGTCAAGCGCCGCGAGCGTCAGAGCGGCACCAAGCAGTACGAGCGTCAGGCGGCCCAAGGCAAGTTCAACGAAGTCACCGAAGGCGGCGTGAAGCTGCTGGTGAACCTCACCGACTACCTCGACACCGGGCTGTTCCTGGATCACCGGCCAATGCGCATGCGGATCCAGAAAGAGGCGGCCGGCAAGCGCTTCCTCAACCTGTTCTGCTACACCGCGACCGCCAGTGTGCACGCAGCCAAGGGCGGCGCGCGCAGCACCACCAGCGTCGACCTGTCGAAAACCTACCTCGACTGGGCGCGCCGCAACCTGTCGCTCAACGGCTTCTCCGACAAGAACCGTCTGGAGCAGGGCGATGTGATGGCGTGGCTGGAAAGCAGCCGGGAAGAGTACGATCTGATCTTCATTGACCCGCCGACCTTCTCCAACTCCAAGCGCATGGAAGGCATCTTCGACGTGCAGCGTGACCAGGTGCAGTTGATCGACCTGGCCATGGCCCGACTGGCAGCGGGCGGGGTGTTGTACTTCTCCAACAACTTCCGCAAGTTCCAGCTGGAAGACAACCTGGCCGAGCGTTACGCGGTCGAGGAAATCACTGCCAGCACCATCGATCCGGATTTCGCCCGCAATGGCAAAATCCACCGCGCCTGGAAAATCACGGCCCGTTGACACTCTGATCAATTGGATCCACAGAGCCTTGATTTTTAAGGCTCTTGGATCCGATCAGAGCTAGCCAAATTAGTGGCTAATAGCTATAACTCACTCACGGCCAATGGGGTTATCCCGCAAGTACTGGCGTAGTGAGTGGCCTTTATGTCGTTGCACCCCGTGCGCCCAAAGATCCTGGGTTTTATCAGCGAAGAAGTCTCGGCCTGGCTGGTCGCGCTGCTGGTATTGCTCGCCGGCGGGATTCTCACGGGGCTGCTCGCCTGGGCCACCCTCAATCAGTTTCACAGCCAGTTGCGCCAGCGTTTCCAACTGCTGGCCAACGAACGCTACAGCCGCATCGAAGAACGTTTTCAGGATCAGGAGCAACGCCTCGATGGCCTGCGCCGGTTCTTCGCCAACTCCGAATCGGTGTCCCGCGCCGAATTCGACGGCTACACCCAACCTTTATTACTGCGCACCCAAGCCTATTCGTTTGCCTTGCGGGTGAGCGGTTCCGAGCGCGCCGCGTTCGAGCAACGGGTGCGTGATGAAGGCATTACCACCTTCAGCGTGCGCGAACTCAATGCCCGCGGTGAGCTGCAACTGGCCGGCGCCCGCGATGAATACGTCGTCGTGGTGTACAGCCAGACTCAGAGCCGGCTCGGCTCACCGTTGGGTTACGACTTGCTGGCCCAGCCGTTGCGCCGCTCGACGCTGGAACGCGCCGACCAGCTCGGCAGCCTGGCGGTGTCGCAGCCGATGCATCTGGTCAGCATCGAGCCGGCCTACGCGCGGGGCGTGCTGCTGGTGGCGCCGGTGCTGCGCGAGGGCGAGCCCAAGTCGTTCGGCTATGTGATGGCGGTGATCAGCATGCGCCAGTTGTTGGCCGATGGATTGCCGGACGCGCTGCATGATTACCTGTCGGTACGGATTCTCGATCTGTCGACCAATGATCAGCACGAAGTGCTGTTCGAATCGACCAATGAGCCGGCACCCAGCGATCTGTCGGCCACACGACTGGTGCGTATGGCCGATCACGACTATCAGGTCGACATTTCACCCAGCGAGGCCTTCCTGCAAGCCAACCATTCGTCGGTTGGTAGCGTGGTAATTCTGGGCGGTTTGCTCAGCCTGCTGCTCAGCGCGCTGTTGTATGTGCTGGTCAGTCAGCGTCAGCGGGCATTGCGCATGGTCGAGTTGCGCACCCAGGAACTGCATGAGCGTGAACAGGAACTGCGGGGCACCCACGGTCAGTTGCGCGGGGTGCTCAACGCGGCCACGCAAGTCGCGATCATCGCCACCGACCTGCGCGGCGTGATCAACACCTTCAACCCCGGCGCGGAGCAGATGCTCGGTTACCACAGCGTCGAAGTGGTTGGCCACATGACCCTGGAAAACCTGCATTTCCCCCGGGAGCTGATCACCCGTGCGGCGGAACTGAGCGCCCGTTATGGCAAGGCCATCCCGACCTGCCAGGCGATGCTGGTGGAGGGCGGCGAAGTCGGCGGGCACGAGGCGCGGGAGTGGACGCTGGTGCGCAAGGATGGCAGTCATCTGCCGGTGAACATGCTCGCCACGCCGGTACTGGACGAGCAGGGGTTGTGGGTCGGGCACCTGGCGATCTGTATCGACATCACCGAGCGCAAGCGTGTACACGAAGCGTTGGCGGCGCGAGACGTTTTGCTGAAAAAACTCAGCGCCCACGTTCCGGGCGGGATCTATCAGTTCAAGATGGAATTCGACGGGCGCTTCAGCGTGATCTACGCCAGCGACGGCATCCGCGAGATCTACGAACTGGAGCCGGATGTGCTGCTGCTCAACGCCGAAGCGATCTTCACCCGCATTCATCCGCAGGACGTCAGCCGCGTGCGCAAGTCGATCCGTGCCTCGGCCGACAATCTGAGCCCATGGCGCGAGGAATATCGCGTGCAGTTGCCCGGGCGCGGCCTGCGCTGGGTGCGCGGTGAAGCGACCCCCGAGGAACTGCCGGGCGGCGGCGTGCTGTGGCATGGCTACATTTCGGACATCTCAGACCTGAAGCGGGTGGAGGAAGAGTTGCGAGCACTGTCGGTGACCGATGCCCTGACCGGTATCCACAACCGGCGTTATTTCCAGGAACGCCTGACCACCGAAATGGCTCGGGTCGAGCGCGGGGGTGGCGAACTGTCAGTGATCATGCTCGACATCGACCACTTCAAACGGATCAACGACCAGTACGGTCACGCGGTGGGCGACCGGGTGTTGCAGGCTGTCTGCGAACGCATCGGCCATCGCCTGCGGCGTACTGACGTGTTCTGTCGTCTGGGCGGCGAGGAATTCATGGTGCTGTGCCCGGATATCGACGGTGAGCACGCGTACATGCTGGCCGTGGAGCTGTGGCAAGGCCTGCGCGGAGCGCCGGTGGATGTGGTGGGCGTGGTGACGGCGAGTTTCGGGATTGCCAGTTGGCGGCCGGGAGAGGGCGCGGATGCGCTGTTGCTGCGGGCTGACTCGGGGGTTTACGCGGCGAAGCAGGGCGGGCGGGATCGGGTTGAGCGGCAGATGAGCTGATCCAGCTTGCCGCCGATTCTGTGGGAGCGGGCTTGCCCGCGATGGCGGTGTGTCAGTCACTGCATATGCTGGCTGAACTGACGCCATCGCGGGCAAGCCCGGCTCCCACAGGTCTTGCGGAGTTCTCAGAGGCGGATTACAGGACCGAAGCCGTCTGCGGCGTTCGCGGCTGTTTGTAGAGATCCAGTAATACCTGATCCAGCACCGACGATGCACCGAACGGTGCCTTGTCGTTGAGGATCGCCACCACCGCCCAGGTGTTGCCGTTGACGTCGCGGCTGAAACCGGCGATGGCGCGCACGGTATTCAGGGTGCCGGTCTTGACGTGAGCTTCGCCGCGCATCGCGGTGGTCTTCAGGCGTTTGCGCATGGTGCCGTCGGTGCCGGCGATCGGCAGCGAGCTGATGTACTCGGCGGCATACGGGCTGTGCCACGCGGCTTGCAGCATGGCAGCCATTTCCCGGGCGCTGACGCGTTCGGCACGGGACAGGCCGGAGCCGTTCTCCATTACCAGGTGCGGCGCGGTGATGCCTTTCTTCGCCAGCCACTGACGCACTACGCGTTGCGCCGCCTTGGCGTCATCGCCGTCGGCGTCGTTGCGGAATTTCTGCCCCAGGCTCAGGAACAGCTGCTGAGCCATGGTGTTGTTACTGTATTTGTTGATGTCGCGGATGATTTCCGCCAGGTCCGGCGAGAACGCACGGGCCAGCACCTTGGCGCTGCTCGGTGTCGGGGCCAGACGATCCTTGCCCTGAATGCTGCCACCCAATTCCTTCCAGATCGCCCGCACGGCGCCGGCGGTGTAGGTCGCGTGGTCGAGCAGCGAAAGGTAAGTCTGCGAGCTGCAGCCTTCGCCCAACTGGCCGGCAACGGTCACGGTTACGCTGCCATCGGCCTGCGGCACCGGGTTGTAGCGCACGCCGCCGGTGCATTGCTTGGAGTTGAGCGCTTTGACGGTGTTTTCGATGTTGATGCTGGCAATCGGCGGTTCGACCGAGATCAATACCCGGCCGTTGTCATTGCGGGCCACGAAGCGCAGGGCCTTGAGGTTGACCAGCAGCGAGTCCGGCTTGACCAGGAACGGCTTGTTCTCGTCGTTGCCGTCATCGTTGAACTCCGGCAGTTGCGGCTGCACGAAGAAGCTGCGGTCCAGCACCAGGTCGCCGGTGATCTGGGTTACGCCGTTGGCGCGCAGGTCGCGCATCAGCAGCCAGAGTTTTTCCATGTTCAGCTTCGGATCGCCGCCACCCTTGAGGTAGAGGTTGCCGTTGAGGATGCCGCTGTTCAGGTCGCCGTCGGTGTAGAACTCGGTTTTCCACTGATGGTTGGGGCCGAGCATTTCCAGCGCCGCGTAGGTGGTGACCAGTTTCATGGTCGAGGCCGGGTTGACCGATACGTCGGCGTTGTACACGGTCGGCGTGCCCGGGCCGTCCAGCGGCACCATCACCAGCGACAGGGCGCTGGGTTGCAGCTTGCTGGCCTTGAGGGCTTTTTCGACGTTGGGCGTCAGGGCGGTGTTGATGGTGGCAGCGGAGACAGGCAGGGCCAGCGGCAGAAGAAGACCGGCCAGGAGCAGAGGACGCAACGATTTGATCATATGAAATAAAACCCTACAGCCGAGGGGAAAAAGACGAGGACATGGATGAAAAGGCCCTCAGTGGTCATGAAAGTGTCGGCATTATGCCCCAAGGTGTAACAGCTTGTGCCTCTCGCAAGGCTGCCAATGGGTTATTTTTTTACGGGCGGTCGCACGCTCGTCCCGGATAGGCGGGCAATCGCCGCCTTAAACTGGTAAAGTGCCGGCCGTTATTACTTAAGAGGATTGTTCCAATGGCGACTAACCGTTCCCAGCGTCTGCGCAAAAAACTGTGCGTCGATGAATTTCAAGAGCTGGGTTTCGAACTGAACCTGGGCTTCAAAGAAGACCTGTCCGAAGAAGCCATTGACGCTTTCCTCGAAGCATTCATCAAAGAAGCCATGGAAAAGAACGGTCTGGGCTATGTCGGCGGCGACGACTTCGGTCTGGTTTGCCTGCAGAAGCGTGGCTCGGTTTCCGAAGAGCAGCGCGCTGCTGTTGAAGCCTGGCTGAAAACCCGCTCCGAGCTGACCACCACTGAAATCAGCCCGCTGCTGGACGTTTGGTATCCGGAAAAGCCGATCAACGCGGCCAAGTGATACTGAAAAAAACGGCGACCTGAGGGTCGCCGTTTTTTTATGCCTGCTTTTCAGCGAGACCTCAAGCCTTGCGCCAGTTGAGGATCAGCAAGGTCAGCACCCCCGCGACAATCCCCCAGAAGGCCGAGCCGATGGAAAACAGCGTCAGCCCCGACGCCGTGACCATGAAGGTGATCAGCGCCGCTTCCCGTTCCTTCACCTCGGTCATGGCGATGCTCAAGCCGTTGATGATCGAACCGAACAGCGCCAGCGCGGCAATTGACAGCACCAGTTCCTTGGGTAGCGCGGCAAACAGCGCCGCCAGCGTGGCGCCGAATACGCCGGCAATCCCGTAGAAAATCCCGCACCACACCGCTGCGGTGTAACGCTTGTTGCGATCCTCATGGGCATGGGGCCCGGTGCAGATCGCGGCGCTGATCGCTGCGAGGTTGATGCCGTGGGAACCGAACGGCGCCAGTAGCAGCGACGCGATGCCGGTGGTGGTGATCAAGGGCGAGGCCGGGACGTTGTAGCCGTCGGCCCGCAGCACCGCGATACCGGGCATGTTCTGCGAGGTCATCGCCACCACGAACAGCGGAATGCCGATGCTGATGGTCGCGGCCAAGGAAAAGTGCGGTGTGGTCCAGACCGGCGTCGCCACTTCCAGATGAAAGCCGCTGAAGTCCAGCAGCCCCATGAAGCCCGATAGCGCGGTGCCGATCAGCAGCGCGGCGAGTACCGCATAGCGCGGCGTCAGGCGTTTGACCAGCAGATAAGTGAAGAACATCCCCAGCACCAGCCCGGTGCGATGCTGCGCTGCGACGAAGATTTCGCTGCCGATCTTGAACAGAATCCCCGCCAGCAACGCGGCGGCGAGGGAGGCCGGGATCTTTTTCACCAGCCGTTCGAAGCTGCCGGTCAGGCCGCAGATCGTCACCAGCACCGCACAGGTAATGTAGGCACCGATCGCTTCGCCGTAGGTGACGCCGCCAAGACTGGTGATGAGCAAGGCTGCGCCGGGCGTCGACCAGGCAATCGTGATCGGCGTGCGATAGCGCAGGGACAGGCCGATTGAACACACCGCCATGCCAATGGAAATTGCCCAGATCCATGAGGAAATCTGCCCGCTGGTGAGGCCTGCTGCCTGCCCGGCCTGAAACATCAGCACCAGCGAACTGGTGTAGCCGGTCATCATCGCGATGAATCCGGCGACGATGGCGGAGGGCGATGTGTCCGCGAAGGGACGCAGCTGAGTGTGTGTGGCGTCGTTCATGACGGGGGTGTTCCTTATACCAATGAAGATATTCGCAGCGACACGAAACCCTTGTGGGAGCGAGCTTGCTCGCGATGGCGGCGGAACAATCGACATTGGAGTTGAATGTATAACCGCTATCGCGAGCAAGCTCGCTCCCACAGGGATCGCGGATTCTGCGATCAAGCCTAAACTCAAATGTAACGATGCGTTGCAATACAGCCGAAGTCACAAACAGCCGTACAGTCGTGTTGCCACCTTCCATTGTGTACAATCGCGCTGTTTTTTACGCGATACTTGCCAGCGACCCACTGTGCCGTATTACAGTCACGGTCAATTCGCCGCCGTTCTTCCCGACTCGAGTGCCCATGAACGAACAGTTGCAACCCCTCAAGAAACAACCGCGAGCAGGCAAAGCCGGCCGCAGCGGAACCCAGGACGATATCGTCTATGCGCATATCTTCGAGGCCATCCTCGAACAGCGCCTGGCGCCCGGCACAAAGTTGAGCGAAGAAGCGCTGGGGGAAATTTTCGGGGTCAGCCGCACCATCATTCGCCGCGCGCTCTCGCGCCTGGCCCATGAAGGTGTGGTGCTGTTGCGGCCAAACCGTGGCGCGGTGGTGGCGAGCCCGAGTGTCGAAGAGGCGCGTCAGGTATTCCTCGCCCGGCGTCTGGTGGAGCGCGCGATCACTGAACTGGCGGTGCAGCACGCCACGGCCGAGCAGATCGCCGAATTGCGCCAGATGGTCAATGACGAGCGTGACAGCTTCTCCCGTGGCGATCGCGGCGCCGGCATCCGTCTCTCGGGCGAGTTCCACCTGAAACTGGCCGAAGCGGCGAAGAACGCTCCGTTGATCAGCTTCCAGCGCAGCCTGGTTTCGCAGACGTCGTTGATCATTGCGCAATATGAAAGCGGCAACCGTTCGCACTGTTCCTACGACGAACACACCCAGTTGATCGACGCCATCGAAGCGCGCAACGGCGAGCTGGCGGTGGACCTGATGATGCATCACATGGATCACATCGACAGCAAGCTCAACCTCGACGAGGAAAGCGCGTCCGACGATCTGCATGCGGTGTTCTCGCATCTGTTGCAGACCAAGAAGCCGGGGCGTCCGGCGGCCAAGCTCTAAGTCAGAACGAGTTGGCCCCAATCGCTGGCAAGCCAGCTCCCACAGGATTTGCGGTGGGACGCAATTCTGGTGAACACCATAAAACCCTGTGGGAGCTGGCTTGCCAGCGATAGCAGTCTGACAGGCATAAAAAATCCCCCGGGGTGAACACCACCGGGGGATTTTTTATGCCTTGGGAAAACTCAGCGCTGATGCACCAGCGCACCCGCCGCATAAGTCTGGGCAACGGTGCGGTCATCGCCCAGCGTCATCAGCACAAACAACGTCTCGGCAATGTTGTTGGCCTGCTTCAAGCGGTAGCTCAGCAGCGGCGTGGCGTTGTAGTCCAGCACCAGGAAGTCGGCGTCGGAGCCCGGTTGCAGGTTGCCGATCTTGTCTTCCAGGCGCAGTGCCCGCGCACCGCCGAGGGTGGCGAGGTACAGCGACTTGAACGGGCTCAGGCGTGCGCCTTGCAGCTGCATCACTTTGTAGGCTTCGTTCAGGGTTTGCAGCAGCGAGAAACTGGTGCCGCCGCCGACGTCAGTGCCGAGGCCGACGTTCAGTTTGTGCTTCTCGGCCATCGGCAGGTTGAACAGGCCGCTGCCGAGGAAGAAGTTCGAGGTCGGGCAGAACGCGATTGCCGAACCGGTCTCCGCCAGGCGCGCGCATTCGTCGTCGCACAGGTGCACGCCGTGGGCGAACACCGAACGCTCGCCGAGCAATTGATAGTGGTCGTAGACATCCAGGTAGCCCTTGCGCTCCGGGAACAGCTCCTTGACCCACTCGACTTCCTTGAGGTTTTCGCTGATGTGGGTCTGCATGTACAGATCCGGGTATTCACCGAGCAACTGGCCGGCAAGGGTCAACTGTTCCGGAGTGCTGGTCGGGGCGAAGCGCGGGGTCACCGCGTAGTGCAGACGACCCTTGCCGTGCCAGCGTTCGATCAGCGCCTTGCTGTCGACGTAGCTCGATTCCGGGGTGTCGGTCAGGTAGTCCGGCGCGTTGCGGTCCATCATCACCTTGCCGGCGATCATCCGCAGGTCCAGCTTCTCGGCGGCCTCGAAGAACGAGTTCACCGATTGCGGGTGCACGCTGCCGAACACCAGCGCGGTGGTGGTGCCATTGCGCAGCAGTTCCTTGATGAAGATATCCGCCACTTCATCGGCGTGGGCCTTGTCGGCGAACTGGCTTTCGCACGGGAAGGTGTAGGTGTTCAGCCAGTCCAGCAGTTGCTCGCCGTAGGCGCCGACCATGCCGGTTTGCGGCAGGTGAATGTGGGTGTCGATGAAGCCCGGGGTGATCAGCGCATCCTTGTGATGAACGATCTCGATATCCGCCGGCAGCGTCGGCAGCAGTTCGCTGGCGTGGCCGAGGGCGCTGATCTTGCCGTCATCGACCACCAGCAGGCCGTCCTCGAAATATTCGTAGGAGGCCTCGATGCCGACCTCGGCAGGGTCGGCAATGCTGTGCAGGATGGCGGCGCGGTAGGCTTTGCGAGTCAGAGGCATGAGGGTTCTCTAATCAGTTTGAGGCTTTGAGTGTGGCGGCCTGACTGCGGCGGGAAACCGGCAGCAGTTTGGCAATCGGTTCGGCGCTGGCGGTGTGCTGGCCGAAATTGGCGTTATAGGTGGCGATGATTTCGCCGGCGATGGAGATGGCGATTTCCACAGGCAATTTGCCTTTGACTTCGCCGATGCCCATCGGGCAGCGCATGCGTTGCACGACGCTGGCGTCGAAGCCTCGGTCACGCAAGCGGTGTTCGAACTTGGCCCGTTTGGTCTTCGAGCCGATCAGGCCGAACCAGGTGAAGTCGTTGCGCTTGAGGATCGCGGCGGTGAGTTCCAGATCCAGCTGATGATTGTGAGTCATGACGATGCAATAGCTGCCGGCGGGCAGGTCGTCGATTTCATCCACCGGTTCCTCGGCGACGATCTTGCGCACACCGTGGGGAATCTGTTCGGGAAATTCCTCTTCCCGGGAATCGATCCAGCGCACCCGGCACGGCAGGCTGGCGAGCAAGGGTACCAGCGCGCGGCCGACATGACCGGCGCCGAACACCGCAATCTGCGCCTGCACCTGGCCCATCGGTTCGAACAACAGCACCGTGGCGCCGCCGCAGCACTGGCCGAGACTGGCGCCGAGGCTGAAACGCTCCAGATGGGTGTCCTGCTTGCCGCTGGCGAGCATCTCGCGGGCGATCTGCATGGCTTTGTATTCCAGGTGCCCGCCACCAATGGTGTCGAACGTCTGGCGGGCGCTGACGACCATTTTCGAGCCGGCATTGCGCGGCGTCGAGCCGAGCTCTTCGATGATCGTCACCAGAACGCAGGGTTCGCCCTGGTTCTGCAGGTCGGCGAGGGCGTCGATCCAGTTGTACATGTTCACCTCGACATCTTCGTTGTCTGTTCGGGCCCCATCGCTGGCAAGCCAGCTCCCACAGGATTTGCGGTGTAACGCATATCGGTATTCACCACAAAACCCTGTGGGAGCGGGCTTGCCCGCGATGGCCGCGCCTCGGTCCTTAAAGCGGAGCCAACTCGGCTTCAGTAGAAACCGCTTTCACCGCCTTGAGCTGACGCATCTGCTCGCAACCC